>NZ_JBIRGD010000005.1:0-388389 GCF_044327805.1 Streptomyces sp. NPDC018019 | reverse complement strand
ACGCCCGGTTACATTCCGAACCCGGAAGCTAAGCCTTTCAGCGCCGATGGTACTGCAGGGGGGACCCTGTGGGAGAGTAGGACGCCGCCGAACTAATTGTGAATGTGGGAAGCCCCGCACCGTATGGTGCGGGGCTTCCTGCATTTCGGGGGTTTTGCATTTTCCGGAACGCTTCAGGTGGTCTTCTTCCAGAAGGCCACGGTGGTGAGGGTGAAGAGGAGCAGGTTCGCGGCGCTCAGGGAGGCTCCCTGGAGGGCCGTACCGATGGCCCCTGGCCAGAGCTTGGTCACCAGGGTGCCTATGACGGTGCAGACCAGCGGATTCGCGATACACATCCAGCGGGGGAGGGCGGTGCCGCCGCGCAGGACGAGGACGGCCAGCCAGACGGAGCCGACCACCCAGAGCGCCAGGAGTACGGCGTACGCTATGAAGAGCACCGTGGCGAGGTCCCCCGGAAGAGCGGTCAGCACATCGGAGCGCGCGCCGGACTCGTGGACCGCCTTTGCGGCCTGGCCCCAGTAGAAGAACGAGCCGTGAGCGAAGGGGGCGAGCGCGTAGCCCGCCGTCAGCAACAGATAGGGCGGCAAGGAGACCCGGCGGGGTTGCGGGCGCAGTGCCTGGCGGAAGTGGCGGCAGGCCACGAGGTAGAGCGGCCCTGTCAGGACGCCCAGGAGGGCGCCCCAGGCCAGACGTGTGGTGGAGGCCGGCAGCATCGCGGCGAGCGAGTCGCGCGCCATGCCGTCGTACGCGTTCAGGATCGGGTACTGATCCGGTGACCCCATGGGCTTCCCCAGCAGCAGGATGTCACCGATGAGCCACGCCACGGACGCCGCGATCCCGGCGAGGCCGGCCAGGCGGAGGGCGAGAGGCCCGGTGCCGGTCGAGGAGGCGGGCGAAAGAGGGGGCGAAGAAGCGGGTCGGTGTGGACCCGTGCCGGTCGGAGTGGGGGATTCGGGCAAGGTGGTGCCTCCGCAAACCGAAAGTGAGTTAGGTGAGGCTAGCCTAACTAGTAAGTGGCCGGTGGGGAGGGTGAATTACCGGTGGCCAGGGGGAAGAGCTGCTGGGATGCTGGGCCGATGGGGTATCTGATCAGGCCCGTGAAGGCGGACGAGTGGAAGCGGCTCAGGGAACTCCGGCTGGCGGCGCTCGCCGATCCGGTCGCGCGCATCGCCTTCCACGAGTCCTTCCAGAAGGTCGCCGCGTATCCGGACGAGGTGTGGCAGCGGCGGGCGGGCCGCAGTGACGAGGACCGGGACCCGCTGACCATCATCGGAGAGGCTCCGGACGGCAGTTGGGGCGGCATGGTCGTCGTGCTCGTCGAGAAGGAGGGGGCGGACGAGCGGGGCGGCGAGGCGCCGTGGGCGCACATCGTCGGCGTGTACGTGCGTCCGGAACACCGCGGCACGGGGCTGGCGCGCGAACTGTTCGCGGCGGCGGTGGAGTGGGCGTGGAGCCGCTCCGAGCCGGCGGTGGGCCGCGTACGGCTCTGGGTGCACGAGGAGAACGAGCGCGCGGCGGCGCTCTACCGGTCGCTCGGCTTCGTCGAGACCGGCCGGACGATGGCCGATCCGAAGGGCGGGCCGGCCGTCGACCGCGAGATGACGCTGGAGCGCGCGTAACCGGGAGACGTAACCGGGAGACGTAACCGGGAGGCGTAGCCGTGACGCTCCCGGCGGTGAGGGCGGCTACGGGTGCGCGGTCACGGACGTACGGCTGGAGGCGCACAGCTATGGGCGCGCCGGTCAGGACGGCAGGGACCGGTGTGGCCAGCGGGCGCGCGCCTGTTCCTCCGAGCGCAGTGTGGCCAGCGTCAACAGGCCCTGCGCGCGGCCGGTTTCCAGCAGGCCGGGCAGCGCGGGGAACGGCGCGAGCGCCGCGATGTCGTGCAGGACGAAGGTGAGTGGTGGGTCGAGCCGACCGGCGGATGACCGTTCGGCCATGCGGCGGCCGTGCTCGACCACGTTGGAGAGGAGTGCGGTGAGCAGCGGCATCGCACCCGGAGTGGTCCGCGGATCCTCGATGGATTCCCCTACCACGTAGAGCGTTCCCCCTTCGTCGATGAAAGATTCGAGAAGGAGGGCATCGGATCGCGCCGGATTGCAGGCGTCCCGGATGTGGATCGACGCCAGCGACGCCAGGGTGCGGGAGACCAGTTCCTTGGCCATCTCCCGGCGTTCCGCGTGTGCGGTCAGTACGGATTCCAGCTCGCCCGCCTGGCCGGCCGACGCCTTCTGGTTCGTGCGCAGGATGCGTACGGGCTCGTGCGCGGCGCCGCTGGTGTGCGCCCAGCGGTGCAACTGGCGGAAGGGACGGCCGTCCACGGCGGCGGCGTGCAGCCAGCAGCGCAGCAGGGTCGTCGCGGCGTCGGCCACCGCCGAGTCGAGGGCGCTGGACGGCCGTACGGGGGCGAGCAGCGCGGTCGCACAGGCGGCGGCGGTACCGATGTCCTCGCAACCGGACGTCGGGGACCAGCGCATCCGCGCCGGAGTGTCCAGCAGGTGCTGCGGGTCGTAGGTCAGCAGGGGGCCCAGCTTGGCGCGGGCGTCCTTGGTGTCGGCCCAGAGGGACGGATCGGTGGTGGCCACCACGAGGGGGCCCTCGGCGGCGGTGATGGCGGCTGCGGCGAGTGCGCCGGCCTGGCGGCGGTCGGAGCCGTAGTGCACGGGCGGGGCGGGGGTGGGGTCGCTCGCGGGGACGGCGGGGCCGACGGCCGTGAGCGCGGGCGCGGGAGTGGTCGGAGAGGTGGGAGCGGTTGGAGAAGTGGGAGCGGTTGGAGAGGGGAGAGTGGCTGAAGTGGGTGGGGTGATCGGTGGGGCGGATGCGGGGATCGGTGCGGCTGGTACGCCTCCAGGGTGAGTCGGTGCGGCCGGTCCGGCAGGGGCTGCCGTCTCGGGCGCGCCAGGGGCCGCGGCGGCGGGCGCAGGCCCCGCAGCCGGTGGCGCCACGGCCTCCGGGCCCGGCGCCGGCGTCGTGACCCCCGACGGGCCCGGTGCCGGCGTCATGGCCCCCGACGAGCCCGGTGCCGGCGCTGCGGGAGCGGTGCCCTTGCCCCCGGCCCGGCGGTTGGCGCGTACGGCCCGGTAGCGGGCGATCGTGCCCAGGGTGAACACCGTCAGGACGACCAGCACCAGCAATTCGCTGATGAGGATGCCCCAGAACAGGCCGTAGCCGGAGAGCTGGCCGGCGGGGGTGTCCGGCCAGGCGGCCGGGAGGTCGTGCGGGGCGGCTATCAGGCTGCGCAGCGCCAGCGGGGTACGGGAGAAGGTCACGCCGTCCGGCCAGGCGCCGTGTGCGAAGAGGCCGGCCAGGCCGGTCGCCGTCCACGCCAGGACGGTCAGGCCGAGGAGGAAGGCGAGCACGCCGACCAGGAGGGAGTCGGGAACGCCCCGCCCCCGCCCGCCGGACGCACCGCCCGTACCACCGGCAGCTCCCGTACCGTCCGTACCGCCGTGCCCGTGCCCGTATCCCCGCGTCACGCCACCGTCTCGCTCGACTCGTCCCGGAACTGCCGCTGCATCGCGAGCGCTTCGGCCCGTCGCTCGGCCTCCGCGTCCGCCGCCCGCCCGATCGCGAGCGCTTCCTCCGTCATCGCCGCGGAGGTCTCGGTCATCGCCCGGTCGGTGTAGACCAGCGGCCGTTCGGCCTCGGTGATCAGGTGTTTGACGACCTGGACGTTGCCGTTGACGTCCCACACCGCGATACCGGGGGTGAGCGTCGGGATGATCTCCACCGCCCAGCGCGGCAGGCCCAGGACGCCGCCGGTGGCCCGTGCCTCGTCCGTCTTCTGGGCGTAGATCGTACGGGTGGAGGCCATCTTCAGGATCGCCGCGGCCTCCTTGGCGGCGGCGCCGTCCACCACGTCGCTGAGGTGGTGGACGACGGCGACGAAGGACAGGCCGAGGCGGCGGCCGAACTTCAGCAGGCGCTGGAACAGCTGGGCCACGAACGGCGAGTTGATGATGTGCCAGGCCTCCTCGACGAGGAAGATCCGTTTCTTCCGGTCGGGGCGGATCCAGGTGTGTTCCAGCCACACGCCGACGATGGCCATCAGGATCGGCATCGCGATCGAGTTGCGGTCGATGTGCGACAGGTCGAAGACGATCAGCGGCGCGTCCAGGTCGATGCCGGCCGTGGTCGGGCCGTCGAACATGCCGCGCAGGTCGCCGTCGACGAGCCGGTCGAGCACCAGCGCCACGTCCAGGCCCCAGGCCCGTACGTCGTCTATGTCGACGTTCATGGCCTCCGCGGACTCCTCCTCCGGGTGGCGCAGCTGCTCGACGATGTCGGTGAGGACCGGCTGGCGGTTGGTGATCGTCTCGTTGACGTACGCGTGGGCCACCTTGAGCGCGAAGCCGGAGCGCTCGTCCAGGCCGCGCCCCATGGCGACCTCGATGATCGTACGGAGCAGGGCCAGCTGGCCGGTCGTGGTGATCGACGGGTCCAGGGGGTTGAGGCGGATGCCGCCGTTGAGGGCGGCGGTGGGGTCGAGGCGGATGGGGGTGATGCCCAGCTGCTGGGCGATCAGGTTCCACTCGCCGACGCCGTCCTCGCCCTGGGCGTCGAGGACGACGACCTGCCGGTCGCGGAAGCGGAGCTGGCGCAGCACGTACGTCTTCTCCAGCGCGGACTTGCCGTTGCCGGACTCGCCGAGGACGAGCCAGTGCGGCGCGGGCAGCTGCTGTCCGTACAGCTGGAACGGGTCGTAGATGTAGCCCTTGCCGCTGTAGACCTCGCGGCCGATGATCACGCCGGAGTCGCCCAGGCCCGGCGCGGCGGTGGGCAGGTAGACCGCCTGGGCCTGGCCGGTGGAGGTCCGTACCGGCAGCCGCGTCGTCTCCACCTTCCCGAACAGGAAGCTGGTGAACGCCTCGGTGAGTGCCGCGAGCGGATCGAGCATGGCCATGACGTACGCGCCTCCCAGCGGCTTAGCGGCGGATCCCGGTCGCGAACGGCAGCGTGTTGACGAAGGCGCGGTGGTGTTCCCGGTCGCACCACTCCAGTTTGAGGTAACTCTTGCCCGCCGAGGCGCGGATGGTGCGCTTGTCGCGGGCCAGCGCCTCCGGGGAACGGGCGGAGACGGTGATGTAGCCGACCAGGTTGACGCCCGCGGCGCCCGAGGCCAGGTCCTCGCCGCGCTGGTCGACGCGGCCGTGGTGGGCCACGTCGCGCGGGTCGACCACCCGGTTCATCTTCGCGGCCCGGCTGGCCTCCGCGTCGTCGTTGGTCTTCTCGGTCAGCATCCGCTCGATCGCGATCTCGGTGGGCTCCAGGTCCATGCAGACCGCCACCGTACGGATCACATCGGGCGTGTGCACAAGCAACGGAGCCAGGAAGTTGACGCCGACCGGGGTCAGCGGCCACTCCTTGATCCAGGCCGTGGCGTGGCACCACGGCGCGCGGGTGGCCGATTCCCGGGTCTTGGCCTGGAGGTACGTCGGCTCCATCGCGTCCAGCTCGGCCGGCCAGGCGTTGCGCTTGGTCATCGCCTGGATGTGGTCGATGGGGTGGTCCGGGTCGTACATGGAGTGCACCAGGGAGGACAGCCTGCTCTGCCCGAGGGGCTGCCGTACGCGGATGTCGGCCTCGGCCAGCCGCGCGCAGATGTCGGTCAGCTCGCGCGCCATGACGACCGCCAGGCCCGCGTCCCGGTCCAGCTTCTTACGGACCAGCCCGCCGTGGTGCAGCTGCGCAGCGCGCGCCATCGTGTGCGCCTCGGCGGCCAGTTCGCGGGTGTAGTGCATACAGGCGACCAGGTAGGCGCGGTGCTGCTCGGAGGAGGTGGAGACCATGGACTGGAGCTGGTCGTACGACTCGCGGAGCCATTCCGGGGACCGCGGGTCGCCGCGCTGGGCCACGTCCTTGGCGTGCGCGTCCGGGTCGGCGGGGAGCGTACGGGCCAGCATCTGGAGGCGGGTGACGAAGCCGTCCCCGTTGGCGACGTGCTTGAGCAGCGTGCCGAACCGTTCGACCAGGGCCTCCTGGTCCTCGCTGTCGCGCAGGCCGACGCCCGGCCCCTCGATCTCGATGGCGGCGGTGACCGTACGGCGGTCGGCGTGCAGCAGCACGGCGATCTCGTCCGGCCCGAACGGCGCGGACAGCCAGTTGATGCGCCCGATGCCGGGCGGCGGGCCGATCTCCACCTCGCGGCCGTCGAGGCGGACGCCCGCCTCGGCGGCGCCGGAACGGTACGTCGCGCCCCGGCGGACCGTGCGCCGGTAGCTGCGGTTGATCTCGAACCACTTGTAGAACGTACGGCCGCGGTACGGGAAGTAGACCGCGGCGATCGCCAGCAGCGGGAAACCGGTCAGGGAAGCGATCCGCAGCGACAGCACCGGCACCAGCAGGCCGCACAGCATGCCGAGGAACGCGCCCGCGATGATCAGCGCGATCTCGCCGGTCTCGCGGTTCTTGCCGACGATCGCGTTCGGGCGGGCGCGGCCGAGCAAATAGGTGCGGCGGGGCGTGATCGGGTGGGACTGGGTCGTCAACGCCCGTCACCTCCTGGGGTCTTGCCAGTGCGGGCGGTGCTGGAGGAGCCCGTGCTCGAACCGGAGGACGGATGCGTACGGGATGCGGGGGCGGCGGGGGCCGGGACGCGGCCACCGCCCCCGGGGGAACCGCTGTTGCGGCTGCTGTGGGCGGCCACACCGCCGGACACCGCGTCCGCGGGCCGGGGCTGTCCGCCGCTCGGCTCCGCGCCGCCGCCCCCGCCGGACCTGCGGGAACTGTGCGCCTTGATGCCCTGGGACACCAGCGCGGCGGGCGAGGAGATCACGGCGGCGGCCTGGGAGCCCTCGGTGGCCTGCTTCTTGTTCGTACGGGCCGAGACCAGCTCGTCGCCGAAGCCGGGGACGAAACGGTAGATCACGGCGCTGGCGAAGATGGCCAGCAGGATGATCGCCAGGCCGGAGACCACGGCCGAGAAGGCGTTCGGGCCGTCCCCGGAGGAGAGCGCGCCGGCGATGCCCAGCACGATCACGATCACCGGCTTCACCATGATCACGGCGATCATGATGCCCGCCCAGCGGCGGACGTGGCCCCACATGTTCTTGTCGACCAGGCCCGCGTAGACGACCGTGCCGAGCAGCGCGCCCACGTACAGCAGGGCCGCCCGGATCACCAGCTCCAGCCACAGGACGCCGGCCGCCAGCACGGACACCAGCGAGACCACGATCAGCATGATCGGGCCGCCGCCGATGTCGGTGTCCTTCTTCAGGGCCGCGGCGAACGCGCCGAAGAACGTGTCGGTCTGCGCGCCGGTGCCCTTGGCGATGATCTCGGTGATGCCGTCGGTGGCCGAGACGACCGTATAGAGGATCAGCGGCGTGAACGCGGAGGCCAGCACGGTCAGCCACAGGAACCCGACCGCCTCGCTGATCGCCTCGGTCAGCTGCACCCCGCGCACGGCCCGCTTGGCGACGGCCAGCAGCCACAGCACGAGCGTCAGCACGGTCGAGGCGGCGAAGACGACGGCGTACTGCCTGAGGAACGCGGGATTGGTGAAGTCGACCTGCGAGGTCGCCTTCACGGCATCGGACAGCTTGTCGACGATCCAGGCGGCGGCGTTGGCACAGCCCTTGGCGAGGGAGGTGAGGGGATCGAGGGGGTTGTTGTCGGTGAGGCCGCCGGGGGATTTGGGGGCGGTGGCGCCGTCGGCGTCTTTCTGGCAGTAGTCCTTCGCCGACCCGATCAGCAGGTCGCACGGGTCGTTACTCGCGCTGGGGGACGGCGAGGGGGACGCTGTGCCTGAAGGTGGCGGCGTCGGGGCCGCGGTGGCGCGGGCGGCCAGCATGAAGACGGCGGTCTGGATGCCCGCCCAGGCGGACAGGACCGAGCGGGCTCGATGGCGTGAGCGGCGCGGACTACCTGGCATACGTGAACCCTCCGTAATCCTTGACCGCCTTGCTGATCTCCCCGGCACCGGCGGCCGGGATGTCCCCGGCGACCGGCGCGGGGCCGCTCTTCTGCGAGTCGTTGGTGATCTTCCAGTCCCCGCCCGACCAGGACAGGTCGAACGTCCAGGTCTGCCAGTCCGTACGGACCGGATCGGTGGACCCGGGGCCCGCCATGCCGATCAGCCCCGTGTACCAGACCGCGACCTTGGCTTTGTCGTCGCCGAACTGCTCGACCTTCGTGCCGACGGGGATTGTGCGGGAGATGAAGGTCATGCCCTTGGGGGCGTTGCCGGCCGCGTCGAGCCCGAGTTTGCGCAGGAATTCCGCCGAGTACGCCTTGTCCTGCGAACCTTTGAGCCGGGCTGCTGCCTGCGGTGTGTAGACCTGGTCCACTATGGCGTGACGGCTGTCGGCCTTGAACATGCCGTCGGAACCCAACGCCACCGCATAATTCGCCGCCGCCGACTGCGCCCCCTGCTCCGTCTTCGCGAAGCCTGTCGCGATGCCGTCGTTCTTGCCGGTGACCGGCTTGGTGCCGGTCGGGGCGGTGGGGCGGGCGTCCGTGTCCTTCGGGGTGTCGTCGGCGGCCCCCTGGCCGCCCCCGCCCCGGTTCGCGAAGGCGATGGCCGCGATCAGCAGCACCACCACCCCGACGACCGTGATCAGGTTCCGGCTGGAGAGGCCCGCCCGGGGCCGGCGGCCGGACCCGTACGGGTCGCTGCCGCCGTCCGGGAGTCTGGTGCGGGTCTGCCCGCCCGCGTCCGGGCCGCCGGGCTCGCCACCGCCGTATCCACCGCCATCGCCGAGACTCATCGCGCCTGTGCCCCCTCAACCGACCTAGCCGTCACTGCCGTCGTTCCGCCACCCGTGTATGACCGTAGCCGCGCGGGCGGCGGCTCGGGCGCAGTGGTATGAGTACATCTCACCGTGACGGGACCTCAGATGCTGGGCGGAAGAGGCGAATGGGGGACCTTGCGACGGGTGCGGCCACCTCGTACGCCGCGTCCGCCGCTCCGTCCCCGCCATGCCCTTGTGTCCCCGTCCGGAACGCGGCCCAATCGGCCCGTTGCTCGCCGGAGTGGCGCAAAGCGGAACCACGCGGGGCGGGACGGTCGGGCATCGGCATGTGCTCTCGGCGGTGAGGTGGGGCCTGTGGTGGGGGAGGCGGGGGAGGGCTGGGCTGACGGGGTCCGGAGGGGCGTACGGAAGGGCGCGGGGCCAGGGGGTGCGGGACCGGGAGCGCGTTGGGGGCGCGAGGCCGCCGGTACGTGGTGTGGCGGGCGGTGGGACGGCGCGGGAGGGGCCGGCCGGGTGCCGTACGGCGCGGGCGGCCGGCCCCTCCCCGTACCGGCCACCGTCCGCCGGGGCGATGCCCGCCAGAACGCCGCTCCGGCCGCCGCTGCCCCGGCGCCTCGCGGCCCGGCGGCCGTGGCGATCCGGTGGCGCGGCCGCGTGGCGGTACGGTGCCCCCGGCCGTACGGCGATCCGGTGCCCCGCCCGTACGGCGGGCTACACCGCCATCCCGTACACGATCGTGAACAGCGTGCCCAGTGATCCGATGATGAAGACCCCGGTCAGGCCCGCCACGATGAGGCCCTTGCCCTGTTCGGCGCTGAACGTGTCGCGCAGCGCCGTGGCACCGATGCGCTGCTTGGCCGCGCCCCAGATCGCGATGCCGAGGCAGAGCAGAATCGCTACTGCCATGACCACTTCGATCATCACGCGGGCCTCGTTGCCCAGGGTCCCGAACGGGCCCCAGTTCGGGGCGATTCCGCCAATGATGGTGGTGATGTCGCCCTTTTCGGCCGCCAAGTACATGTATGAACTCACCGCCCCTTATGAGTAGTTGCGCACCCGCGCCACGCGGTACGGGCCGGCCTCTATCTTCGCTGACAAAACCGCCACCGGATGTCGACTTGGCGGCTTTCTTCGACGGATGCCGTGGGGATTGCGTGCATACGGAGGCGTACGGCGCTCCGGGCTCCACCGGCGTGACGTGTGTATCACGACCGATTACCCCAGGCAATTGTCATCAAAGTCCCACGAAGTGGTCGAACTCCCCGGCTTTCACGCCGAGCACGAACGCGTCCCACTTGGTGCGCGTCGTCACCACGACGTTGTCCGGCTCGGTGTTCGTCCGCAGGTAGACGTGGCCGTCGTCCCCGAAGGCCACCTCGATGTACTCGGGCGCGCTCTCGTCGTCCGTGGCCTTCTGCCAGCGGAGGTGCGCGGGGGGTGTGGGGGCGGTCGGCATGGCTTCCTTCGTCGGGCTTCGGTGGTGGGCGGGCAGGTCAGCGGGGGCCGGGCGCGCTGCCGCCGGTCTTGACGGCCCGGAGGAACGCGGCCCAGCTGGGCGCGGCGGCCCGCGCGATGACGCCGGACCGGTCGCTCTCACGGTAGAAGACCGGCCCGCCCGGGTACCGCGCCACCTCCACGCAGTCGTCCTGGCCGCTTCCGCTGTACGAGGACTTCCGCCAGGTGAGCCGGGGCATCGCGTCACTCCTAGGAGGCGTACATCAGGTGCTGAATGAGGGTCAGCGAGTCCCGGCCCTCATGAGACTCAGGCCTGGCCTCCGGGTCAACCGGCGGCAGCGCGAGTTCGGTCAGCTTGGCGAAGATCTTGCCGTACCGGCTCGTGTGCTCCTCGTCGCGCAGCACGACGGAGGCCACGGGCTGTTCCAGGCGGACGGTGTCGAGCGCGGGCGTGGGGCCGCCGTAGATGCTGAACGAGCGGCTCACCCCGGAGTAGGGCCCGGCTTCGAAGGGGAAGATCTGCAGCGTCAGGTGGGGCAGCCGGGCCAGCTCGATGAGACGCCGGAGCTGGCGGCGCATGATCTCCGCGCTGCCCACGCGGGTGCGCAGCGCGCCCTCCTGGATGACCGCGTGGTACGGCGTGCCGTGCTGCTCGTCGAGGATGCGCTGCCGCGCCATACGGAACCGGACGTACTGGTCGATCGCCGCGTCGGACTCGTCGAACATCTTGCACACCGCCCGTGCGTACGCGGCGGTCTGCAGTACCCCGGGGATCACGAGTGGTTCGTGGTTGCGGATGTGGGCCGCGCGCCACTCCAGTTCGGCGAGGTCGAGGGCCGGCTGTTCCATCACCTCGCGGTACGCGTCCCACCAGCCCTTTCCCCGGTCCTGGGCCATCGCCATCAGCCCCTCGAAGAGGGGGCCTTCCGTGCAGCCGTAGGCCCGGAGCAACTTGTGGAGCCCGTTGCGCGGGACGTCGACCCGGCCCGCCTCGATGTTGCTCACGCGGCCGCGGTCGGCGCCGATCAGGAGGGCGGCCCGGTCTCCCGACAGCCCGGCGCTCAGGCGTAGTTTGCGCAGTTCGGCGCCGAGGCGGCGGTGGCGCTCGCTGGGCCGGCTCCTGGGTGGCATCGCTTCCTCCTCGGGTCCCGGGCAGTCTCGCGCGGTGGTGCGGCGGGGGACGGTGAGCCGGGGCGATACCACCCGTCCGAGCGAGATTGGCCGGAAGAGGTTGTAACTTCCAAAAGCGCTTTCCTACCTTCGACGGCACCGGCCACCCCCGTGCGCCACGCCCGGCCGGGCCCCGTGACCCGAGGAGGCCACGTCATGTGTCCCACCGCCGAGGCCGCAGGCCGGCCGCACACGCTGGGCGACTTCTCGCTCGTCTTCCCGCCGGATCCGGGCTGGGTGCGTACGGCCAGGGACGCGGTCGGTACGGCGGTGCGGGCCGCCGGGCGGCGGGACCTGGCGGACACCGCGCTGCTGTTGACGTCCGAGGTGGTGACGAACGCCGTCAACGCCTGCCGGGACAGTGGCTGTTCGGAGCCGGTGACGCTGTACGGGGAGTGGCCCGCGCCGGCCACGCTGCGCGTCCTGGTGCACGACGGGGCGCCGGGGCTGCCGGTCCGGCGGCGGCCCGCGGGGGGAGCGGTGGACGGCCGGGGGCTGTACCTGGTCGGCGCGTGTGCCGACGAGTGGGGTGTCTGCCGCCACGGGCCGGGGCACGGCAAGTCGGTCTGGTTCGAGCTGGGGGAGTGAAGCGGGGCGGGGGGCGAGCCCCGGGCGGTCGCAGGGGGGCGCGGAATCGGGCCGGTACGGCTCTGTGTGGCGAGGTACATGCCGAAAACAGCGGTGAAACACGCCCGTTTGGGGGAGGGTTGGGGGGTGCGCAAATACTGGGTGGCCGGTGGGCTCGGAGTCGGGCTGGTGCTCTGTTTCCTCGCGCTCCTCGTGGTGGGCGTGTACTCCGCCGCCGCGGGCCTGGCAGGCGGCGCGGGCCGGGCCGTGGGGCTGGCGAAGGGGGCCGTGCCGGCGGCGTACCAGCCGCTGGTGCAGAAGTGGGGCAATCTGTGCTCCGCCATCAATCCCGCGCTGCTCGCCGCCCAGCTCTACCAGGAGAGCGGCTGGAACCCCCGGGCGCAGAGCCCGGCGGCGGCGCAGGGCATCGCCCAGTTCATCCCCGGCACGTGGCAGTCGCACGGGATCGACGGGAACGGGGACGGCCGGCGGGACGTGTGGGACCCGGCGGACGCGATCCCGTCGGCGGCGTCGTACGACTGCGAACTGGCGAAGTACGTGAAGGACGTCCCGGGCGACCCGGCGCACAACATGCTGGCGGCCTACAACGCGGGCGCGTACCGCGTCATCAAGGCGGGCGGGGTGCCGGCGATCAGCGAGACGCAGAACTACGTGCGGATCATCACCACCCTCGCGAAAAGCTTCGCGGCACCGGTGGGGCGGGTGGCGCCGTCCCGGCAGGCCGCCTCCGCGATCTACTTCGCCCAGGAGCAGTTGGGCAAACCGTACTTGTGGGGCGGAAACGGCACACCTGAACAGAACGGGCGTTTCGACTGCTCGGGGCTGACAAAGGCGGCCTACCACTCGGTGGGCATCGAGCTGCCGCGCGTCGCCAACGACCAGTGGAACGCCGGACCGCACCCCAAACGGGACGAGCTGCTGCCGGGAGACCTGGTGTTCTTCGCGCACGACCTGAACGATCCGCGGTCCATCCACCACGTGGGGATCTACGTGGGCGGCGGATACATGATCAACGCTCCGTACACGGGCGCGGTCATCCGGTTCGACAAGATCGACAAGCCGGACTACATCGGTGCGACCCGGGTCACCGAAGCCGGCGCGAAAGCGCTGCCCAGCGCGAACGCTGCGTGAACATGGGGCCCTGAACTGCGGACATCGGTCTCTCTTCGGTAACGTCCTGGTGATCATCCGGTGGAAGCTGGAACGGCACGGATGCGCATCGCGTTTCCTGGGCGGGGAGACATGGCGGGGCCGTGGGAATCCGGCCACGCCCGACGACCACGGGGGTTGGCAGCACTCACACGGCGCTCGCGCGCGCGAAAGGTAAGGGGCCGCGGCAGATGGCTGGACTCGCAATGGACGGGTCGAACCCCGACGTGGACGTGCTCGACGGCATCAACGGCCTCGCGAAGGACGCCCCGCACTGGCTCAACCGCGCCATGGAGTACGTCGGCGAGTACGGCATCATCGCCGGCCTCGCCGTGCTGTGCCTGATCGCCTGGTGGGGCGCCCGCAAGCGGCCGGACGCGCCGGCCGCGGTGGCGGGCCTGGTCTGGGCGCCGCTGGCGGCCGGTGTCGCGCTGCTGGCCAACATCCCGATCCGGGCGGTGGTGGGGCGGCCCCGGCCGTTCAGGGACCACGCGGGCCTGGAGGTGCTCATTCCGGGCAAGAGCGACTTCTCGTTCGTGAGCGACCACGCGACGCTGACGATGGCGGTCGGCGTCGGACTGTTCATCGCCCACCGCAAGTACGGACTGGTGGGGATCGGGCTGGCGCTGCTGGAAGGGTTCTGCCGGGTCTACATGGGCGTGCACTACCCGACCGACGTGATCGGCGGCTTCGCGCTCGGCACGGCGGTGGCGCTGCTGCTCGCGCCGGTGGCGCAGGCGATGCTGGTGCCGGTGGCGACGGCCGTGGGGCGCTCGCCCGGATGGTGGCTCGTCCGGTCCGGCGGCCCGGCGGCCCGGCCGGTGTCCGAGCCGGTGACGGCCGTGCCGCCGGTGTCCCGGACCGAGCGGGACGAGGATCTGGCGGCGTAGCCGGGACGAGGACAGGACGCCGCACGTCGGGGGAGGACCGGGCCGGGGGCCGGGTACCTCCCCCGACGCGTGTCCGGGGCCGGGCGCCGCATGATGCGACGCGTGGCCGGAGTCGGGTGCCGAATCGTTACAGCGCCTGCGGGAACGTCACAGCGCCTGCGGGAACGTCCGGAACAGCCCGTTCGGGTCGTACTGCTGCTTCAGCTTCGTGAGCCGGTCGGCGGCGGCCCCGTAGTAGGCCTTCTTCCAGTCGGTCAGGCCCGGGTCGGTGTAGTTCTGGTAGGCCGCGCCCGACGCGTAGCGGCGCATCGCGCCGTGGATGGCGGACAGCCAGGCGTTCTGCGCGGAGCCCGTACCGCCCGCCTTCCAGGACGCCAGGTACTGCGCGAGGAAACGCGAGCGGCGGTGCACGAAGGCGGTGTCGGCGGGGCGGACCCGGTTGATCGCCCCGCCCAGCGCGGTCAGCGACGCGTTGCCCGCGACGCCCTTGCGGCTCGCCGCCTCGATCTGGCCCAGCAGGGCCCGCTGGCCGGCCGCGTCGAGCGAGCGGTCGTAGAAGTCGGAGCGGGCCGCGTACGTCTCGCGGGCGAGCTTGCCGGAGGTGCTGCGGCCGGGGAGGGCGCCCGGCAGGTGGCACTGCTCGGTGGTCTTCGAGGAGCAGCCCGCGTAGGACTCCATCGCGTCCAGGTACGAGGTGGGCGTCAGGTGTACCGACTTCGCGGGGCCGGGGCCGCCCGCCCGGTCGGCCAGCTGGTCCACGGCGTTCTGGAGGTCGCCGTACGTGCCGAGGGAGAAGGCCGCGACGGAGACGGAGGGGGTGCCGCCGGGGTGGGCGTCCAGGTGCAGGGAGGACCATATCTCGCCGGGCTGGGCGGGCCCCCACTCCTGCCAGGAGCGCAGCACGGCGGTCGCCTTCGCCCAGGGCCAGGTCAGGTAGGCCATGACCGAGCGGGGCGCCGCGTGGGTGCGGAAGCGGAGTTCGGTGACGACGCCGAAGTTCCCGTTGCCGGCGCCGCGCAGCGCCCAGAACAGGTCGCTGTTGCGCTTGTCGTCACACTCGACGGTCTTGCCGTCGGCCGTGACGACGGTGGCGCCGACCAGGCTGTCGCAGGTCAGTCCGTACGCGCGGGACGCGACGCCATGGCCGCCGCCGAGGGTCAGGCCCGATATGCCGACGGACGGACAGGAGCCGCCGGGGATGGTGACGTGGTGTTTGCCGAGGCCCTCGTAGACCTCGATGAGTTTGGCGCCGGCGCCGATGCGCGTGATGCCGCCGGAGGGTGCGGAGACCGTGTTCAGGGCCGACACGTCGATGATCAGTTTGCCGTTGCCGCTGGACCAGCCGGCGTACGAATGACCCCCGTTGCGTATCGCGACGGGGGCGGCGTGGCGGCGGGCGAAGGACAGGCACTCGGCTATGTCGGCCGGGTGCCGCACGTATGCGACGGCCGCGGGCTTCAGAGCGTCGAAACGGGTGTTGTACAGGCGCCGGGCGGTGTCGTACGCGGCGTCCCCGGCGCGGATCAACGTGCCGTCCAGGCTCTTGCGCAGCGCGTCCCAAGAGGCCGCGTCGGCCGGGCGCTTGGCGGGCTGCGAGTCGGCCGTCAGGCCGATGCCGCCGGATGCCGAGCCGGTGCCCGGGGGGCTCGCCTGGCCGGAGTTGCCGCCGCAGGCCGCGGTCCCGGCGACGGCCGTCGCCGCGAATCCGCCGCCGGCCGCCAGTATCGTGCGCCGCTTCATGCTGAACTGCCCCTTTTTGGGACCCCTTGAGGGTCCGCGCGCCGTGGATGACTTCCCCCTCCTCAGATGAGGCGGAAGGCGCG
This sequence comes from Streptomyces sp. NPDC018019, assembly GCF_044327805.1. Lineage (NCBI taxonomy): Bacteria > Bacillati > Actinomycetota > Actinomycetes > Kitasatosporales > Streptomycetaceae > Streptomyces > Streptomyces sp. NPDC018019. The sequence continues at coordinate 372,621 of NZ_JBIRGD010000005.1, read as the reverse complement.
GGAGGTTCCAGGGGCGTGCTGCCGGAGCGTCCGGGCGGGTGCGGTGTGCCCGCCCGGAGGCCGGACGCGGGCTCTCAATCCGGCCGGTGGTGGTTCTCCGCGTCCGTCCGTGCCTGGGAGCGGGCCCGGCGGGCCGGGCCGTGCCAGCCGCAGGTACAGCGGGCCAGGCAGAAGGAGCCTCGCTCGGTGGTGGTGGTCCGGTGGTCGGGCGGCCCTGAGGGCTGCGGTATCGGGTCTGCCGGGGCTCGGTCATGCACGCCGCCACGGTACGCGCCCGGGGTGTACGGGCGTGACGAAGCGCCCTGAACAGTCGTTGAACGGAACGGGTCGGGCTGGTCCGGGGCAACCGGAACATCTCGGTCCGGAACTTCACGAGCAGAGCGGCCGAGGGGGCTCGTACGCGATGGTGGTGCAGGACAGGCGAGGCGGCGCCGTCGTGGCCGCCGCGTGCGGGGTGGGCCTGGCGGTCGGTCTGTGCACGACGGGCTGCTCCTCGAACGGGGCGGCGGCCGACGACCACACCTCGGCCGGCCGCTCCGCAGACGGCCCGGTGGGCGGGTCCGCGGCCGGGCCGCCCTTCACCGACCGTGCCCGCCCACCGGGCGTCCGGTCGCCCACCGGGGAGCGGGACCCGGCGGGCCCGTCCGCCGGGTCCCCGGCCGGCCGTACGGCCTACGCCGCCGCCCTGCGCGCCTGCGTCGACGCCCTGGTCCGGGCCGGCTCCTCCCGGGTGCGTACGGACCTGGAGACCACCAGCGGCGGCACCCGCATCGCCATCCGGGGCACGGGCGGCCACGATTACCGCACCCGCACCGGGCGGCTGAGCGTACGCCTGCCGGACACCGGCGACGGCCACGGCGCGGACCGCACGATCACGGAGATCCTCACGCCGTCCGCGCTGTACATGAAGAACCGCGGCGCGGGCGTGCCGGCCGACAAGTGGGTGCGGGTGGACACCGCCTCGCTCGCGGACGGCAACCTGGTCACCGGCGGCGCGACCGACCCGATGGCCGCCGCCGAACTGCTGCGCGGGGTGCGCGAGGTGACGTACGAGGGCCGGGAGCGGCTGGACGGCGTCCCGGTACGGCACTTCAGCGGGACGACGGACATCGGCTCGGCCGCGCGGGCGGCGTCCCCGGCGGTCCGGCCCGCGCTGACCGCGGCGGAGAAAGGCTTCACCACCGATGTGGTGCCCTTCGACGCGTATCTGGACGACGCCGGGCGGCTGCGCAAGGTCCGCCAGCGCTTCCGCTTCGCCAACGGCGCGACGGGCGGGACGTCGGTGACCTCCACCACCACGCTGTACGGCTTCGGGGTGCCGGTCCCGGTCCGGCTGCCGGACCGGCGCGACATCTACACGGGCAAGGTCACCGCCGACGGCGGCTGAGGCCCGCCGACGGGGGCGGCCGGGGCCGCCCTGCCCCGGTGGCACGTGACCACGGCGTGTGCGAACTGGCGGAAATGGTCCATCCGTGCCATGCGCGGAGCGTGCGCCCGTACCTACTCTGGGCGGTAACCACCAGAAGAGTGGGGAGGCGCTCGAAGGAGGAGGTGTTGTACGTGGCCGGACACCGCAACTCGATGGTTCAGGACCACGTGGCCCTCGTCGAGATCGACCTGACTGGTGAGTTGATGATCGCGGCGGCCGCCGCGAGCGAGGATCGGCTCAGCTCGGACCGTATCGACGAGGTGCTGGACGTGGACGCGGACCGCGCGCGGCCGGGCCCGGGACCCGGCGACCGTTCGTGACGGGGCGGCGCCGGGCGGAGCGGCGCACGGCCGCCGTGCGCCCGGCATCCGCGGCCCGGAGCCCGGTGGCCGCTCTCAGGTGCGCAGCATCCGCTCGATCGCCTTGGTGGCTTCCTTGACCTTCTCGTCGATCGCCTCGGGGCCCTTGACGGCGGCGTCCGCGACGCAGTGCCGCAGGTGCTCCTCCAGGAGCTGGAGGCCGAAGGACTGCAGGCCCTTCGTGCTCGCCGAGACCTGGGTGAGTATGTCGATGCAGTACACATCTTCTTCCAGCATGCGCTGGAGGCCGCGGATCTGGCCCTCGATCCGGCGCAGCCGCTTGAGGTGCGCGTCCTTCTGCTTCGCGTAACCGTGGATGCCCCGATCGTGATCGGTGACGGCGGCGGGGTCCGGCCGGAAGGCGGTTTTCGGCCCGTCGGCGTGGCAGGCCGCGGCGGCTGCGGTGCTGCCGTCGGTCTCGGCGTCCGTGGTCGTCATGGCCATCTCCCGTGGTACGTAGGCGTTTCATATACCCCTAGTGGGTATATGGTACAGAAATTCGCGGGCGCGGGCGGTCCCCCGTGCAGAGCATGCTGCCCGATGGGCGACACTGAATGAATGCCGGTTAGCTGTGGCTGGATGATGCGCCTAGCATCATCTCGACCGAATCCGATGCACCCCGAGGATTTCACGTGCGCTTTCGTCTGACCCCCAGGGAGACGAGCTTCTACGACATGTTCGCCGCGTCCGCGGACAACATCGTCACAGGCTCCAAACTCCTGATGGAACTGCTCGGGGCGGACGCCTCCGCGCGGACAGAGATCGCCGAGAGGATGCGGGCGGCGGAGCACGCGGGGGACGACGCGACCCACGCGATCTTCCACCAGCTGAACTCCTCCTTCATCACGCCCTTCGACCGCGAGGACATCTACAACCTCGCCTCGAAGCTGGACGACATCATGGACTTCATGGAGGAGGCCGTCGACCTGGTCGTCCTCTACAGCATCGAGGAGCTGCCCAAGGGTGTCGAGCAGCAGATCGAGGTCCTGGCACGGGCGGCGGAACTGACCGCCGAGGCGATGCCGAACCTGCGGACGATGTCCAACCTCACCGAGTACTGGATCGAGGTCAACCGCCTGGAGAACCAGGCCGACCAGATCCACCGCAAGCTGCTCGCGCACCTGTTCAACGGCAAGTACGACGCCATCGAGGTGCTCAAGCTCAAGCAGATCGTGGACATCCTGGAAGAGGCGGCCGACGCCTTCGAGCATGTCGCCAATACGGTCGAGACGATCGCGGTCAAGGAGTCCTGACCTCCGGTGGACACCTTCGCGCTCATCGTGACCATCGGGGTCGCGCTCGGTTTCACGTACACCAACGGCTTTCACGACTCCGCGAACGCCATCGCGACCTCCGTCTCCACGCGGGCGCTGACCCCGCGGGCGGCGCTGGCGATGGCCGCGGTGATGAACCTCGCCGGCGCCTTCCTGGGCAGCGGGGTCGCCAAGACGGTCAGTGAAGGGCTGATCTCCACGCCCGAGGGCTCCAAGGGGATGGGCATCCTCTTCGCCGCCCTGGTCGGCGCGGTCGCCTGGAACCTCGTCACCTGGTACTTCGGGCTGCCGTCGTCGTCCTCGCACGCGCTCTTCGGCGGCATGGTGGGCGCGGCGCTGGCGGGCGGCACCACCGTCTACTGGTCGGGCGTGATCGAGAAGGTCGTCGTCCCGATGTTCCTCTCGCCCGTCATCGGCCTGGTCCTCGGTTATCTGGTGATGGTCGTGATCATGTGGCTGTTCCGGAAGTCCAACCCGCACAAGGCGAAGCGGGGATTCCGTATAGCGCAGACGGTCTCGGCGGCCGGCATGGCGCTCGGGCACGGCCTCCAGGACGCCCAGAAGACCATGGGCATCGTGGTGATGGCGCTGGTCATCGCGGACGTCGAGGACCAGGGCGACGCGATCCCGGTCTGGGTGAAGATCGCCTGTGCGCTGACCCTGTCGCTGGGCACGTACGCGGGCGGCTGGCGCATCATGCGCACGCTCGGCCGGCGGATCATCGAGCTGGACCCGCCGCAGGGCTTCGCCGCCGAGACGACCGCGGCGTCCGTCATGTACACCGCCTCGTTCATGTTCCACGCGCCGATCTCCACCACCCACGTCATCACGTCCGCGATCATGGGCGTGGGCTCGACGAAGGGCTCGCGGGCGGTGCGCTGGGGCGTCGCCAAGAACATCGTCATGGGCTGGTTCATCACCATGCCGGCCGGCGCGGCGGTGGCCGCCCTGACCTACTGGTGTGTCCACCTGGTGTTCGCGTGACCTGACGCGGCCCGCGGGCCGCACACTTTCACGGGCCCGCCCTCCGGCACCGGAGGGCGGGCCCTCGTCCTTGCGGTGGCACCGCCATGCAGCACCGCAGGACGCACGGGGCCGGTCAGCCGAAGCGGCCGGAGATGTAGTCCTCCGTGGCCTGGACCGACGGGTTGGAGAAGATCCGCTCGGTGTCGTCGATCTCGACCAGCTTGCCGGGCTGGCCGACCGCGGCCAGGTTGAAGAAGGCCGTACGGTCCGAGACACGGGCCGCCTGCTGCATGTTGTGCGTCACGATGACGATCGTGAAGCGTTCCTTCAGCTCGCCGATCAGGTCCTCGATGGCGAGGGTGGAGATCGGGTCGAGGGCGGAGCACGGCTCGTCCATCAGCAGCACCTGCGGCTCGACCGCGATGGCCCGGGCGATGCACAGCCGCTGCTGCTGGCCGCCGGAGAGGCCGGAGCCGGGCTTGTTCAGCCGGTCCTTGACCTCGTTCCAGAGGTTGGCGCCCTTGAGGGACTTCTCCACGATCACCGACAGGTCGGACTTCTTGTACGAGCCGTTCAGGCGCAGGCCCGCCGCCACGTTGTCGAAGATCGACATGGTGGGGAACGGGTTCGGGCGCTGGAAGACCATGCCGACGGTACGGCGTACCGCCACCGGGTCCACACCGCTGCCGTACAGGTTCTCGTCGTCCAGCAGCACCTTGCCCTCGACACGGCCGCCGGGGGTGACCTCGTGCATCCGGTTCAGGGTGCGCAGGAACGTCGACTTGCCGCAGCCCGAGGGGCCGATGAAGGCGGTCACCGAGCGGGGCTCGACGGTCATGGAGATGTCATCGATCGCCTTGTGGCTGCCGTAGTAGGCGGAGAGGCCGCTGACGTCGATTCGCTTGGCCATGGGAATCACTGCTTCTTTCGGGGGGTGGGGGAGGTCAGCGGCCGGTCCTGGGGGCCTTCCAGCGGGCGATGCCGCGGGCCACCAGGTTGAGGATCATGACGAAGGCGATGAGCACCAGTGCCGCGGCCCAGGCGCGGTCGTAGGAGGCGTCGGAGCCCTGCTGCCACTGCTGGAACACATACAGGGGCAGCGACTGCTGGGCGCCTTCGAAGGGGTTGTTGTTGATCGTCTTCGCGCCCCAGACCAGCAGCAGGACGGGCGCGGTCTCACCGGTGATACGGGCGACGGCCAGCATGACGCCGGTGGCGATGCCGCCGATCGAGGTGGGCAGCACCACCTTGAGGATGGTGCGCCACTTGGGCACGCCGAGGGCCAGGGACGCCTCGCGCAGCTCGTTGGGCACCAGCTTGAGCATCTCCTCGGTGGAGCGCACGACCACCGGCATCATCAGGATCGCCAGGGCCATCGCGCCGGCGAAGCCGGACGGGCCGAAGCCGAGGATCAGGATCCACACCGACAGGATGAACAGGCCGGCCACGATCGAGGGGATGCCGGTCATCACGTCGACGAAGAAGGTGACGGCCTTGGCCAGCTTCCCGCGCCCGTACTCGACCAGGTAGATGGCGGTGAGCAGGCCGATCGGCGCGGCGATCAGGGTGGCCAGGCCGACCTGCTGCAGGGTGCCGACGATCGCGTGGTAGATGCCGCCGCCGGGCATCGCGTCCGGCAGGGTGCCCATCGAGTGACTGAGGAAGTAGCCGTCCAGGACCTTGACGCCGCGTGCGACGGTCTCCCAGATGAGGGAGGCCAGCGGGATCACGGCCAGCAGGAAGCAGATCCAGACCAGGCTGGTGGCCAGGCGGTCCTTGGCCTGCCGGGTGCCTTCGACGGCGGCGGCGAGTCCGTACGTACCGAGGATGAACAGCAGGGCGGCGATCAGGCCCCACTGGATGCGGCTCTCCAGGCCGGCGGCCAGGCCGATGCCGCAGCCCAGCCCGGCCGCGGCCAGGGCGAGGGCCGCCGGCACCCAGCGGGGCAGCCGGGGCTGCCGGAGCGAGACCGGGAGCGGTGCGCTGTCGGCGACGGGCCGCGGCGCGGTGACCGTGTTGCTCATGCGTTGGCCCCCGAGTACTCCTTGCGGCGCGCGATGATCAGGCGGGCCGCGCCGTTGACGAGCAGCGTGATGACGAAGAGGACGAGGCCGGAGGCGATCAGGGCGTCCTGCCCGAACTCGTCGGCCTCGCTGAACTTGCTGGCGATGTTCTGGGCGAAGGTGCCGCCGCCCGGGTCCAGCAGGCTGGTGTTGATCAGGAAGCTCGGGGACAGGACGGTGGCCACGGCCATCGTCTCGCCGAGCGCGCGGCCCAGGCCCAGCATCGAGGCGCTGATGATGCCGGAGCGGCCGAACGGCAGCACCGACATGCGGATGACCTCCCAGCGGGTCGCGCCGAGCGCGAGGGCCGCTTCCTCGTGCATCTTCGGCGCCTGGAGGAAGACCTCGCGGCTGACGCTGGTGACGATCGGCAGGACCATGATCGCGAGCAGGATGCCGACGGTGAACAGCGAGCGGGCCGCGTCGTCGCCGTACGCGAGGATTCCGGTCCAGCCGAGGTAGTCGTCCAGCCAGCTGTAGAGGCCGGTCAGGTGCGGGACGAGGAAGAGTGCGCCCCACAGTCCGTAGATGATGCTGGGCACGGCGGCGAGCAGGTCGATGACGTACCCGAGCGGGGAGGCCAGCCTGCGGGGCGCGTAGTGCGAGATGAACAGCGCGATGCCGACCGCGACCGGGACCGCGATGATCATCGCGATCACCGAGCTGACGACGGTGCCGAAGGCGAGCACCGCGATGCCGAACTTCGGCTCGGTGCCGGAGGCGGCCCAGTCGAAGTAGGTCAGGAAGTTCGCGTGGTCACCGGAGACGGCGATCACGGAGCGGACGGTGAGGAAGGCCGCGATGGCGGCCATGATCACCAGGAGCGCGATGCCGGAGCCGCGGGAGAGGCCGAGGAAGACCCGGTCTCCGGGCCGTACCGCCTTGCCGGACACCGGGGAGGGGGCGGGCTGCGCGGGCGGTGGCGGGGCGCTGGATATCGAGGGTGCTGAATTCATGGTTTCTCCGGTCTGCGGAGCCCGCTGGGACTCCTGGCGCGGCGGTGCACCGGACGGGCGGCGGCCTGCGCGGGCCGCGGGCCGCCGCCCGGTGGGTCAGGAGAGCGAGGAGACGGCCGAGCGGACCTTCTCGGCGATCTCGGTCGGCAGCGGCGCGTAGCCCAGCTCCTTCAGGGCGTTCTGGCCGTCCTTGCTGGAGATGTAGGTGAGGAAGGACTTGGTGGCGGGCAGCGTCTCCGCCTTGTTGCCCTTGTCGCAGGCGATCTCGTACGTGACGAGGGTGATCGGGTAGGCGTCCTCGGCCTTGGTGGTGTAGTTCAGCTTCAGGGCCAGGTCGCTGCCCTGGCCGACCTGCTTGGCCTCGGCGATGGCCTTGGAGGCGTTGTCGACGGTGGCCTCGACCGGGGCCTTGGCGCCGGTGTCCAGCTTGACCGTGTCGATCTTGCCGGCCGTGGCGTACGACAGCTCGAAGTAGGAGATCGCGCCGCTGGTCTGCTTGACCTGCGAGGACACGCCGGCGGAGCCGGACGCGGCCTGGCCGCCCTTGCCCTCCCAGGTCTTGCCCGGCTCGTGCTTCCAGGCATCGGGCGCGGCGGCCTTGAGGTACTTGGTGAAGTTGTCGGTGGTGCCGGAGTCGTCCGAGCGGTGGAACGCCTGGATCTTGAGGTCCGGCAGCTTGGCGTCCGGGTTGAGCTTCTTGATCGCCTCGTCGTTCCACTTGGTGATGTCGGTGTTGAAGATCTTGGCGAGGGTGGGGGCGTCCAGCACCAGGCCGTCCACACCGGGCACGTTGTAGCCGACCGCGATCGGGCCGCCGACCATCGGCAGGTTGATCGCCTGGCCGCCCTTGCAGACCTTCTTGGACTTCTCGACCTCCTCGGGCTTGAGCGCCGAGTCGGAGCCCGCGAAGGCGGTCTGGCCCTGGAGGAACGTGGTGATGCCGGCCCCTGAGCCGGTGGGCTGGTAGTTGATGCCGGTGTCCTTGCAGGCACCCGAGTACGCCTGCACCCAGGCGTCCATGGCGTTCTTCTGCGCGGACGAGCCGGAGGCGAGCAGCTTGCCCTTGCCCTCGCACTTGATGTCGCCGGTCTTCGCCGCGGAGGCCGCCCCGCCGCCACCACTGGTGTCGTCGGAACCGCACGCCGACAGGGCCAGGGCTCCGGTGACGGCGAGAGCGCCGACGGCGAGGGCGCGAACCCGGTTCTTGCGCTGCAGCTGCTTCACTGTCGAGAGTTCCTTCCTGGGCGCGCCGCTCTTTCGGCGTGCGGGGTGGAGATGCGGGTGGTCACCGCGACGGTGGCCGGGCGGCCGCCCGGCGGGCGGCCTGATGCTGGTCACTGTGCGGCGGCCGGAGCGGTGGGACAAGGGGAGCCGGACCGGGTGGCCCGGTGGTCCAGCAATGCCGTGCCGCGTTCGTCCCGGAGGAGTGGCGCGCCGCTCGGTACGGCCGAAATTAGGCAGATCAGGTGAAGCTGCCGATGGAGGAGGGTGAACGCGGGGTGAACCTCGGCCGTCGGATGGGGGCGGCGTCCGTACCGCCCGGAATCCTCGGCGTCGCCCTGTCGGATTACCCGGCGGTATGGCAGCATCCGCGCCCATAGGGGTGCACGAATCGGTGCGGACCGACCGGAGGTGGCTGGTGGGGCGGCAGGGGGCAGGCCGGGGCATTCAGGATGCGCACGGCACACGGGATGTACGGGACTCCGGGAACGGGACGGGTGCGGCGCGGCGGACGGGCGCCCTGGAGCGGCGCGGTACGGCGGACCGGCGGGCAGCGGGGACCCGGCGGGGCGCACGCGGGCTGCGCGGCGCCGTCGTGGCCGCCACGTCCGTGGTACTGGGCGTGACCGGGATCCTCGGCGGGACGGCCCCGGCCGCCTACGCGGACCCCGGCCCGACCGTGTCCGAAAAGCGCCTCGAAGAAGTACGCCGGGAACTGGAGGGCCTCTACCGCGCGGCGGAGCAGGCCACCGAGGCGTACAACGCGGCGAAGGAGCAGGTCGGCCTCCAGCAGAAGGAGATCGTCGAACTGGCGCGGACGATCGACCGGACGCAGCGGCGGATGGCCGAACTGAAGCGCCAGGCGGGCGCGCTGGCCAGCGCGCAGTACCGGGGCGGCGGCATTCCCCCCGAGGCCCGTCTCATGCTCAACAAGGACCCCGAACGCTTCCTCGACAACGCCACGCTCGTACGCAAGGGCCAGCAGGCCGCCAAGGACCTGAGCGCCCAGCTGGCGCGCACGGAATCCGCCCTGGAAGGGTATGCGCAGGACGCCACCGACCGCTGGGAGCGGCTGGAGGAGAACCGCAGGAAGAAGGAGGCCGCGCAGCTCGACATCCGCAAGAAGATCGAGACCGCGCAGCGGGTGGAATCCCGGCTGGCCGCCGAGGAGAAGGAGCGGCTGCGGAAACTGGAGGACGCGCGGGCCCTTCAGGAACAGCAGAAATGGCTGAATTCCGGGGTGCTGAAGGACATCGGCGCGCACGCTTCGGCGGCGGGCGGGAAAGCCGTCTCCTACGCCACGGCGCAGATCGGCAAGGACTACGTGTGGGGCGCCGAGGGACCGGACACCTTCGACTGCTCGGGGCTGACCATGCGGGCCTGGCAGGCGGCCGGCGAGCCCATTTCCCGTACGTCGCAGGAGCAGTGGAAGCAGTTGCCGCGCGTCGACATCAAGGACATGCGACCCGGCGACCTGATCATCTACTACCCCGACGCGAGCCATGTCGGCATGTACGTCGGCGACGGCGCGATGGTGCACGCGCCGCGGCCGGGGCGGCAGGTCACGATCGCCGGTGCCGGGTCGATGCCGATCCTCGGTGTGGTGCGGCCGGACAAGTGAGCCGGCGGGCGGGCCGAGGGGGACCCGGTGGGCGACCGGCGGCGTGAGGTGATCCGGTTCCGCGCGCGGCGGGCTCGGGCCGCGGCGCGTGGGGCGGTTCGCGGCGCCACGGTTCCCGGTTATCCACGCAGCGTAATACCTGCGTGCTTTTCGTCACGGTGCGTCGATGGGCGGCGTGCTGCCCAGGGGGTGATGTTCGTCATTCCCGATTCCTCCTTTCGCAGGTCAAACGACCTGTGCTGTACGGCATATGACAAAGGCGGTGTGCCGTCGGCCATTCCGCAGAACTCGGCGCTACCGCTATGGTCGCGTCTCGGTGCCCGGTGGCGCACCGCCCGGACCGACCGCCGGGCGGGGGCGGAACCGGGCACAGTGGCGCGCCGCTCGGCGGGCCCGTGCACCCTCGGGGGAGGGAAGGAAGCAGAGCATGTCCGTACCGATACCGCGCCAGCGGACGGCCGTGCTGCCGCACGAGGCAGCGCCGGTGGACGACGCACGCGACGGCGCGGCGCGCGGGGCCGGGACGGCGGAGCCTGCGGACACCTCCCCGGCCCCCGCCGAGCCCCCGCGGCCCGGGCCGGGCGCCCCCGACGCCGCCGCGCCCTCGCCCGCCCCCTCCCGCCCCGGTGACGGCGGGCTGACCCTGCTGCTCATCGGCGAGGACCCCAGCAGCTCGGTGCCCGAGATGCGGGACGGGGAGGGCCGCCGCGCCCGCGTCCGTACGGCCCGCAACCTCACCGAGGCGGAGCGGCTGCTCACCGACGACGTGCACTGCATCCTGCTCGACCTGGCACCGGCGGGCGCCCCGGAACGCACCGACCGGGACGGCACCGCGCCGGAGGAGGACGGCGCCCGCGACGAGCTGGGCGCCCTGCGCGCGGTGCTGCGGATGGCGCCCGCCCACGCCGTCCTGGTGCTGACCGCCGAGGCCGACGCCGAACGCGGCGCCGAGGCCGTACGCGTCGGCGCGCAGGACTACCTCTTCCGCGACGAGCTGGACGGCTCGGTGCTCAGCCGGGCCGTGCGGTACGCCGTCGAGCGCAAGCGCGCCGACCTCGCGCAGCGCCAGCTCACCGAATCCCGGATGCTGGCCCAGGAGAACCGGCGGCTGGAGCGCGGCCTGCTGCCCACGCCGCTCCTGGACGGCTCCGACCTGCGCTTCGCGGCCCGCTACCGCCCCGGACGCAGCCGCGCGCTGCTCGGCGGCGACTTCTACGACACGGTGCGCACGCCCGACGGCACGGTCCACGCGATGATCGGCGACGTCTGCGGTCACGGCCCCGACGAGGCCGCCCTCGGCGTGGAACTGCGCATCGCCTGGCGCGCGTTGACCTTCGCCGGCCTGTGCGGCGACGCGCTCCTGTCCACCCTCCAGAAGGTCCTGGAGAACGAGCGCGCCGACGACGAGATCTTCGCGACGCTGTGCCTGGTGGACATCGCGCCGGACGGACGCCACGCCTGGGTCTGCCTGGCCGGCCACCCCGCACCCCTGCTCGCCCGGTCCGGCGGCGCGCCGCGGCTGCTCCCGTACGAGGAGGGAGGGCCGGCCCTCGGCCTGCTGCCGCGCGCCCGCTGGCCGCGCCGCCAGGTCGTCCTGGGCGGCTCCTGGAGCCTGATGATGTACACCGACGGCCTGATCGAAGGCCGCGTCGGCCAGGGCAACCAGCGCCTGGGCCAGGAAGGCATGACCGAACTGGTGGGCCGTCAGATGTCCGCCGGCCTACGGGGCGAGCAACTGCTCGACGCGGCGGTCACGGAAGTACGGGACCTCAACGGCGGGGAACTGACGGACGATGTCGCGGTGTTGCTGCTGGACCGGGGGCGGGTGCAGGGCTGACGTACCCGCCCGTCGGTCCCGGTGGGGCCATCGTCCGCCGGTCCCGGTGGGGCTACCGCCCGTCGGTCCGGTGGGGCTACCGCCCGTCGGCCCCGGTGGGCCTACCGTCCGCCGTTGAACGGCCCGTACGGCCCGTCCGAACTCGACCCGCCGCCGCGGCGCGGGCCCCGGCCGCCGGCGACCCCCTTGATCGCGGGCCGTACGTCGACCGTGTACACGATCACGGCGATCAGCCCGATGATCGGCAGGAACGACATCAGCGGCAGCAGGAACAGCAGCGCCGTGGCGATCACCAGGAAGATCAGCCACATGCCCTTGGTCTGCTTGTCGGCCGCCCGGTAGGCGTCCTCGCGCCGCACGGCCGCGTCGACGAGCATCACGGCGGCGTACACGGCCAGGGCCAGCTGCACCCAGCTCAGCACGTTCTGGAACCCGTAGATCAGCACTGCCCTCACCCGTTCGACTCGGTCCGTCGCCGCCCCACCGTACCCGGAGAACGGGCCGGACACGCGGTGCGTGCCCGGCCCGCTGCCCCTGAATGCGTTACTTGCCGTTCTCGCCCGACGGGGTGGTCTTCTTGGGCGTGGTCTTCTTGGCGGGCGCGGTCTTCCTGGCCGCCGCGCCGGTCTTCGGGTCGGCGTCACCGGCCGTGCCACCCTCGGCCTTGGCCTCCGCCGCGGGCTCCTGCACCGGCTCCTGCTTGGGCTCCGGCTCGATCGCGACCGCGAGGTCCTCGGTGGCCTCGGCGGTCTCGCTGCGCCACGTCTGCACCGCGCTGCGCCCGCGCTCGGCCAGGTCCTCGTAGCCCTCGCGCGCCTTGACGGCGGCCTCGGCCGCCCGGCCCACGCCCTGGAGCACCAAGTCCTGCGTCTGCTGGCTCAGCTTCTTGAAGTCGGCGTCGAGCAGGCCCAGCTGCCGGGTGATCCAGTCCTGCGCCTCCTTCGCCTCCTTGGTGACGCGGTCCTGGACGGTCTTCGGGTCGGTGTTGCGGACGGCCTCGAAACGCTTCGGGGCTTCCTGGCGGATCTTCTCGACCAGGCCCGGGAGCTCCTTGGCCTTCTCGGCCGCGAGGTCCACACCGCCGGCGATGGCGTACAGCGGAGTCGGGTCGGTCAGCGCCTTGCGGACGTCGTCGGTGATGGCCATGGCGTGGTTCCTCCTGGAATAGGTGGTCGGTCGCTCAGGTGGCGTGCGGGTCGCCGTCGGCCTCTCGGGCGCCATGAGCGGGCTCGCTCGCGGGCGCGCCGTCGCTCTCGCCGCGCCCGCTCCCGTGTCCGTTCTCCTTGCGGAAGGACTCGTAGATCTGCAGCAGCACCTGCTTCTGCTTCTCGGTCAGCGCCGGATCGGTGAGGATCGCGGTGTGCACCTCGACCCCGTCCACCTTCCGCTCATCGAGGATTCCGGCCTGCACGTACAGCGTCTCGGCGGAGATCCGCAGCGCCTTGGCCAGCTGCTGCAAAATGTCCGCACTCGGCTTGCGCAGCCCGCGCTCGATCTGACTGAGATACGGGTTGGACACCCCGGCGGCATCCGCGAGCTGCCGCAGACTCAGCTGCGCCGTGCGCCGCTGCTCCCGCAGGAACTCGCCGAGGTTGCCGACGTTGAGTGATGCCATGCCCCGATGGTGCGCCATCGTGCTAACTATTGCAAGCGCCCGCTAACAAAAGTCGCCATCCGCGGGCGGCCGGGCGCCTCGGCCGCCTCCCCGGGGGCATGGCATCACCGTCGCGTCCCCCTCACCGCAACCGAGACGCCAGAGGCATATGCGTCTCGCATGGAGTGCGCAAGTACGCCTTGACGGTTCTCCCTTGTCAAGGCGTACTTGCCTTATGGCTCTTCCGGACCTGGACGACCTCATCGCGGAAGTCGACCGGAGATGCGACACCGCACACCGACCCGGCGGACAGGAACAGCCCGACTGGCTCGCTCTGCTGACCGTGGCCGCCCACCTCGCAGGTCAGATGCAGGCGCTGGCAGACGATCTGGTCGAGGACTACGTCGAGCACTGCCGGATGCACGGCTCCTCATGGACCGACATCGGTGCGGCCCTGGGCGTGACCCGGCAGGCGGCGCAGCAGCGTTTCCACGCCCCGCACAAGCGCTACAGCCCCGAGACGATGACCGCCGGTCTCCGCGAGGCGATGACCCACGTCAAACGAGCGGCAGTGCAGCACCGCAACAACTACATCGGCACCGAGCACCTGCTCTGGGGACTGACCGCGGAGGACAACTCCGCCACCCGGCTCCTGCAGGCCACCGGTGTCTCGCCGGAGACGGTCCACCGGGCCGTCGGAGCCCGGCTGAGCCTGGGTGCCTCCCAGGCAGCCGAGCGAATCGCCTGGACGCCCTACTCCCGCAAGGCTATTGCCAACGCCGAGGCGCGATCCGAGCAGAACAACTCCGACCGCATCGACTGCGACGACCTGCTGATCGGCCTTGCCCAGGTCGGCCGCGGAGTCGCCGCCGACATCCTGACCGAGGCAGGCTTCGACGTAACCGCACTCGACGCCTCACCCGCCGACACCTGATCCCCCTTCACGGCTCGGCGCCCCCGGCGAACTGCGGGAGCACGGCTCCCTGCCCGGACTTGCGTGAGAACACACCGACGAATTTCGCTCGCTCAAGTCCGGACAGACGGTCGTGGCCCCACGACGGAGTCAGACGGCCGAGTCAGATGGCCGAGTCAGATGGCCGAGTCCCCCCGACGGGGCCAGACGGCCGAGGGCTTGCGACGGGGTCAGACGGTGAGGACGAGCTTGCCCTGGAGGTGGCCGGCGTCGAGCAACCGGTGTGCGTCGGTGACGCGTTCGAACGGGAACGTCTCCTGTACGTGGACCCGGAGCCGGCCCTGTTCGACGAGTTCGACGAGACCTCGCAGGGCGACCGGATCGGGGTCGACCGCGATGCCGCTGAAGCGCATGCCGGCCGCCTCGTACGCGGCGGCGAGCTGCGCATCCTCCTCGGCGACCGCCGTCACCAAATGGCCGCCGGGGCGGAGCACTCCAAGTGACCGCCGGGCGGTGTCGCCGCCGATCGTGTCGAGCACGACGTCGATGTCGCGGACCGCCTCGGTGAAGTCGCCCGCCGTGTAGTCGATCACCTCGTCGGCGCCGAACCCCTCGACGAACTTCCGTTTGCTCCCGCCGGCGGTCGCGATGACGTGCGCGCCGAGAGCTTTCGCGATCTGGATCGCGATGTGGCCGACCCCGCCACCGCCGCCGTGGATCAGGACGCGGTCGCCCTCGGTCACGCCGCCGAGGTCGACGAGGCCCTGCCACGCCGTCAGCCCGACGACCGGCAGCGCCGCCGCCTCGACGTGCGAGAGCGACGCCGGCTTGCGTGCCAGGTGCAGCGCCGGCGCCGACACGACCTCGGCATACGCGCTCGCCGCCCGCGGGAACAGCGGCATCCCGAACACCTCGTCGCCGGTCCTGAACCGCCACGTTCCCGATGCCTCCTCGACCACGCCGCTGATGTCCCAGCCGAGGATGAACGGCGGCCGGCCGATCAGCGGGAACTCGCCGGCGCGCAGGCGTGCCTCCAGCGGGTTCAGTCCGATCGCCTCGACGCGGACGAGAACCTCGGTCGGGAGGGGCCGGGGTTCGGGCGCGTCCACGATGGTGAGCACTTCGGGACCGCCGAGCGTCTGCTGGGTGATGACTCGCATGACTCTCCTGGCTTCGGGAGGGGAGGGGGCGACCCCAGGCTAGGTTTCCGATGGGAACCAGCAGGTACCTTGGGCGCCATGAGCGGTTTCGGTCCCGGTGACCCCTTTCTCGCCGACTGTCCGGCGCGGCTGGCGGTCGAGCTGATTGCCGACAAATGGACGGTGGTCGTGCTCTACGGCCTCAGCAAGGGCCCGGTGCGCCATGGCGAACTGATCGAGCTGATCGGCGGCATCTCCCGCAAGATGCTCACCCAGACGCTCCGACGGCTCACGGCACACGGACTCGTCCGCCGCCACGCCTACGCCGAGGTACCGCCCCGCGTCGAGTACGAACTCACCCCGCTCGGGGCGACGCTGATCGATCCGATCCACATGCTGACCGAGTGGGCAAGAGCGAACGGCGACGCGGTACTCGACGCACTCGACGCCGCCGCCCCCGGGCCGGCCGTCCAGAGCGACTGAGGTACTTGCGGGCATGAAACTCCCCGCCGAGGCCGTCGCCGCCACTGCGCTGATCGAGGTCATCAGAATCTCCGCCCTCCCGGCCGAGCGGGGCGTTGCGTACCCCGGCAGGGTGGGCGCCCACTGGGTCGGGGCCGAGGTCGCTGACGCCCTGGCCTTGATCGAGAGCTTGCCCGGGAGTGCGCAGCACCGCTGCGGCTTCTCGCCGGGCTGGAGCATCAGGGCGTACGAGGATTCTCTCGAACTGGCGCTGTTCGAGGCGGCGTTCTGCTTCAGGTGTCACGAGGTCCGCATGCACGGAAGGGCCGTACCGCCCGCGCCGGCCACGCAGTTCTTCGACGCGGACACCGCGTCGGGCCAGGCCCTTCTGGCCCTCTTCCGTACGGCGGCCCCGTAGTCGGCCGGACGGGTGGCGGGCTCGCGCACAGACGCCTCGGCCTGGCCGCCGCCCCGCCCGGGGCTTGGATCTGGGGTGGGCGGTAATACCCACTTTTTTGTGGGTACTTGGCGGCGGGCGGTGTTGGGGCGACTCTGGTGGTGGGCGGTCCGAGGGGCGCCAGGGGGAGAAGAGAAGTGGGTGATGGGGGGTTGCGTCAGGAGGCCGACTGGGTCTCGGTGAGTTTTTCCAGGCGGCGGTGGCCCCAGTCGGAGAGGGGCGCCAGTGCCTCGGCTAGGTCCCGGCCGAACGCGGTCAGGGAGTACAGGGTCTTCGGCGGAAGCACGTCGTACACCTCCCGGTGTACCAGTCCGTCCGTCTCCATCTCGCGGAGTGCCTGAGTCAGCACCTTCTCGCTGAGCCCGGGCAGCTGTCGGCGCAGCTCGCCCGGGCGGTGCGGGCCGGATTCCAGCAGCCAGAGCAGCGCCGTCTTCCACTTCCCGTCGATCACGGCGATCGCGGCGGTCACCCCGCAGACATTCAGGTCCTGGGCACGGCTGCGCGTCATTTACGTCCTATTCGTCATAGTTTATTCAAGTTTTTTGTGGAGTTGAGTGATGTCCTCACACGCTGAACAGTCTGCCGTCACCGTCCTCGGCCTGGGCCCGATGGGCCGGGCCCTGGCGGGCGCGTTCCTGGATGCCGGCCTGCGCGTCACGGTCTGGAACCGGACGCCGGGCCGGGACGGGGAGCTGGTCGCGCGGGGCGCGGTCGGCGCCCGGTCGGCCGTGGAAGCGGTTGCCGCGAGCAGCGTGACCGTGGTCTGTGTGGTGCATTACGACGCGGTGGACGCGGTCCTGCGTCAGGAGGCGGTCGCCGGTGCGCTCAAGGGCCGTACGGTGATCAATCTGACCGCCGACACACCGGACCGGGCCCGTGGCACCGCCGCGTGGGCGGCGGAGCACGGTGTCCGCTACCTGGACGGTGCGATCATGACGCCGGCCACGACCATCGGCACCGAGGCCGCGGTGTTCATCCACAGCGGCCCCGAGGAGCTCCACCGTGCACACCGGCCCCTCCTGGAGGCGCTCGGCGGCGCCCACACCCACCTCGGCGAGGACATCGGCCGGGCGGCGGCGTACGACATCGCGCTGCTCGACATCTTCTGGACCGCGATGGCGGGCTATGCGCACGCCGTGGCGGTGGCGCGGGCCGAAGGGATCACCGCGCGGGAGCTGGCGCCGTTCGCCAAGGGCATCGGCGCCATCCTTCCGCCGCTCTTCGAAGAGTTCGCGGAGGATGCCGACAGCGGCGGTTACTCCGGCGAGCTCAACCCCCTCACCTCGGCCGTCTCGTCCATGGCGCACATCATCCACACCTCCGAGGCGCACGGCATCGACGCGGGCGTGATGCGCGCGGCCGAGGGGATGGCCCGCCGGGCCATCGGGCGGGGCCACGGCGCCGACGGATTCATACGGATCGCCGAGCTGCTGGGGCGCCGATGAGGGCTGCCGGAGGTGGGGGAAGTGAATTTCTGTGGTCGGTGGCGGGTGCAGTGCGGGGTCGGCTCGGGGGCTGGTCAAGCTAGGCTAATGGTATTAGCCTGTTGGTTATGGTGATTAGCGTCGGGCGGAGCGGGACCGCGTTTCTCGAGGTCGCGGGCGGAGTGCTGGCGTACGAGGTGACCGGCAGCGGACCGCTGGTCGTCCTCGTACCCGGCATGGGCGACAGCCGGGCGGCTTTCCGGGAGGTGGCCGCCCGGCTCGGGGCGGCCGGATTCCGGGCCGCCACGATGGACCTGCGCGGCCACGGCGAATCCAACACCGGCTGGGCGTCCTACACCCGTACCGACACGGCGGGCGATGTCCTCGCGCTGATCAGGCACCTGGGCGGCCCCGCCGTCATCGTCGGCCACTCCTTCGGCGGCGGTGCCGCCACCATCGCCGCGGCCCAGGAGCCCGATCTGGTCGACGCCATCGTCGAGATCGGCCCGTTCACCCGCGCCCAGCGGATCGATGTACGCGCGCTGTTCTCCAACGCCCGCTACCGCAAGGGCCTGTGCCTGCTGATGGGCGCCAACCTGCTGCGCAGCGTGCGGCTCTGGAAGCGTTACCTCGACCACGCCTACCCGGGCAGCAAGCCGGACGGGTACGCCGAGTACGTCGCCGGGCTGGAGGCGGACCTGCGCAGGCCCGGCCGGATGGCCGTCGTCAGCCGCTTCGGCATGGCCGCGCCCACCGACGCCGGCGCCCGGCTCGCCGACGTACGGTGTCCGGCCCTGATCGTCATGGGCACGCTCGATCCCGACTGGGCCGACCCCGGGGCGGAGGGCGCGGGCATCGTGGCGGGCCTGCCCGCCGGGCTGGGCCGCCTGGAGATGGTGGACGGGGCGGGGCACTACGCACACGCCCAGTTCCCCGACGTGATCGCCGAGCTCATCCTGGACTTCCTGGCCGGCGGCCGGCGTGGCTAGGGCGGCGCTTTCTCCCAGCGCCGTCGTCGACGTAGCGCTCCAGATCCTCGACGAGAACGGTCCGCAAGCGCTCACCCTGGCAGCGGTGGCCGCCCGGGCGGGTGTGGCCACGCCGTCCCTCTACAAGCATGTGCGCAACCTCGCCGAACTGCGTGCCCTGGTGTCGGCCCGCATCGCGAACGACCTCGCCGACCAGGCCGGTGAGGCCGTGCTCGGCCGCTCCGCCGATGAGGCGATCCGCGCGTTCATGACGGCCTGGCGGCGCTACGTACAGCAACATCCGAACCGCTACCCGGCCCTCATCCAGAGCCCGGAGCCGCACACCGCCGAAGCCGGGGCACGGCTGATCGGCATCATCTCCGCCACCCTCCGTGCCTACGGCCTGGAGGACTCCGCCGCGATCCACGCCGCCCGCTGCCTGCGCGCGGCCGTCCACGGCTTCGCCGTACTGGAAGCCGAGGGCGGCTTCGGCCTCCCCGAAAACCTGGACGACAGCTACGACCTTCTGATCCGCATGCTGACCGCCGGTCTCCGCGCGCCACGGTGACCGTTCCGGGACGTGGCAGTGGCCACGGTCTCGTCGTCGGCCGCGCGGTCCGCGCATCCGGCTGCCGTGCGATGCTGGGCGGGTGATGCTGGAGGACCTGGTTCGGCTGCGCCGGGCGCGTGACCTGATGGATCGCGAGTACGCGAAGCCGCTCGACGTCCCGGCGCTGGCGCGGGCGGCGCACATGTCGTCCGGCCACTTCTCGCGCAGCTTCCGCGCCGCCTTCGGCGAGACGCCGTACAGCTACCTGATGACGCGCCGGATCGAGCGGGCCAAGGCCCTGCTGCGGCGCGGTGACCTGTCGGTGACGGAGGTCTGCTTCGCCGTCGGGTGTACGTCGCTGGGCTCGTTCAGCTCGCGGTTCACCGAGCTGGTGGGCGAGAGCCCGAGCGCCTACCGGGCCCGCCCGCACGAGCCGGGCGCCGCCATCCCGGCCTGTGTCGCCAAGATCTATACGCGGCCGGTCCGGAACGGACCGGCGGTGGGCGACGGGGAGGGACCGGGAACCGGGGAAGCGGCGGGGAACGCGGAGCCCGCCGGGGACGGGTGACCGCCGGTCTTCACCGGTCTGCCGCACAGGGTGGCCCGGCACGTCCACCGGCCCTGCCCGACCGGCACCCACCCCCTCCGCCCCACCAGGCCCCCACCTCCACAACCGGTCACGAATGGAGAAGCGGGGCCGGGACCGCAGCCGTAGCGTGGGCGGCATGGACATTCAACTTTCGCAGTGCTTCATCGCGGTGGACGATCACGACAAGGCGCTCGCCTTCTACCGGGACGTGCTCGGGCTGGAGGTGCGCAACGACGTCGGGTTCGAGGGGATGCGCTGGGTGACGGTCGGGTCGCCGTCCCAGCCGGGTGTGGAGATCGTGCTGGAGCCGCCGCTCGCGGACCCGAACGCCTCGCCGGCCGACCGGCAGGCCATGGCGGAGCTGCTGGCCAAGGGCATGCTGCGGGGCGTGATCTTCTCGTCCGACGACGTCGACGCCCTCTTCGAGCGTGTCCGGTCCTCGGGCGCCGAGGTGCTTCAGGAGCCGGTCGACCAGCCGTACGGTGTCCGTGACTGCGCCTTCCGCGACCCCGCGGGCAACATGCTGCGCTTCGCCCAGCGCCCCAGGAAGTGAGCCGGGCGCCGGCCGGTCACCGTACCGGCCGGCGGCGGCCCGTGTTCCGGAGCCGGCCGGGCGGACCGGCCGTACGGCCGGAAGCCGACCGAACGGAAACAGGCGACGCCGACGGGGGAACCGCGGCGGCGGCGCCTCACCCAGGGAGAGACGTATGAGCACGGCTCCGAAGACGGACCCGCGGCCGCCTGCGCAGCACGCCGCCGACAGCCACGACGCGATCCGTGTGCACGGCGCGCGCGAGAACAACCTCAAGGACGTCGGCATCGAGATCCCGAAGCGCCGCCTGACGGTGTTCACCGGCGTCTCCGGCTCGGGCAAGAGCTCGCTGGTGTTCGACACCATCGCCGCGGAGTCGCAGCGGCTGATCAACGAGACGTACAGCGCCTTCGTGCAGGGCTTCATGCCGACCCTGGCGCGGCCCGAGGTGGACGTACTGGACGGGCTGACCACCGCGATCATCGTCGACCAGCAGCGGATGGGCGCCGACCCCCGCTCCACCGTCGGCACCGCCACCGACGCCAACGCGCTGCTGCGCATCCTCTTCAGCCGGCTCGGCAAGCCGTACGCCGGCCCGCCCGGCGCGTTCGCCTTCAACGTCCCCTCGGTCCGGGCGAGCGGCGCGATCACCGTCGAGCGCGGCGACAAGAAGGCGGTGAAGGCGACCTTCTCCCGTACCGGCGGCATGTGCCCGCGCTGCGAGGGCCGGGGCACGGTCTCCGACATCGACCTCACCCAGCTCTACGACGACTCCAAGTCGCTGGCCGAGGGCGCGTTCACCATCCCGGGCTGGAAGTCGGACAGCTTCTGGACCGTACGGGTCTACGCCGAGTCGGGCCTCCTGGACCCGCACAAGCCGATCCGCGCGTTCACGAAGAAGGAGATGCAGGACTTCCTGTACCGGGAGCCGACCAAGGTGAAGGTGGAGGGCGTCAACCTCACCTACGAGGGGCTGATCCCGAAGATCCGGAAGTCGTTCCTCGCCAAGGACAAGGAGGCGTTGCAGCCGCACATCCGGGCATTCGTGGAGCGCGCGGTCACCTTCGCCACCTGCCCCGACTGCGACGGCACCCGGCTCAACGAGGGCGCCCGGTCGTCGAAGATCGGCAAGGTCGGCATCGCCGACGCCTGCGCGATGCAGATCAGCGACCTGGCGGCCTGGGCCGGCGGCCTCACCGAGCCCTCGGTGGCGCCGCTGCTCACCACGCTGCGGCGGACCCTGGACTCGTTCGTGGAGATCGGCCTGGGCTATCTCAGCCTGGACCGCCCGGCCGGCACCCTCTCCGGCGGCGAGGCGCAGCGCGTCAAGATGATCCGCCACCTCGGCTCCTCGCTCACCGACACCACCTACGTCTTCGACGAGCCCACGGTCGGGCTGCACCCGCACGACATCCAGCGCATGAACAACCTGCTCCTGCGGCTGCGGGACAAGGGCAACACGGTGCTCGTCGTGGAGCACAAGCCGGAGACGATCGCGATCGCCGACCACGTCGTCGACCTCGGTCCCGGCGCCGGTACGGCGGGCGGCACCGTCTGTTTCGAGGGCACCGTCGAGGGGCTGCGGACGGCCGGCACGGTCACCGGACGCCACTTCGACGACCGGGCCGCCCTCAAGGAGACGGTGCGCGAACCCACCGGCACGCTGGAGATCCGCGGAGCCTCGAAGCACAACCTCCAGGACGTCGACGTGGACCTTCCGCTCGGGGTGCTCTGCGTGGTCACCGGCGTGGCGGGGTCCGGCAAGAGCTCCCTCGTCCACGGGTCGATGCCGGCGGACGAGGGCGTGGTGTCGGTCGACCAGAGCCCGATCCGCGGCTCGCGGCGGAGCAACCCGGCGACGTACACCGGGCTGCTCGAACCGATCCGCAAGGCGTTCGCGAAGGCGAACGGTGTGAAGCCGGGGCTGTTCAGCGCCAACTCGGAGGGCGCGTGCCCCACCTGCAACGGCGCCGGTGTCATCTACACCGACCTGGCGACGATGGCCGGTGTCACCACCACCTGCGAGGAGTGCGAGGGCAAGCGGTTCGAGGCGTCGGTGCTGGAACACCGCCTCGGCGGCCGGGACATCAGCGAGGTGCTCGCGATGCCGGTGGCCGAGGCCGAGGAGTTCTTCGGCGCCGGAGCGGCGCGCCTCCCGGCGGCCCACCGCATCCTCCAGCGCCTCGCCGACGTCGGGCTCGGCTACCTCACCCTCGGCCAGCCGCTCACCACCCTCTCCGGCGGCGAGCGGCAGCGCCTCAAGCTGGCCACGTGCATGGCCGGGAAGGGCGGCGTCTACGTCCTCGACGAGCCGACCTCCGGCCTGCACCTCGCCGATGTCGAGCAGCTGCTCGCCCTGCTCGACCGGCTCGTGGACTCCGGCAAGTCGGTCATCGTGGTCGAGCACCACCAGGCGGTCATGGCGCACGCCGACTGGATCATCGACCTCGGCCCCGGCGCGGGCCACGACGGCGGCCGGATCGTCTTCGAGGGCACCCCGGCCGCCCTGGTCGCCGCCCGCTCCACCCTCACCGGCGAGCACCTCGCGGCGTACGTCGGGGCCTGACCGGCCCGCTCCGGTGCTCCGTCAGCGCGGTCCGGCGTACGTGTGCGTACGGGTGTACGGAGCGAAGCCCAGGGATTCGTAGAGCCGCTTCGGGGCCGGGTGGGCGGCGTCCCCGCGGGCGTAGACGACGGCGCGGTGGCCGCCGGCCCGGGCGAAGGCGTGCAGCACCGCGGTGCAGACGGCGCGGGCCGGCCCGCGCCGGCGGTGGTCCGGCCAGGTGCCGACCGGCTCGAACTCGCCCGTGCGGTTGGCCGCGTCGTACCAGCCCTGGCAGTAGGCCACGATGTCGCCGCCCGGAGCAGCGACGACGAGGTCGAACTCGGGGCGGTACGGCCAGGTGGCGCGCATACGGGCATGGCGTTCGGCGGTGACCCGCTCCGACCCGAAGGCGGCGCGGTGGGCTGCCGCCCGGCCCGCCACGTCCGCGGGGCCCTGCTGGGCGCGGATCACGTACCCGTCGGGGAGGCGCGGGAGGTCCGGGAGACCGGTGAGCGGGCGGCCGAGGCACGCCAGATACGGGCCGTCCGCGGCCCGTACGTACCCCCGCCGCTCCAGCGCCTTGATCACGTCCCGCTCGGTTTCGGCGACATCGACGCTCAGCGGGCCGGGCGCCGCCGCTTCGGCCCAGTCGAGTACGGCGTCGGCCGACTCCGGGCGCTCCGGATCGACCTGGAGGAGCAGGCCGTCGGGCAGCTCCAGCCAGCCCCACGCCAGCGTCCGGCCGGCTTCGGTCCAGACCGCCGTCGGGCAGCGGTCGGCGCGGCCCAGCGCCAGACACCGGTTCCAGGCGAGGTCGCCGATGTGGCGGTAGCCGGTCGCCGGGAAGGCACGGACGGCCAGGCTCTGCATGGCGCGCAGCGGCAACGGGCCGGCGTACTCGTGTCGTTGCATGGAGCGCCATGCTGCCGACCCGGTTCCGCCCGGACAACGGAATATCCGTACCCGGCACGAGCACGGCCCGCCTGCCGCACGGGGTGGTGAGGGGCGGGCCCGGACGTCAGGTCGGTGACGTGGTGACCGGTGAGGTGCGGGCCCCGTCAGGTCGGTGACGTGGTGTCCCGTGCGGCCGGTCTCGTCCCGAGGGCCACGGTCGCGCACAGGTCGTCGTCGGTGGCCAGGCGGGCCCGCAGTCCGTTGCGCCGGAAGGCTTCGAGGGTGTGCGGTGCCTGGCGTTCGCTGGTCTCGATCAGCAGGTGACCGCCGGGGGCGAGCCACCGGAGCGCCCCGGCCGCGACCCGGCGCTGGACGTCCAGCCCGTCCGTACCGCCGTCGAGCGCCACGCGCGGCTCGTGGTCGCGTGCTTCCGGGGGCAGCAGGCCGATGGCTTCGGTCGGTACGTACGGGGCGTTGACGACCAGGACGTCGATGTGTCCGCGCAGGGCGGGCGGCAGCGGGGCGTACAGGTCGCCCTCGTAGACCTGGCCCATGGCGGGCGGGATGTTGCGGCGGGCGCACCGTACGGCGGCGGGTTCGATGTCGGCGGCGTGGAGTTCGACGCGGGGGGCCGGCGCGGGGCGCTCGGTGTCCGGTGAGCCGGGCGCCCGGCCGTCCATGGCCGCCGCCAGCACGGCGCCGACCGCGCCCGTACCGCAGCACAGGTCGACGACGACGGGCCGCGGCCGGGGAACGGCGCGGACCAGGGCGGCGGCCTGGGCGACGAGGAATTCGGTGCGGCGGCGGGGGACGAAGACCCCGGGGTCGACGGCGATCCGCCGGCCGCAGAACTCCGCCCAGCCCAGTACCTGTTCGAGCGGGTGGCCGGCGACGCGCCGCTCCGTCATGGCGGCGAGTTCGGACGGCGTGCGGGCGGTGGCGACGAGCAGCTCCGCCTCGTCCTCGGCGAAGACGCAGCCGGCCGCGCGGAGCCTGGCGACGAGGGAGGGCGGGATGGGAACGGCGGGGGTGACGGGCGCGGACAGGGGGTCGGACATGCGAGTACGGGCCTTCCGGGGTGCCGAAGGGCGCTCTCGCGGTCACCTGCCTCGGAGGGACCGTACAGCCGTGGGGTGAGAGCACCCAGCCTGGACAGCGGTAATGGGGCTCACCTCCTTGGTCGTCCACTGCTTGAGCCGGTCACCTTACCCGAAGCCGGTGCCGGGACGCGGTACGGGACCGCCGGCCGGGACCACCGGCCGGGGCCCGCGGAAGGGGCGCGCGGGGACGCTCTTCGCACCGTTCCGGCCGCCGGTGGTCTCGACGCGGCCGTGCCGGAGCTGGAGGGTGGAGACGGGGTGCTGCCGCGGGAGGCGGCGACCGGGGGGTCGCCGCGGGCGGGGCCGGGAAGGTGGGCGGCGATGGCGGGTGCCGGAAATCCGTACATGCGGGGACTGTTCGCTCCGGTGCGGGAGGAGACCACCGCGTACGACATGGCCGTCACCGGCCGGATACCGGAGGAGCTGGACGGGCGCTACGTACGCAACGGTCCGAACCCGCTGGGCGTGGAGGACCCCGCGGCGTACCACTGGTTCAGCGGTGACGGCATGCTGCACGGCGTGCGGCTGCGCGGCGGCCGGGCCGAGTGGTACCGCAACCGCTGGGTGCGCTCCGACGCGATGGCGCTGCGGCTGGGCGAGAAGATCCTGCACGGCCCGCGCCACCTGGACATGGACTTCGCGCCGAACACCCACGTCACCCGCTTCGCCGGGCGCATCCTCGCGCTGGTCGAGGGCGGCGCGCTGCCGTACGAGCTGGACGCCGAGCTGGACACGGTCGGTCCGTTCGACTTCGCGGGCACCCTGCCGGGCGGGCTCGCCGCGCACACCACCATCGACCCGGACACCGGCGAACTGCACTGCGTGGCGTACTGCTGGGCCTGGCCGTACGTGCAGTACCTGGTCGTGGGCACGGACGGCCGCATCCGGCGGCGCGTGGACGTCCCCGTCGACGGACGGCCGATGATGCACGACTTCTCGCTGACCGAGCGGCACGTGCTGCTGTACGACCTGCCGGTGGTCTTCAACCCGGGCCGGGTCGGGGTCGGCCCGTCCTTCCCGTACGTGTGGGAGCCGGAGCGCCCGGCCCGGCTGGGGGTGCTGCCGCGGGAGGGGCGGGCGTCGGACGTGCGGTGGCTGGAGATCGAGCCGTGCTTCGTCTTCCACCCGATGAACGCGTACGAGACCGAGGACGGCAGCGGCCGCATCGTGGTCCACCTGGTGCGCTACGAGCGGCTGTTCGCGAAGGGGCGGACCGGGCCGGACGGGTCGCCGCCCGCGCTGGAGCGCTGGACCGTGGACCTGGAGGCGGGCCGGGTCCGGCGCGAGCGGCTGGACGAGCGGCCGGTGGAACTGCCGCGGGTGGACCCGCGACGGCTCACGCTGCCCCACCGGTACGGGTACGCGGTGCTGGAGCCGGCGGACGCGGACCTGCGGGCGGCGCGGCTGCCGGGGGTCGAGCGGGTGGGGTGCGGGCTGGTCAAGTACGACCTGGAGCGCGGCACCAGTGAGGTGTGCCGCTTCTCGCCGCAGGGCGGCGTGGGCGAGGCCGTGTTCGTACCGGCCGGCCCGGACGCGGATGAGGACGACGGCTGGCTGATGGCGTACGTCTACGATCCTGAACGCGACGCGACGGACCTCGTCATCCTCGCGGCGCAGGACGTCACGGGGGAGCCGGTCGCCCGGGTGCACCTGCCGGTGCGGGTGCCGGTGGGGTTCCACGGCAACTGGATACCGGAGCGGGAGTAGCGGGCCGCCCGTACCGACCAATTGGTCGGTACGTGAGGAAGAGGCAAGCCACCCACAGGCATCGGGAGAGCGCGCGCCGGACAGGTGTTTCCGGCCGCCGCGCGGGGCACGAGCCCGACCCCCGTACGGGATCGTGCCCCCATCGCGAAGGGCCGGGCCCGCACGGCCTCAGCTCCCGTACGGCCGCGCCTTGCGCGCCTGCCGCAGGGCCAGGGCCCACCAGGCCAGCTGGTCGAGGAGCACGGTGGCGGCCCGGTCCGCGTCCTCGGGATCGCGCAGCCGCCCGGTCTCGTCGAAGAGGCTGCCCGCCATCGGGAAGCTGACCGTTTCGCGCACCGTTGTGGCGTGCAACTCGGCGAACACCAGCCGCAGTTGCTCGACGGCCCGCAGGCCGCCGGAGACCCCGCCGTACGACACGAAGCCGACCGGCTTGGCCTGCCACTCCTGGCGCAGCAGGTCGATGGCGTGCTTGAGCGGGGCGGGGAAGGAGTGGTTGTACTCGGGGGTGATGACGACGAAGGCGTCCGCCGCGCCGATGCGCTTGGCGTAGGACGCCATCTCCTCGCTCCCGTACCGCAGTTCGTACGGCCGGACCTCGTCGAGGTCGATGACGTCCACGACGACGTCCTCGCGCCGGCCGGCGTGCCCGGTGAACCAGTCCGCGACCACGGGCGCGAACCGGCCCTCACGGGTGCTGCCGACGATGACGGCGAGGGTGAAAGGGCGCTCGGGCATGGCGGGGCCTCCTGAAGGCGGTGTGACGGAGCCGGCGGTCGGCTTCAGGACCAGACGCTAAAACCTCAACCAAAGTTGATGTCAATGCCTGGCCCCGGGCTCACACCGCACGGCCCCCGTCACACCCCGCCGTCCCGGGCGCCCGGGATCACTCCACCCCGAACAGCGCCAGCAGGTCCGTCTTCTGGAACATCCGTGCCGTGTCGACCGCCGACGGTGAGCCCGCGGCCGGGTCCGCGCCGTGGGCCATGAGCTGGCGGACGACGGCGTCCTCGCCCTTGAAGACGGCGCCGGCCAGCGGGGTCTGGCCGCGGTCGTTCGGGCGGTCGGGGTCGGCGCCGCGGTCCAGCAGGGCCGCGACGGTGTCGGCGTGGCCGTGGTAGGCGGCGAGCATCACCAGGGAGTCGCCCTTGTCGTTGGTGAGCGTGGCGGGCACCCCGGCGTCCACGTACGCGGCGAGGGTGTCGGTGTCGCCGTGCCGGGCCAGGTCGAAGACCTTGGCCGCGAGCTGCAGCACCTCGGGGTCGTGGGCGTGCTCGGTCGTGTCGGGACCCTGCGGCTCCGTGTTCGCGTCACTCATGGTCGCCGTCCTCCTGCTCCGGTGGTGGGCGGTGTCCTGCAACTTCCGCCTGGGCCGTTACCTGTCCCCGCCACCTTATGCAGCGCACCGGCCCCTGGCCCCCGGCGCGCGGAGGCCGGTGTCCGGTGCCGCGGCGCCGGTCAGAAGCTGTCCGGGCACCAGGGGCGGCGCGCCGTGTGCAGCAGGAGGTCGGCGGTCGCCAGGGCGCCCGGCCGCTCCTCGGTGACGCGCCCGAGCGCGGCCGTCCGCACCGCGGACTCGTCGCCCAGGTAGAGCGCGGCGAAGGCGCCCACGTCGAGCGTCAGTTCCGCGCTGCGGCCGGTGCGGGTACAGGTGGCGCCCGCCGGTCCGGCGTCCAGCAGGAAGCGGCCGTCCGCCAGGCCCGCCGCGTCCCGGACCTCCAGGACGAGGGCCCCTTCGGCCGGGTACGTACGGGCCTCCAGCAGCCGGGGGATGTCCAGGGGCCGGATCCACAGGTAGTCGGCGTGCTGCTCGACCTGTGCCGCGCGCGGGTCGCCGAGGTGGTACGGCAGCAGGTCGTCGGGGCCGCGGACGCCCGACGTGACGTAGGAGACCCAGTCGATCGAGCACAGGAACCGCCACAGGGCCCGCTCGGCGCCCGGGGTGAGGGCGGCCAGGCGGTCGACGGTCACGGTGTTCTGCGGCAGCTTGCGCTCCCACTTGTCGTCCGCCCGGTACGAGACCAGCCCCTCGACCTCGCCGGACGCGGACCGGTAGACGGCGTGGAAGCGGTCCTTGGCGGGGTTGTACGGGCGCGGGACGGCGCCGGTCAGCTCCCGCCACCAGTCCTCGGACAGGTCGATCGCGCCGGGCTGCCGGGCCCGGAAGCGCTCGTGCAGCGCGGGGCCCGCCTCCCGCACCTCGGCGGCGTCGGCGAAATCGACCCGGCCGCCGTCGTCCGGGCCCGCGTGCCGCGGGTCCAGCGCGGCCCGCGCCACGTCGATGCGCCACTCGGTGAACCAGGCGGCCGGGCCGAAGCCGTACCGTCCGTAGATCGGGAACTCCGCGGCGATCAGCGTGGCGAGGGCGTCCCCGCGCTCCTTGGCGGCCCGCAGGTCGTCCGCCATCATCCGGCTGAGCAGCCCGCGCCGCCGGTGGGTGGGGGAGACCGTCACGGACGTGATGGCGTCGGCCGGCACCCGCGCACCGCCGACGACGGTCAGCTCCTGCGCGAAGCTGCGGAACGTGGCGACGCAGCGGCCGTTGTCGTACGCCCCCTGGGTGCGGTCGGGGTCGTAACGCGCCCGGCGGTACTCGATGTCCTCCTCGGAGATCCCCTCCGGCGGCCGCAGGAAGCCGACTTGGAGGGCGCGCAGCCATGCGGGGATGTCATCGTCGCCGACCGTACGCACCTCGATGTCCATGGCCGTACGGTAGCCACGGGCCTGTCCCGGCGTCGCGGCAATATCGGGGCAGGCGGGGACCCGGCGGGATCGGCGCAGGCGGGTGCCCGGCGGGCCGGGCACCCCGGTGCCGCCTTCAGAACGCCGCGCGGATCTCCCCGACGCGCTCGGCGCCGCCCAGCAGCGGCGCGTCCTCGATGCGCGCGAGCACCGGCGACTCGACGCCCATCAGGCGCAGCACACGGCCGAGTATCGGGCCGAGGGTGCGGGTCGCCCCGTCCTCCACCTTGAAGGCCAGCGCGCGCCCGTCCGGCAGCGCCACCGCCTGCACGGCCTCCGCGCCCATCTTGGACAGCACGCCGGGCAGCGCCTGCATCAGCCAGGTGTCGGGGCGGCGGGTGCCGGCCACGTACTCCGGGTGCGCGCGCATCGCGTCGGCCACCCGCCGCTCCGGCGTGCCCGGCTCGGCCAGTACGAAGTGCCGGAAGGAGCGGGCCAGACCGGTCAGCGAGATCGCCATCAGCGGGGCGCCGCAGCCGTCCGTACCGATGTGCTCGACGCGCTCGCCGCTCGCGGAGCGCACCGCCTCCAGCGCCAGCTGCTGGAGCGGGTGCTCCAGGTGGAGGTAGGAGTCCAGCGGCCAGCCGTTGGCGGCGCAGGCCGCCAGCATCGCGGCGTGCTTGCCGGAGCAGTTCATCGTGAGCGGCTCGCGCACCCGTCCGGACGCCAGGTACGTCTCCGCCTCCGCCGGGTCCAGCGGCAGGTCCGGCGGGGTGCGCAGCAGCTCCGTGGGCAGATTGTGCTCACTGAGCATCTTCTGCACCAGGTCGAGGTGGAAGCCCTCGCCCGAGTGGCTCGCCGCGGCCAGCGCCAGCCGCTCGCCCGACAGGTCCAGACCCGCCCGCAGGACGGCCGCGGCCTGCATCGGCTTGTTGGCGGAGCGCGGGAAGACCGGGGACGTCACATCGCCGAGGGCCGTTTCCACGCTGCCGTCCGCCGCCAGCACCACCAGCGAACCGCGGTGCCGGCCCTCGACGAAACCGGAGCGCACGACCTCGGCGAGGACGGGGGATATACCGGACGGGGCGGACCCGTCGGTAACGGTGGTGGTGCTCATCGGCGGCGGCCTTCCGGGAGGTGACCTGCGCCCCTCCCGGAGCCGGTGGCCGCCGGGTCAGGAGAGCAGGTCGTCTACTTGTGCTTCGCCTTCACGGTACCTGCGCGCGATCTCCGCACTGCAATCGTCGGCGGTCCGCTGGAGGGACTGGCGGCGCCGGGAAACCTGCTGCTCGTACCGGACCAGGCGGCACATCGCGTCGTGCAGCTCCTGGTCCGTACGGGCGGTGAGGTCCGACAGCTCCACCTCGCCGAGCATCTGTTCCGCCAGCTGGCGGTACTCCTCGCTGTGCGGCATGCCGAGCGTCACGTGGCGGGCCGAGGAGCGGTGGCTCGACGGCACGTCCGTGAGGATCTCCGGGAGGCGGTCCAGCAGCGGCGAGTGCGGGGCCGTGCGGCGGCTGCTCTCGGCGCGCAGGATGTCGATCCGGCCCTGGAGGAGCCGGCGCACATAGCTCAGGTCGGCCTCCTCCTGCTGTGCCGCGCGGCGCAGCACCCGCAGGTCGGGCAGGCTCAGCCCGTTCAGGTCGGGCCGTGGCACCGGGCGGAAGCGGTCGCGTTGCAGCGGGGCGCGGTGCGGTGCCGTGCCTGCCTGGACCATGGGACCGTCCTCCGTGCGGGCGGGCCCGGGGCGTGCCTGGGCCGTCGTGGTCGTACGGGCCGGTGTCGGCGCCGTACGGGCGATCGGTACGGGGCCGGGTGTGTGCCCGGAACCGGCAGTGCTCATGAGTCGTTCCGTCCCCTCGTCCGGTGCGGTCGCACGGGCAGGTTGTCCGTGCGACGCACCGCGTGCACGCATCGTGCCACTGCGGGCGGGCCCCCCGCAGGGCCAGCCATGGCCATGGCACCCGAACGGCCCCGGGCCGGTACGGCTGTCGGGGGCCCCGGCGGGCCGGTGCATCATGGGCGGTATGCGAGCAGTGGTGCAGAGGGTCGACGGCGCACGCGTCGAGGTGGACGGCGAGACGGTCGGGGAGATCGTCGGTGAAGGGCTGTGCGTGCTGGTCGGGGTCACGCACGACGACACCCCGGCGAAGGCGGCGCAGCTCGCCCGCAAGCTGTGGTCGGTGCGCATCCTGGACGGCGAGAAGTCCTGCTCGGACACGGGTGCGGGCCTGTTGGTGATCAGCCAGTTCACTCTCTACGGTGACGCCCGCAAGGGCCGTCGGCCCACCTGGAACGCCGCGGCGCCCGGTCCGGTGGCCGAACCGCTCGTCGACGAGGTGGTGGCTCGGCTCCGTGCGCTGGGTGCCGAGGTCGCCACGGGCCGCTTCGGCGCGGACATGAAGGTGAGCCTGACGAACGACGGGCCGTTCACGGTGCTGCTGGAGGTCTGAACCGCGGCTCCGGCGCCGCCGGGGCCCGGCGGCGCCGTACGCGTCCGGAGACGGCCCCTCAGGGCTCGACCACGACCTCCTGGGCCGCCGCCGTGCTCTCCGCCAGGAGCTGCGCGCCGACCGGGACGTTGCGCTTGACGAGGGCCAGGGCGATGGGGCCGAGTTCGTGGTGGCGGGCCGAGGTGGTGATGAAGCCGAGCTGGCGGCCTTCGGCGCCGTCGGCGGCGAGGCGTACCGGGGCGCCGTGCGGCGGCAGGTGCACCTCGCTGCCGTCCAGGTGCAGGAAGACCAGGCGGCGCGGCGGCTTCCCCAGGTTGTGGACGCGGGCCACCGTCTCCTGGCCGCGGTAGCAGCCCTTCTGGAGGTGGACGGCGGTGCCGATCCAGCCCAGCTCGTGCGGGATGGTGCGGTGGTCGGTCTCCATGCCCAGCCGCGGCCGGTGCGCCTCGACGCGCAGCGCCTCCAGGGCCAGGGTGCCGATGGCCGGTCCGTTGGCCGCGGCGAAGGCTTCCAGCCCGCCGCGCGGCAGGAACAGGTCCCGGCCGTGCGCGGTCTCCCGTACGACGGCGCCCTGCGGGGCCTCGGCGATGGAGCCGGCCGGCAGGTGGACGACCGCGTACTCCTCGGTACGGTCGGCGATCTCGACCCGGTAGAAGAACTTCATGCTCTCCAGGTAGGCGAGCAGCGGCTCCTCGTTGCCCGGCTCGGTGTGCAGCCATGTCGTCTCCCCGTCGTCGACGAGGTACAGCGCGTGCTCGATGTGGCCGTTGGCGGAGAGGATCAGCGCCTCGGTGGCGTGGCCGGGCGGCAGCTCGGCGACGTGCTGGGTCAGCAGCAGGTGCAGCCAGCTCAGCCGCTCGGGGCCGCTGACGGTGACCACGCCGCGGTGCGAGAGGTCCACGAAGCCACGGCCGTCCGCGAGGGCGCGTTGCTCGCGGAACAGGTCGCCGTAGTGGGCGGCGACACCTTCGTCGGGGGCCTCGGCCGGGACGGCACCGGGCAGCGACAGCAGTGGACTGGCTTCACGTTGACGCGGCATGCCCCCAGCCTACGACCGGTGCGCCGGAGGCCGGCGCGGGGCGGTGCGTCCGGCTACGACCCGGTTCCGGAGGGGCCGCCGCCGGCCCGCGGCCCGTCGTCCGGCGCCCGGTCCGCGTGCTTCGCGGTGCACGCCGCGCAGCACCCGAAGATCGCGAAGTGTTTCAGGTCCGTGTCGAAACCGAACGTCTCCCGGAGCGTGGCCGTGAACGGCTCGGCCACCGACAGATCCGCCTCGATCACTTCCGTGCAGTCCCGGCACACCAGGTGGATGTGGTGGTGCCGGTCGGCGAGGTGGTACGTGGGCGCGCCGTGCCCGAGGTGGGCATGGCTGACCAGCTTCAGCTCCTCCAGCAGCTCCAGCGTCCGGTAGACGGTGGAGATGTTCACGCCGCCCGCCGTCCGGCGCACCTCGGTGAGGATGTCGTCGGGGGTGGCGTGTTCCAGCTTGTCCACGGCCTCCAGCACGAGCTGGCGCTGTGGGGTCAGCCGGTAGCCGCGCTTGCGGAGGTCGCTCTGCCAGTCGGTGCTCACCACGCTCCCAGTGTAGGAGGGCGCTCAGTGGCTGCGTACGCTCCGCAGGTATCCGGACAGCGCCGTGACGGCCGCGGGGTTGCGCGGGCTCTCCACCAGGTCCGCGTAGTCCATGACGTAAATACGGTTGTTCTTGATCGCCGAGACGTTCTTCAGTGGCCCGTAGGACTTGAGGAACGACTTCTTCTGTTCGGCGGTCGGCGTGCCGTAATCGTTGATGACGATCACGTCCGGGTCGCGCTCGACCACCGTCTCCCAGCCCACCGTGGTCCAGGTGTCCTTCAGGTCCTGCATGACGTGGTCACCGCCGGCCTTGGTGATGATGTCGTGCGGTCCGGCGAAGCGGCCGGAGGTCATCGGCTTGTCCTGGCCGCCGTCGTACAGGAAGACGGTGGGCCGCGCGCCGTCCTTCGGGGCCTTGGCCTGCGCGTCGGCGACCTGCTTGCGGTACTGCGCGATCAGCGCGTCCGCGCGGTCCTCGACGTCGAAGATCTTCCCGAGGGTCTTCAGGTCGGTGTAGAGCGCCTCCAGCGGCGGCATCACGCCGCGCGCGGTGCCCTTGCCGCCGTCGGTCCCGTTGCGGCACGACTCGGTCAGCACATAGCTGCCGATGCCGAGCTTCTTGAGGGAGGCGGGGGTGACGTCGCTGTCCTCGCCGAAGCCGTAGTTCCAGCCGGCGAAGACCAGGTCGGCTTTGGCGTCCAGGGCGATCTCCTTGGTGATCGCCTTCTTGGACAGCCACGGCACCTTGGCGTACGCGTCCTTCCAGGCGACGGCGTCGATCCGGCCCCGGTACTCCGGCATGACGTACCCGGCCATGTGGTCCTCCAGCCCGAGCGCGAACATGATGTCCGCGATCCCGACGTCGTTGGTGACCACCCGCCGCGGCGCCTTGTCGTACGTGGTCTTCGTCCCGCAGTTCTCGACCGTCACCGGGTAGTGCCCGGACCGGCCGGCCCCGGACGCCCCGGCGGCGCCGTCCTTCCCGTCCTCGGCGACGTGGGCCCCGCAGCCGGTGAGCGCGGCGAGGGCGAGGGCGGTGAGCAGGGCGGCGGAGCGGTGGCGGGTGCGCATTTGGGGGTCCTCGGGGCGATGGGCACGGTGGCGTGCTCGGCGACGGGCTTCGGCGTGGTCGTCACGGGTCGGGCGGCGAATCGGTACGGGCGGGCAGCCGGTCGAACAGCAGCTGGACGGCGCCGGTCTCCGGATGCGGTACGCGGTGCGCGCGCACCCCGAAGACCTCGGCGAGCAGGTCCGGGCCCAGCACGTCGTGCGGCGCGCCGGAGGCGACGATCCGGCCACCGGAGATGACGTACAGCTCGTCGCAGTGCACGGCGGCCAGATTCAGGTCGTGCAGCGCCGTCAGCACCGTCAGCCCGCTGTCCCGCACCAGCGCCAGCAGCTCCAGCTGCTGCGCGATGTCCAGGTGGTTGGTGGGCTCGTCCAGCACCAGCACCCGCGGTTCCTGGGCCAGCGCGCGGGCGATGAGCACACGCTGCTTCTCGCCGCCGGACAGGCTCAGGAAGGCGCGTCCGGCCAGGTGGGCGGCGCCGGTACGGGCGAGTGCGGCCTCGCACACCTTCCGGTCCGCCGCGCTCGGCCGTCCCGCGCCGCGCTGGTGCGGCAGCCGCCCCATCGCGACCACCTCGGCGGCCGTGAAGCCGAACTCGGTCGCCGACTCCTGCGGCAGCGCGGCCAGTTGACGGGCCCCTTCGCGTACGCCCATGGCGTGCAGGTCGGCGCCGTCCAGCCGCACCGTGCCGGCGGCCGGGCGCAGCGCGCGGTAGGCGCAGCGCAGCAGGGTGGACTTGCCGCTGCCGTTGGGACCGATCAGCCCGACGATCCGGCCGCTGCCGGCGTGCAGGGTGACGTCGTGCACGAGCCGGGCCCCGGCCGCGTCCACGGACACCGCGTCGATGTCGAGCCGCATCAGATCCCGCCTCCGTACGTGCCGCCGTGGCCGCGTGTCAGGCTTCGCCCTCTCATCAGGCCCCGCCCCCGAACGTGTAGCCGCGCCGACGCATCAGCAGGACGAAGCACGGCACGCCGATGACTGCCGTGATCACCCCGACCGGCAGCTCGACGGGCGCCAGCAGCACCCGGGACAGGATGTCCACCCACACCAGCAGCACCGCGCCCAGCAGCGGCGCCACCGCCAGCACCCGGCGGTGCCCGGCGCCCACCAGCATCCGCGTCACGTGCGGCACCATCAGCCCGACGAACCCGATCGCCCCGCTGACCGCGACCACCGCGCCGGTGACGGCCGCCGTGACGGCGAACAGCTCCCGGCGCAGCCGCCCGGGGTCCACGCCGAGCGCCGCGGCCGACTCGTCGCCCATGGCGAGCGCGTTGAGCCGGCCGGCGGAGAGCATCAGGTACAGCAGCGCCCCGGCCACCGCCACCGCGGCGACCGGCACCGACCCCCAGCCCGCGCCGCTGAGGCTGCCGAGCAGCCACATCATGGCGGAGCGCGCCGCCTCGCCGCGGTCGGCGGCGAAGACCATCAGGGTGGAGACGGCGGAGAAGCCGTAGTACATCGCGGAGCCGGTCAGGACCAGCCGCAGCGGGGTCAGGCCGTGCGCGCTGCGGGCCGCCGCGTACACCAGCACCATGGCCAGCAGCGCCGAGCCGAACGCGGCGGTGGACAGCGCCCAGACGCCGAGCGCACTCAGCGACCCGAAGAGCAGGACGGCGTTGGCGCCGACCGCGGCGCCGGAGGAGATGCCGAGCACGAACGGGTCGGCGAGGGCGTTGCGCACCAGGGCCTGCACGGCGACGCCGATGGCGGACAGCCCGGCGCCGACCACGGCGGCCAGGACGGCGCGCGGGAAGCGCAGCTCCCAGACGATGGTGTACGCGGAGACCTCGTCGGGTGCGATGGTGCCGCCGCTCAGCCCGGCGCCGAGGTAGCGCAGCACATCGGCCCAGCCGACGCCGGAGGCGCCGAGGCCGACGCCGCACAGCAGTGAGCCGAGCAGCGCGGCGGTGAGTCCGGCGACCAGCGGGACGGTGCCGAGGGGGGCCGCGGTACGGCGGTCCGGGGGAGCGGCGCTGCGGGCGGGTACGGCCAAGGAGTGCCTTCGGCTCGGGCCGCGTCCGTACGGTGAGGGTGCCGGCGCGTGGCGCGAGGCCGGCGGCGGTGTCCCCTCGCAGTCCACGGCGAGTTGTCAGGAACGGGGCGCCCCCGCGGGCGATCGGGCTTGCGGAACAAGGCTTCCGCTTACCGTTGCGGGTCAGCGCCGGACTCTCACCGGACTTCCCCCGCGGGGCGCTCTGCGACTGTGTGTGCTGGTACGGCGGTCTACTTGAAGAACGCGATGCCGTCGTCCGGCAGGTCCTTGATGTCCTTGGCCCACTCGCGCGGGTCCACGACCTTCTTCAGGTGCGCGGACATGTACGGGCGCAGCGGCACCTCGGGGGTGGCCTTCTCGCCGACCCACATCAGGTCGCCGTTCACATAGCCGTACAGGCGCTTGCCGCCGGTGTACGGGCCGGAGGCGGCGGTGCGCGCGACGGCGTCGGTGGCCAGGTCGATCTGCGGCTTCTGGTCGGCCAGCTCGCCGTACCAGACCTCCGCGACCCCACCGTCGCGGATCATCACGATCTCGACCTTGCGGTCCTTGTCGATGCGCCAGTAGCCGGACTCGGTCTCCAGCGGAGCGACCTTCTTGCCCTCGCCGTCCAGCACCCAGCTGTGCGAGGTGTACTCCAGGAAGTCACGGCCGTCGTGCGTGAAGGTGACCTCCTGGCCGAAGTTGCACTTCTCGGCACCGGGGAAGTCGGCGACGCCCGCCCCCTCCCAGTTGCCCAGCAGGAAGGCGAGGGGCACGAGGGCCGGGTTCAGGTCGGACGGGATCTCGATCATCAGCTCAGGCGATCTGTGTGGGGAAGGGGTCTGGGTCTCGGTCAGCGCTGGCCCTGGTACAGCTTCTTCCAGGTCAGCCCGGCGAAGGCGACGACGCCGACGGCGACCAGGACGAGCAGGGTGGTGAAGACTGCCTCAAGCACGAGCGCGCTCCTCGGACGTCAGTGAGGTGTTACGGACCGGGAGCGAGTCTAGTCGGCGCGGTCGGTGACGGCGCTGTGAGGTCGGTCCCGCCCCGCGCGCGGGCGGCCGGAGGGCGCCGGGGCGCCCTAGAGTGCGGGTATGGCGAAGAAGCTGGTGATCAAGGTGACGGCGGGGGCGGACGCGCCCGAGCGGTGTTCGCAGGCGTTCACGGTGGCGGCGGTGGCCGTGGCCAGCGGGGTGCAGGTGTCCCTGTGGCTGACCGGGGAGTCGGCGTGGTTCGCGCTGCCGGGCCGCGCGGCGGAGTTCGAGCTGCCGCACGCGGCCCCGCTGCCGGACCTGATCGACGGGATCACGGCGGGCGGCGGCACCATCACCGTGTGCACGCAGTGCGCGGCCCGCCGGGGCATCGAGGAGAAGGACCTGATCGAGGGCGCCCGGATCGCCGGGGCGCAGGTCTTCGTGAGCGAGGTCATGCCGGACGGGGTGCAGGCGCTGGTCTACTGAGGGCGGCGGGCCCGGGAACGCGCCCCGGCTCCCACCGAGGCGGCGGACCCGGGGCCACGGCTCAGCGGCGTCCGGAACCGGGACCGTGGTCGTCGAGCTCGCGCCACCACCGGTCGGACTCCGGGTCGCCCGACTCGTCCCACCAGCGCTCACCGGGCTCCCGCCGGTTGCCGACGATCGCCGCGAACGGCGGGATGACCATGGCGACCACGCACATCGCCACGGCCGCCGGGACGGACCACAGCCGCACCACGCCCCACGCCAGGACGAAGAGGGCGATGCACACGCCCATCAGGGCGAAGTACCGGCGGTGCCGGCGCTGCGCGGGTGGACGCCGATGCGCGGACATGATTCCACCGTAGGTCCGGCGGGGGCGCCTGGGAAGCGCGGAGGGCCGCACCCCCAGCCATGGCGTCCAAACCCCTGGGGTGCGGCCCTCCGGCCGTACGGCGTACGCGGTGGCGCCGCCCGTCAGACGGCGATGGCGACCTCCGCCAGACCGCCCTTGCGGGCGACCACGGTGCGGTCGGCGGTCGCGCCCGGGACCAGGGCGCGCAGCGTCCAGGTGCCCTCGGCCGCGTAGAAGCGGAACTGACCGGTCGCCGAGGTGGGGACCTCCGCGGTGAACTCGCCGGTGCTGTCCAGCAGGCGCACGTAACCGGTGACGGGCTGGCCGTCGCGGGTCACGCTGCCCTGGATGGTGGTCTCGCCCGGCTTGGCGGTCGAAGCGTCCGGGCCGCCGGCCTGTGCTCCACACATGTCGGTACTTCCTTGGTGGTTGGGGGAAAACGAAAGGCGGTGCTGCGGCGGTGCGTTACTTCGCGGCGCCCAGCTCGATCGGCACGCCGACCAGCGAGCCGTACTCGGTCCAGGAGCCGTCGTAGTTCTTGACGTTGGACTGGCCGAGCAGCTCGTGCAGGACGAACCAGGTGAGGGCGGAGCGCTCGCCGATGCGGCAGTAGGCGATGGTGTCCTTCGACAGGTCCACGTTCTCGGCCTCGTAGAGGGCCTTGAGCTCTTCGTCCGACTTGAAGGTGCCGTCGTCGTTGGCGTTCTTCGACCACGGGATGTTGCGGGCGCTGGGCACGTGGCCGGGGCGCTGCGACTGCTCCTGCGGCAGGTGCGCCGGGGCGAGCAGCTTGCCGCTGAACTCGTCGGGGGAGCGCACGTCGACCAGGTTCAGGTTGTCGATCGCGGCGACGACGTCGTCCCGGAAGGCGCGGATGGAGGTGTCCTGGGCCTTCGCCTTGTAGTCGGTCTTCGGGCGGTTCGGCACCTGCGAGCCGTCGACCAGGTCGCGCGAGTCCAGTTCCCACTTCTTGCGGCCGCCGTCGAGCAGCTTGACGCTGTCGTGGCCGTACAGCTTGAAGTACCAGTACGCGTACGAGGCGAACCAGTTGTTGTTGCCGCCGTAGAGGACGACGGTGTCGTCGTTGGCGATGCCCTTCTCGGAGAGCAGCTTCTCGAAGCCCGCCTGGTCGACGAAGTCGCGGCGCACCGGGTCCTGGAGGTCCTGCTTCCAGTCGATGCGGACGGCGTTCTTGATGTGGTTCTTGTCGTAGGCCGAGGTGTCCTCGTCGACCTCGACGAGGACCACCTTCGGGTCGTCGATGTGGGCCTCGACCCAGTCGGCGTCCACCAGGACGTCGCTACGGCTCATGTTGTTCTCCTCCGGGGCAGTTGCGGGGCACGCGTACGCCGATGCGCGCTGCGGCGGGGATCGCGGCGCTGCGTGGGATGTGGCAGGGGGGCCTCAGCGGGCCGGGCGTGTACGGGGGAAGAGGCCGCCCGTCAGGCAGAGCGACAGAGCATGGCGGCGACGCGGCACAGGTCGACTGCCCGCCGCTTCGTGAGATTCGCCTGTCCCCGCGAACGGGAACCGCTCAGAGAGCTCTGCATGCGACCGATCGTAGGGAGGGGCGGCGGGACGTGTCACCGGTGTGTCGGATGCTGAGACGCGCCGGTCCGTATCGCGGTACGCGGACCGGGTGGAGGAGGGGTGCGGGCCGGGCGTCCGGGGCCCGCGCGCCGGTGGGGGTCTGGCTTACGGGACGGGATGTCTCAGTGCATGGACGGCCGGGCGGTTCGCGGTGATTCGCACCGTTGGCGGTCGGCCGGCCGGGGGTGGGGGGTGCCCCGGCCGGGCGGCGGATCAGCCGGGCAGCTTGACGTTCGTCCCGCTGGCCGAGATCGAGATGCCGTCCCGCGTCGAGACGACCTTGTCCAGCTTCAGGCCGCCGGGCAGCCGGTTCAGCTTCCACTCGTGGTCGGTCTGCGCCCGGACCTGGTCACGGCAGGCGGACAGCCGCGAGCACAGGGCGGGCAGCTCGTCGGCGCGCAGCCGTACGGTGTCGCCGCCCACGACGCTCACCGTGCCGGTGACCTCCAGCGAGTTCAGCATCGGCAGGTTGGGCAGGTTCGGCGAGATCTTCACCTGGCTCTTGCCGTTCTTCTCGCCGCCGTAGCTCACCTTGACGTTCCTGCCGGAGGCGGTGGTCAGGTCCGCGTAGGAGATACGGGCCTCGCCGGTGGCGCTCGCGGCGCTCTCGATCGAGGTGTAGTCGCTGGTCAGCTTGACGTCGTGGAACTGCGCCGACAGCTCCTGGATCCGCAGCGTGCGGCCCTCGGCGCTGGCGCTCAGGCCGTCGATCCTGGCGTCCACCTCGTCCAGGCTGCGGCCCGCGACCTGCGTCAGGAACGGGAAGCCGGTGATCGAGACCTCGGGCGTACGGTCCAGCCCCTGGCTGCTGCGGATCTTGTCCGCGGCCTTGTCCTCGGCGATGTTCACGGCCACGCGGTCGGCGGCCACGAACAGGCCGCCGAGTATCACGACGATCACCAACAGCACTCGTAGTGCGCGCATCGAACCACTACCCCCAGGCGTGGGCCGAAATCGGCCCGGTTTTTCCGGGTCAGACCCCCGGTCTGTTGCCGTTGAGCCTAACCGGCCTGGAGTGGCGGATGATTTTTCCGGCCTGCGGGCGGGGTGAGGCCGGCCGTGAGCTGCGGGCCCGCCCCGGGGCGGGTCACCGGGTCCTCAAGCGCGGGACGGGCCGGCAACCGTCCGGGTGGGCCCGTAAGCGATACGGGCCCACCCGCCACAGGCGTCAGACCAGCGCCCGCCCCAGCACGTACACCGCCGGGGCCGCCAGCGTCAGCGGCAGGGCGACGCCCGCCGTCATGTGGACGAAGCGGGACGGGTAGTCGTAGCTGGCGACGCGGAGGCCGATGAGGGCGCAGCCGGCGGCGACCAGGCCGAGGAGGGCGCCGGCCGCGCCGAGGCCGGTGAGCCGGCCGGCCGCGATGCCCGCGCCCGCGCCGCCGAGCAGGGCGACGGCGAGCGAGGGGACCGGGGGCAGCGGCAGCGCGCGGGCGAGGGTGGCCACGGCCACCGCGACGCAGCCCACCGTCACCGCGTTCGCCGCGGCGGCCAGCTGGCCGGCGGCCAGCACCACGAGGGCGGTCGAGGTGAGGCCCGCGGTCAGCGCGTACATCCGTTCGTCGGCGCTGCTGCGGTTGCGCAGCTGGAGGACCAGGATGAACAGGCACCAGACGCCGAGGGTGCCGATGGCGACCACGGGGGCCTGGTCCCGTTCGGTGGCCAGCAGTGCGATGTCGGTGGTCAGGCCCGCCAGGAAGGCGAGCGCGATGCCCTGCCGGGCCGGCCACATGCCGTTGAGGCGGAACCAGCCGGCCGCGGTGACGGCCTGGAGCAGCACCACCGGCACCATCAGGGCCACCCGGGGCAGCGGCGCGGCCAGCGCCAGGAGCAGGGCCAGCGCGGCGGTCAGCGCGGCGGGCTGCAGGCCGGGGGGAATGATCGGCGACCGGCCCTCGGCGCGGGCGCGCTGGTTGGGCGCGAGCCGCGACAGGTCGGGCGCGGGCTCCGCCGCGGGCCGCTCGGCCTCCGGCGCGGACCGGTGCCGGGCCTGCGCCCGGGGCTGCGCCTGCGGCTGGGGGGCGCGGGCGGCCGCCGGTGCCGGGCTCTGCTTCGGCAGGTACGCGGTCTCGGCGGCGGACGGGTCCGGTGCCGACGGGGCCGGGTCGCCCATGACGGGCAGCTGGGCGCTGGTGTCCCAGGTCGGCGCCGACCAGATCTGGGTCTGCGGGTCCTCGTGGCCGCCGCCCGCGGGGTAGGCGTCGGAGGCGTACGGCGCGGCGCCGGACGGGTTCTGGCCGTAGCCGGGCCCGGCCGCGGGCCCGGCGGCGTACTGGCCGGACTGACCGGTCCGGCCCTGCTGGCCGTACTGGCCGGTCTGCTGCTGCTGTCCGGCCGCCGCGGGCCAGGAGGTCTGCTGTGGACGGCCGTATGCGTCGTAGGTCGGCTGGGGGTGTTGCTGCGGGGGCTGCTGCTGCCCGTAGGCCGGGGTTCCGTATGCCTGGTGGCCGTACGGCTGCTGCGGGGCCTGCCCGTACGTACCGTCGTGCGCGCCGTAGGGCTGGGCCGCCGGTGCCCCGTACGGGTCCCCGGACCCATGGGAACCGTGCGCGTCGTACGGCGCCTGCGGATCGGCCGCGGGCTGCTGCGGCTGCTGTTGGTCCTGCGGCCGGTACGGGTCGTAGGACCCGTACGGATTCGGCGACTGGTGCTCGCTCATGCTCTCGCTCATCCTCCCGCGAACGGCGGCAGGACCTCGACGGTGCCGCCCTCGGCCAGCCGGACCGCCGCGTGGTCGCGGCTGCCGACCGGATCGCCGTCCACCAGGAACGAGCAGCGCAGCAGGACGCGGGCGAACTCCGGGTTCGCCGCGTGCCGCTCGCGTGCCGCGGCCAGTGCCTCGGCGAGCGTCGCCGCCGCGTACGGCTCTTCGGCGGTGCCGGCGGCGGCCTTCGCCGCGGCCCAGTAGCGCACGGTGCCAGTTGTTGTCACGGCGGCCTCTTCATCGTCGTTCGTCGTGCGTCGTTCAGGGTGCCTCCATGATGGCGTACGCCGCGGCGGCCCCTGTTCCGGGCAAGTCGGGCCGGTGTCCGGACAAGTTCTGGCAAAACCTCATGGACCGTACGAGTGGCGCCGGGAAATCCGATTGCCGGGGGGCACCGCTCGCATAGTCTCGAATGGTGTTGGTCCGATTGGCGCGGGCGCATCTGCGACCCCATATGCGCCCGATATCCCTGATCGTCCTGCTCCAGCTGATCCAGACGCTGGCCACCCTCTATCTGCCCACCCTGAACGCCGACATCATCGACGGCGGCGTCGTCAAGGGGGACATGGGCTACATCCTCCGCGTCGGCGGTGTCATGATCGGCGTGACGCTGCTCCAGATCGTGTGCTCGGTCGGCGCGGTGTACTTCGGCGCCCGTACGGCCATGGCGCTGGGCCGGGACATCCGGGCCGCGGTCTTCGACCGGGTGCAGTCCTTCTCCGCCCGCGAGGTGGGCCGGTTCGGCGCGCCGTCCCTGATCACCCGTACCACCAACGACGTGCAGCAGGTCCAGATGCTGGTCCTGATGACGTTCACGATGATGGTCGCGGCGCCCATCATGTGCGTCGGCGGTGTGGTGATGGCGCTCAACCAGGACGTGCCGCTGTCCGCCCTCATCCTGGTCATCGTGCCCGTCCTGGCGATCCTGGTGTCGCTGGTCGTGCGCCGGATGCGCCCGCTCTTCCGCGGCGTGCAGGATCGTATCGACACCGTCAACCGGGTGCTGCGCGAACAGATCACCGGCATACGGGTCATCCGCGCGTTCGTGCGCGACGGGTACGAGCGCGAGCGGTTCGCGGGCGCCAACCACGACCTGTACGACGTCTCGCTGCGCGCCGG
The DNA here is from genome assembly GCF_044327805.1 of Streptomyces sp. NPDC018019. Taxonomy (NCBI): domain Bacteria; kingdom Bacillati; phylum Actinomycetota; class Actinomycetes; order Kitasatosporales; family Streptomycetaceae; genus Streptomyces; species Streptomyces sp. NPDC018019. The sequence continues at coordinate 329,042 of NZ_JBIRGD010000005.1, read as the reverse complement.
CCGGCTGATGTCGCTGATGTTCCCGCTGGTCATGCTGATCGTGAATGTCTCCAGCGTGGCCGTGGTCTGGTTCGGCGGGCACCGCATCGACAGCGGCGGCATGCAGATCGGCGCGCTGACCGCCTTCCTCAGCTATCTGATGTACATCTTCATGTCGATCATGATGGCGACGTTCATGGTGATGATGCTGCCGCGCGCCGAGGTCTGCGCCGAGCGCATCCAGGAGGTGCTGGCCACCGACACCAGCGTCACCCCGCCGAAGGCCCCGCTCACCGAGCTGCGCCGGCACGGCGAACTGGAACTGCGCGGCGTGGAGTTCCGCTTCCCGGGCGCCGAGGAACCGGTCCTCAAGGACGTCTCGCTGACCGCCCGGCCCGGGGAGACCACCGCCGTCATCGGCTCCACCGGCAGTGGCAAGTCCACCCTGCTGGGCCTGGTGCCCCGGCTGTTCGACGCGACGGGCGGCCAGGTGCTGGTGGACGGCGTGGACGTGCGCACCCTCGCCCCCGAGACGCTGGCCTCCGTCATCGGCCTGGTCCCCCAGAAGCCGTACCTCTTCTCCGGGACCGTCGCCACCAACCTGCGCTACGGCAATCCGGACGCCACCGACGAGGAACTGTGGCACGCGCTGGAGACCGCCCAGGCCCGCGACTTCGTCGAGCGGATGGACGGCGGCCTGGACGCGCCGATAGCCCAGGGCGGCGGCAACGTCTCCGGCGGGCAGCGGCAGCGCCTGGCCATCGCGCGGGCGCTGGTGCGCAAGCCGGAGATCTACCTGTTCGACGACTCCTTCTCGGCCCTGGACTACGCGACGGACGCCGCGCTGCGGGCCGCGCTGGCCCGCGAGACGGACCGGGCCACCGTCGTGATCGTCGCCCAGCGGGTGTCCACGATCCGCGGCGCCGACCGCATCGTCGTCCTGGACGAGGGCCGGGTGGTCGGCACCGGTACGCACACCGAGCTGATGGCCGGCAACGAGACGTACCGGGAGATCGTCCTGTCCCAGCTCACCGAGCAGGAGGCGGCGTGAGCAGCCAGGAAGCACCGCAGCGGCGCGGTCCGGCGCCCGCCGCCGGGCCCGCGCGCATGATGGGCGGCCAGCCCACCGAGAAGGTCATGGACTTCAAGGGCTCCGGCCTGCGGCTGCTGCGCCAGATGAAGCCCGAGCGGGCGGTCATGTGGGTGGCCGTGGCGCTGGGGGTGCTCAGCGTCGCGCTGTCCGTTCTGGGCCCCAAGGTCCTCGGTCACGCCACCGACCTGATCATGGCGGGCATCGTCGGCAAGCAGCTGCCCGGCGGCGTCTCCAAGGCCGAGGCCGTCGCGCACCTGCGCGCCCAGGGCGAGAACGGGCTGGCCGACATGCTCGGCACGATGCCGGTCGTGCCCGGCCAGGGCATCGACTTCGGCGCCGTCGGCGTGGTCCTGCTGTGGGTCTTCCTGATCTACGTGGGCGCTTCCGCCTTCGGTTTCGTCCAGGCCAGGATCGCCACCTTCGTCGTCCAGCGCACCGTCTTCCGGCTGCGCGAGCAGGTGGAGGAGAAGCTGGCGCGGCTGCCGCTGCGCTACTTCGACAAGCAGCCGCGCGGCGAGGTGCTCTCCCGCGCCACCAACGACATCGACAACATCCAGCAGACGCTCCAGCAGACCCTGAGCCAGATCCTCGCCTCGCTGCTGACCATTGTCGGCGTGCTGGCGATGATGTTCTGGATCTCGCCGCTGCTGGCCCTGGTCGCGCTGGTCACGGTCCCGGTCTCGGTCGTCGTCGCCACCAAGGTCGGCAAGCGGGCGCAGCCCCAGTTCGTCCGGCAGTGGAAGACCACCGGCAAGCTGAACGCGCACATCGAGGAGATGTACACGGGCCACTCCCTGGTCAAGGTCTTCGGCCGGCAGAAGGAGTCCGCCGCGCTGTTCCGCGAGCAGAACGACGCGCTGTACGAAGCGGGCTTCCGGGCCCAGTTCATCTCCGGGATCATCCAGCCCGCGATGATGTTCATCGGGAACCTGAACTACGTCCTGGTGGCGGTGGTCGGCGGCCTGCGGGTGGCCTCCGGCGCCCTGTCCATCGGTGACGTGCAGGCGTTCGTCCAGTACTCCCGGCAGTTCAGCCAGCCGCTCACCCAGGTCGCCTCGATGGCCAACCTGGTGCAGTCCGGCGTCGCCTCGGCGGAGCGGGTCTTCGAGCTGCTGGACGCCGCCGAGCAGGAGCCGGACGACGCCGCGCCGCAGCGCCCCGAGCACGTCGGCGGACACGTCGTCTTCGAGGACGTCTCCTTCCGCTACGAGGAGGACAAGCCGCTCATCGACGACCTGTCGCTGGCCGTCCACCCGGGCCAGACGGTCGCCATCGTCGGCCCGACCGGCGCCGGCAAGACCACGCTGGTCAACCTGCTGATGCGGTTCTACGAGGTGCGCGGCGGCCGGATCACCCTGGACGGTGTGGACATCCGGACGATGACCCGCGAGGAGCTGCGCTCCAACATCGGCATGGTCCTCCAGGACACCTGGCTCTTCGGCGGCACCATCGCCGAGAACATCGCCTACGGCGCGCCCGAGGGCATCTCGATGGACAAGATCATCGAGGCGGCGAAGGCCACCCATGTGGACCGCTTCGTACGCACCCTGCCCGACGGCTACGACACCGTGATCGACGACGAGGGCGGCAACGTCTCGGTGGGCGAGAAGCAGCTGATCACCATCGCCCGGGCGTTCCTCGCCGAACCGGCGATCCTGGTCCTGGACGAGGCCACCAGCTCGGTCGACACCCGTACCGAGGTCCTCATCCAGCACGCCATGGCGCAGCTGCGCACCGGCCGCACCAGCTTCGTGATCGCGCACCGGCTCTCCACGATCCGCGACGCGGACCTGATCCTGGTCATGGAGTCCGGCGCCATCGTCGAGCAGGGCACGCACGACGCGCTGCTGGCAGCGGACGGCGCCTACGCGCGGCTGTACGCGGCCCAGTTCGCGGAGCCGCTGGCCGAGGCGGAGTGAGCGGGGCGGCCCGTTCCCCGGGGAGCGGGCCGCCGCCGTCAGTTTCCGTCCGCCTCCGCCGCCCGTTCGGCCGTCCACGCCGCGATCCGGGTGAGCAGCGCTTCGGGCGCCGCGTTCTCCGCGTGGCCGAAGCCCCGCTCCAGCCACAGATCGCTGGTCGCCGGGTCGGCGGCCGCGGCGAGCATCCGCGGGTGGTCCAGCGGGAAGTACGGGTCCCGGTCGCCGTGCACGATCAGCAGCGGGGTGGGGGCGATCCGCGGGACGGCCGCGACGGGGGAGAGCGGCACGGGGTCCCAGTCCTCCGGGTGGATGCGGGTCCGCAGCCCCAGGCGCGACACCAGGCGTCCCGCGGGCCGCGTCACCACCCAGTGCAGCCTGCGCATCGAGGCCGTACCCCGGTAGAACCACCGCGCGGGAGCACTCACCGACACCACCATGTCGGTCCGCGCATCTGTGCGCCCCCCGCGCGCCCCTCCGGACAGCGCGGCGTGCCGCAGGACGACCGAGCCGCCCATGGAGAAGCCCACGGTCGCCACCCGGCGGTGGCCCAGGGCGCGCGCCCAGCCGACCGCCGCGGCCAGGTCCAGCACCTCGCGGTCGCCGACCGTGGACCGTCCGCCGGACCGCCCGTGCCCGCGGAAGGAGAACGTGATCACGGCCGCACGCTGGGCGAAGACCTCGGCCGCGCGGCGCAGCGCGGGCCGTTCCAGCGCACCGGTGAAGCCGTGCGCGAGGACCACCGCGAGGCCGTCCCCGGGGGCGGCCGAGGGGGCGCGCCGAGGCGTGTACGCGGCGTCGATCCGGACCCCGTCCTCCGTCAACAGCGACGTGCGCCGGCCACTCGAAGTGATCGACGGAACACAAGATCGCGCAAAATCCGCCTCGGGTCCGGAAGTCATGTGGGCTATTCTGCTGGGCAAGAAGGATCCGGGCAGCGTTGCCCCCGGGTCCTTTTGTGCTTTCAACCGCGTTCACGCGCGGATGAGCGCACCGGCGCTCCACAGGGCCCTTCGGGTGGCAGGGGAGCCGTCCGTACGAAGCAGTGCCGCATACGCCCCCATGGCCGGGAAGAACGGCATGGGAGGGGCCCCGTTCGCAGGGACCGAGGAGGAACCAGACGTAATGGGCGAGCGAAGCGTGCAGGACACGAAGGGCAGTAAACGGCCGGCCGCGACCCGGGCGGGTGGTCGGCGATGAGCTCGCTGCTGCTCCTGACCAACGCACTCCAGCCCTCGACGGAGGTGCTGCCCGCGCTCGGCCTGCTGCTGCACAGCGTGCGGGTCGCCCCGGCCGAGGGCCCGGCCCTGGTGGACACCCCCGGCGCCGACGTCATACTGATCGACGGGCGGCGCGACCTGCCGCACGTACGGTCGCTGTGCCAGCTGCTGCGCTCCACCGGCCCCGGCTGCCCGCTGATGCTGGTGGTGACCGAGGGCGGCCTGGCCGCCGTCACCGCGGACTGGGGCATCGACGACGTCCTGCTGGACACCGCCGGCCCGGCCGAGGTCGAGGCCCGGCTGCGGCTGGCCATGGGCCGCCAGCAGATCACCGCCGACGACAGCCCGATGGAGATCCGCAACGGCGACCTGTCGGTGGACGAGGCGACCTACAGCGCCAAGCTCAAGGGCCGGGTCCTGGACCTGACCTTCAAGGAGTTCGAGCTGCTGAAGTACCTGGCGCAGCACCCGGGCCGGGTCTTCACCCGCGCCCAGCTGCTGCAAGAGGTGTGGGGCTACGACTACTTCGGCGGTACGCGCACCGTCGACGTACACGTCCGGCGGCTGCGCGCGAAGCTGGGCCCGGAGCACGAGTCGCTGATCGGCACCGTGCGCAACGTCGGCTACCGCTTCGTGACGCCGGAGAAGCCCGAGCGCGCGGCGGAGGACCGGGACCCGCAGGACAAGCGCGGCGGCCGGGCCGCGGCGAACGGCGACGGCACGGAGGACGGCGCGGGCGCGGGCGTGCGCCGCACCGCGCCCTCGCGCGCCGGCACCGGGATGGAAGCCGCCGCGGCTCGGCCTGCCAAGAGGTAGAACCACCCGCGTAGACTGCCGCGCGTGGCCAAGGTGACGCGGGATGATGTGGCAAAACTGGCGGGTACCTCGACCGCCGTGGTGAGTTACGTCATCAACAACGGACCGAGGCCGGTCGCCCCGGCCACGCGCGAGCGGGTGCTCGACGCGATCAAGGAGCTGGGGTACCGCCCGGACCGGGTGGCGCAGGCGATGGCGTCCCGGCGGACGGACCTGATAGGTCTGATCGTGCCGGACACCCGGCAGCCGTTCTTCGCGGAGATGGCACACGCCGTCGAGCAGGCTGCCGCCGAGCGCGGGAAGATGGTGCTGGTCGGCAACGCCGACTACCTCGACGAGCGTGAAGTGCACTACCTGCGCGCCTTCTTGGGCATGCGGGTGGCCGGCCTGATCCTGATCAGCCAGGGACCCAGCGAGCACGCGGCGGCCGAGATCGACGCCTGGGACGCCCGGGTGGTGCTGCTGCACCGCAGGCCCGACGCCATCGACGACGTGGCCGTGATGACGGACGACGTGGGCGGCGCGCAGCTGGCCACCCGCCATCTGCTGGAACACGGCCATCCGTACGTCGCCTTCCTGGGCGGCACGGAAGAGACGCCCAAGTCCGGCGACCCGGTCACCGATCACCTGGAGGGGTGGCGCCGGGCCATGGAGGAGTCCGGAAAGTCACTCGAAGGCCGGTATTTCCAGGCGCCGTACAACCGTTACGACGCCTACCAGGTCGCCCTGGAACTGCTCGCCGGCCCGGACCGGCCGCCGGCCATCATGTGCGCGACCGACGACCAGGCGATCGGCGTGCTGCGCGCGGCGCGCGAGCTGCGCATCGACGTACCGGGCGAGCTGGCGGTGGCCGGCTTCGACGACGTGAAGGAAGCCGCGCTGACCGACCCGCCGCTGACCACGGTCGCCTCGGACCGGGAGGCGATGGCGCGGGCCGCGGTGGACCTGGTGCTGGACGACGGCCTGCGGGTGGTCGGCTCGCGGCGCGAGCGGCTGCGGCAGTTCCCGGCGCGGCTGGTGGTCCGGGGCTCGTGCGGCTGCGGTCCGGCCGCCGGCGGTTCGGTGCCGAGCGTCGACCGGTCGCCGCGCGCCTGAGCCGGCGGCCACCCCGCCACTGATCTTCCTTACACCGGGCATACCTACTTCTGTCGGGCCTCTCAGGACGTTCTCAGACGGTTCTCATGATCGGCTCGCACAGTCGGGTACATGACCGAGAGCTACCGCCGTAGCGGCGACGACACACCTCAGTACCAGGGTTACGCCCACGGGCCGCAGGCGCAGGGCGGGACGAGCGGGACGGGCTACCCGCCGCCCCCGCCCCACCCGCCGTACAGCGCGCAGCACTCGGCGGCCGGCGCCCCGGCAGGTCAGGACACCCCCGTCGGCCCGGGCGGCACGGCCGGAACCGGCGGACCGGGCGGCCCCGTGGACCCCGAGGCCACCGGAGCGCCCGCGCCGCGCCGCCGGGCCCGCCGTCCCGTCGCGCTGATCGCGGCCGTGGCGCTCGCCTCCGGTCTGATCGGCGGCGGCAGCGCCGCGCTCATCGGGAACGCGACGGAGCAGCAGCAGACCAACACCACCACCCCGGCCGTCAACGCGGGCTCGTCCAAGAGCAGCGGCGTCTCGGCGGTCGCCAAGGCCGTCAGCCCCGCCATAGTCGAGATCAAGGCGCGGACGGCCAGTGGCCAGTCCACCGGCTCCGGCGTGGTCATCACCCCGGACGGCGAGATCATCACCAACAACCACGTGGTGGCCGGCGCGGACTCGGTCGAGGTCACCTTCAGCGACGGCAGCAAGAAGCAGGCCGACGTGGTGGGCACCGACCCGGACAAGGACCTGGCGCTGCTCAAGGTCAAGGGCGCCAAGAACCTGACCACCGCCTCGCTCGGCGACTCCGACAAGCTCGCGGTCGGCGACGAGGTCGTGGCCATCGGCTCGCCGGAGGGGCTCACCGGCTCGGTCACCAGCGGCATCGTCTCCGCCCTCAAGCGCGATGTGACGGTCCCCAAGGACGAGGGGCAACAGCAGCAGGAGCAGGGCGGGCCGCGGTGGCCGTTCGAGTTCGGCGGCAACCAGTACAACGGCGACACCGGGCAGTCGAAAACCACGTACAAGGCCATCCAGACCGACGCGGCGCTCAACCCCGGCAACTCCGGCGGTGCGCTGATCGACATGAAGGGCCGGGTCATCGGCATCAACTCGGCGATGTACTCGCCGAGTTCCGCCCAGGGCAGCAGCTCCGCGGGGAGCGTCGGCCTCGGCTTCGCCATCCCGATCAACACCGTCAAGGCGGACCTCGCCAATCTCCGGGCGGGCGGCAGCAGCAACAGCTGAGGCACGGCGGTGGCCGGCCGGGACCGGGCCCGGGGGATGGGCCCGGCCTCGGCGCCGCGGCTCTGTCCGGCCTGCTTCCCGGGCCGCGCTCCCGCCTCCCCGAACGGGTCGCCCACTCTCCCCTGAAACGTTTCTGCCCCGCCCCGCCCGGCTTTCCCCGGCCTACCCGGTTCCCCGCCCCGAACCTCCCGTACCCCCGAACCTCACGTCTGAGGAGGCCCCCATGGCCAGCAAGATCACCGTCCCCGTCCACCGCGCCCGCCGTGCCCTCGCGGCCGCCATCGCCTGGAGCGCGGGCGGCGAACGGCGCAGTGCGGGCATGCGGTGCGTCGACCACGGCGCGGACGCCCGCACCGGGCCCGCCGACCTGGACCTGGCCCTCGACCTGGCCGAGGCCGAGGCCCGGGTGGCGGCGGCCCGCGCCGAGCGGCCGGCCGAGGTGGCGACGGCGCGGCCCCGCCCCAAGCGGCCCACCGCGACGGTGGCCCGGCCGCCCCGGGCCGCCGCCCGGAGGTGACCGCCGCGCCCCTGCGCCCCGGCACGTGCCCCGCTGCGCATCGCGAACACCGTGCCGAGCGGCGTGCCCCGGTCACCGACGTGCGAGGCTGACGGGCAGGACCGCGGAATCCCCGGTCCGCCGCCCACATCGACATCCGAGGTAGTCACAGCCATGAGCCCCGCCGAGCACGGTGATCAGCCCGCCCGCATCCTGATCGTCGACGACGAGCCGGCCGTCCGGGAGGCGCTGCAGCGCTCTCTCGCCTTCGAGGGGTACGGGACCGAGCAGGCCGTGGACGGCCTCGACGCGGTCGAGAAGGTCGCCTCGTACGACCCCGAACTGATCGTCCTGGACGTGCTGATGCCCCGGATGGACGGGCTGACGGCCGCCCGCCGGCTGCGGGCGGGCGGCGTGACCGTACCCATCCTGATGCTGACCGCCCGCGACACGGTCGGCGACCGGGTCACCGGCCTGGACGCCGGCGCCGACGACTACCTCGTCAAACCCTTCGAGCTGGACGAACTCCTGGCCCGTATCCGCGCGCTGCTGCGCCGCAGCTCGTACGCGGCCGCGGCCGGCGCGCAGCCCGCGGACGGCGAGGCGCTGACCTTCGCCGACCTGCGGATGGACCTGGCGACGCGGGAGGTGACCCGCGGGGGCCGGCCGGTGGAGCTGACCCGTACCGAGTTCACGCTGCTGGAGATGTTCCTCGCGCACCCGCGCCAGGTGCTCACCCGCGAGCAGATCCTCAAGGCGGTCTGGGGCTTCGACTTCGAGCCGACCTCCAACTCCCTGGACGTGTACGTGATGTACCTGCGCCGCAAGACGGAGGCGGGCGGCGAACCGCGGCTGGTGCACACGGTGCGCGGGGTGGGGTACGTGCTGCGCACCGAGGGCGGGGCGGAATGAGACGGGAAGTGATCGAGGGCGGTCCTGCCCCGGCTTCCGGCACCGGCGGCGGGCGCCCGGGGCTCAAGGAGCGCATCGTCCGCCGCTACCGGCAACTGCCGTTGCGCTCCCGGCTGGCCATGCTCACTACGGTCGCCGTCGCGTTCGCCGTGGCCGCCTCCGCCGCCGCCTGCTGGCTGGTGACCCGCGACCAGCTCACCCGGCAGGTCGACGAGACCCTGAATCACCAGGGAGTGGACGCCGAGTACGTGCAAGCGCTGGCGTCCCGGTGCAACAATCCGGTGCCGGGCGACGTCCGGCTGCGCCTGCCCACGCAGTACACGGTCCAGATCGTGACGTCCGACGGCGGCGTCTGCACCTGGTGGGAGAAGACCCGCATCCCGGTGCAGTCGAGCGATGTGGCGGTGGCCAAGGGGGAGTCCAGGCAGGCGCTGCACACCACCCGGGCCGCCAACGGCGAGGAGATGCGGGTGATCACCCGACCCTACGACGGCCCGTTCGTCGACGCGCTCGGCAACCGGATCGCGATCTCCATCGCGACCCCCATGGACCCGGTCACCCAGCCCCTCAACCAGCTGGCCCTCATCCTCCTGATCGTCACCGGCATCGGCGTGCTCGGTGCCGCCACCGCGGGCCTGTGGGTGGCCCGGACCGGGCTCAGACCCGTGGACCGGCTCACCGAAGCCGTCGAACACGTCGCCCGAACGGAGGACTTGACTATCCGCATCCCCGCCGAGGGCGAGGATGAGATCGCCCGCCTCTCGCGCTCCTTCAACTCCATGACCGCCGCGCTGGCCTCCTCCCGTGACCTCCAGCAGCAGCTGATCGCGGACGCCGGGCACGAGCTGCGGACGCCGCTGACCTCGCTGCGTACCAACATCGACCTGCTGGTGCGCAGTGAGCGGTCCGGGCGGCAGCTGCCCGCAGACGACAAGGAGGCGCTGCTGTCCTCGGTGAAGGCGCAGATGGGGGAGCTGGCCGCGCTCATCGGCGACCTCCAGGAACTCTCCCGTACGCCGGAGACCGGGCCGGGCGGCTCGGCCGGGGTACCGGTCGTCGCGCTCCACGACATCGTGGACTCGGCGCTGCGCCGCGCCCGGCTGCGCGGCCCGACCCTGGACATCACCGCCGAGCTGGACCCCTGGTACGTACGGGCCGAGCCGGCCGCGCTGGAGCGGGCGGTGGTCAACCTGCTGGACAACGCGGTCAAGTTCAGCCCGGAGGACGGGGCCGTGGAGGTCAGTCTGCGCAAGGGCGAACTGCGGGTGCGCGACCACGGGCCGGGCATCCCCGAGGAGGAGCTGCCGCACGTCTTCGAGCGGTTCTGGCGCTCGCCGTCGGCCCGCAGTCTGCCGGGCAGCGGTCTCGGCCTGTCGATCGTGGCGCGCACGGCGTACCAGGCGGGCGGCACGGTGGAGTTGCGGGCGGCGGCGGGCGGTGGCGCGGAGGCCCTGCTGAGCCTGCCGGGGGCGGCCGCACCGCCGCCGGACCTGCCGACGGCATAGGACGTGGGGGCGGCCCGCCGGCCGCCCCCACGATGCGTCCCGCTACTTCCCCTTCGCCGCGCTGCCGATCGGCAGCGCGGCCCCCGAGAACTTCACCCGGATGCCGTCCTGCTCCACGGAGATGTCCCGCAGCCGGACGTCACCGGGCGTCTTGGGCAGCCGGAAGGACAGCGACAGCCGGTCGGCCAGCTGCGGCTTGGTCAGGCCGGACAGCGCGCCCAGGATCTTCGGGTCGATGCCGACCTTCTGGAGCAGCCACGGGTGGTCGATCACCACGTCGACGAGGTTGACCTTCATCAGCTGCTCGATGAAGCGCGGCGCGCCGGTCAGCTCGTGCAGCTTCTCCTCGCTGCGCAGCGCGTCGTCGATGGCCTCCTGCGGGATCCCCAGGCGGTGGGCGATGGCGGGCACGCCGAGCAGCGCCTTGACCTTGGCGGCCTGCCGGCTCACCTCGGCCGCGGCTTTGCGGGTCAGCCGCAGGCCCTCCTCCTTGCCGGTACCCGGCCGGTAGACGGCCACGTCGGCGATGTCCAGCCGCATCTTGCTGATGTCGGTGGAGATTCCGCGGTCACCGGCCTGCCGGATGTGCGCCTCGGCCTGGACGCGCAGTTCGTGCCCGGCGATGGGCAGCTGCCCCACCGCGCGGACCGAGTTCGGGCCCAGCTCGCTGAACCTGACCTGCGAGGCGCCCAGTTCCCGGTTCATGTCGTCGAACGACAGCAGCACGGTGCCCTGCATGGTGCCGACCGTGGCGCCCGTGAGGGAGGCGGGCAGGTCGCCGTCGAGCCGGACGTCCTTCGCGGTCGCCTCGACCTTGGCCAGCGACACCCGGTCGGCCGCCAGGTCCGGGACGGTGACGTCCACCTGGTCCAGCCGCTTGCCGGCCACCTGGGTCAGGAAGGGGAAGCCCTTGATGTCCACTTCCGGGGTGGCGTTCAGGTGCAGCGATTCCTTCAGCTTCTCCTCGGCCGCGTGCTGCGCGTACAGCACGGCGAACCGGTCGGACAGCCCCAGGAACGCCGCGCACACCAGGACCGCGACCAGCAGCTTCACCGTCTTCGATACGGCCGCGAAGCGGCTGATCCCGCGCTTGCGGCGGCGGTGGTCGGGCGGTGTCCAGGCGGCCTCCGGGTCGTCCTCCTCGGAGCGCAGCCCCAGGCCCAGCGGGTCGTCGCTGTCGTCGCGCTCGTTGAGGTACGTACGCCGGGTCAGCCGTGCCGGGCCGGTCGCGGGGTCCGCGTCCGGGTCCGGCTCGGGGTCGGCGAGCGCGGCCAGGTCCGCATACGGGTTGATCTTCTCGAACCGGGCGGTGTCGCCGGTGCCGCGGTCGGGAGCGCCGCCGCCCGCATGGCCCGCTCCGCCGCTTTCCCCCGAACCGGCCGGATGGCCCGTACTGTCCATGTCGCCCGTGCTGCCCTGTTCGTCACGCGCGGCTGCGGTGGGGACCGTCCGGCCCGTCGCCGCTCGCTGCGCTGTTGTTCTTGTTTCCGATGCGTCCGGTGCGGGGGGAGGGTCCGAGGAGGGTGAGGGTATGCGTGTGGGGATGCGCATCAGGACATCCCACCATGCGCACGGCCCTCGAACGCAAGTCCTACTGGCGGTAAGAGAGGTATGCACGGGCTTGTCCCGCCCGCGTGGCCAAAACCCGCCGGTACGCGGGGCGGAGGGCACCCGGCGGACCGGTGGCGCGGGGAATTCCCGGCGCGGTCCGGTGTTGATCGAAGTCAGCGGTCGGGCACCTGCGCCCGCACCACGCCTCCTGAAAGGGCCCAGTGATGATCGTAGTAACCGGAGCCACCGGCAACATCGGCCGCAGCCTGGTCGGACAGCTGCTCGCGGAAGGCGCCGCCGTCCGCGCGCTGACCCGCGACCCCGAGCGGGCCGGGCTGCCGTCCGCGGCCGAGACGGTACGCGCCGACCTGACCGACCCGGCGTCGCTCGAACCGGCCCTGGCCGGCGCCGACGCCCTGTTCCTCAACCTGGCGGCGGGCGGCGGTGACGCGGCCCGCACGGTCGTCGATGCCGCGGTGCGGGCCGGGGTGCGCCGTATCGTCCTCAACTCCTCGATTGCCGTCACCGACGGCCCGGAGGACGAGGGCAACTTCCTCTCCCGGATGCACGGCGCCGTGGAGGACGCGGTACGGGCCTCCGGCCTGGAGTGGACCTTCATACGCGGCGGCGCGTACGCCGCCAACGCGCTCCAGTGGGCCGAGGCGATCCGGTCCGGCGACGTGATCCGCGACCCGCACCCGGGAGCGGCCGTCTCGCCCGTGCACGAGGACGACCTCGCCGCCGTCGCCGCCGCGGCCCTCCTGGACGGCACCGGCACGCACGTCGGCCAGGTGTACGCCGTCACCGGACCGGCGTCCCTCACCAGGGAGGAGCAGGCCGCCGTCATCGGCCGGGTCCTCGGCCGCCCGACGCGGATGGAGAAGATCTCCGAGGAGCAGGCCGCCGAGGAGCACGCGACGCCGGGCCTGCCCAAGGAGGCCCTGCTCCAGATCTTCCGCCTCTTCGCGACCGCCGTCGGCACGACGGCGCCGGTCACCGACACGGTCCAGCAGGTCACCGGCCGCCCGGCCCGCACCTTCGAGCAGTGGGCCGAGGACCACGTGGCCGACTTCCGCTGAACGCGGGGCGGTGGGCCGCACCTTGGCGCCGTGGCTGGGCCGGGCCTGTTGTCAGTGGCGGGTGCAAGACTGCGGGCATGACCGAAACCGCTGTGAAGGGCCCGGCGAGCTACTTCCCGTCGATCGAGAAGAAATACGGGCGGGCGATAGCCGAGTGGCAGGAGCTTATCCGCGCTGCGCCGCCGAGCAAGCACATGGAGCTGGTCGGCTGGCTGAAGGCCGAGCACGGGATGGGGCACGGGCACGCCAACGCGCTGGTTGCGCACACGCTCGCGGAGGCCAGGGGCAGGTAGGCCGGGGGCACCGGCCCGCCCGACTGCCGGTCAGTGGGCGCGGTCGGCGACGCGTACGCGCCGGGCCTGCGTCAGTGCGGCCCGCAGGCCCTCGGCCGGTACGGGCAGGGCGGGCACCTCGCGCAGCCGGTCGCGCGGTACGTCCGGATCGGCGGCGTACAGCCGGGTGCAGGCGGCCGACTCAGGCTCGAACCGCCAGCTCGCGGACAGCGGCCCGGCGTCCACCGTGTCGAAGCCGAGCCGGTCGATCAAGGCCGCCGCCGCGCGCTTCGCGTCGCTGTGGTCGCCCGCGACCGGCAGGGCGGAGCGGTCCGGTGCGCCGGTGGGGCGGGCGAGTTGGGGGAGATGGTGCGCCAGGACGTTGCTGAACGCCTTGACCAGGCGTGCCCCGGGCAGGTGCTCCTGTACGAGTTCGCCGGTGGTCAGCTCCTCGGTGTCGAGCGGGGTGATCCGGCCGTCGCGGCGCGGGGAGTAGGCGCAGGCGTCCAGGACCGTCCCGCCGCGCAGCGCCGCGGCGGGCAGGGCCGGTACGGCCGTCAGCGGGACGGCCAGCACCACGAACTCACCGGCCCGTGCGGCTTCCTCGGTGAAGCCCGCGGTGGCCAGCGGCCCCAGCCCGGCGGTGAGCCCGGCAAGGCTCTCCGGGCCGCGGGAGTTGGCCATCACGACCGGGATGCCGGCGGCCACCGCCAGCCGGGCGACCGCCGCGCCGAGGTGCCCGCTCCCGATGATTCCCAGAGTCGGCATGGCCCTCAACCTCGCTGCTGTCGTGGCGGATCGTCGGCCCGGCCGGGAGCGGGGCGGTGCGCCTCTGACGCATCCGGCCGGGATGCCGCCACCCTAGCCCATGTTCACTCCAGAGTGAACATGGCGCGGAGGCGGGATTGATCCTCGTCGCACACGACCGCACCGGCCTCAGAAGTCCACCCGCGCCCGGTCGTCGATCCGGGCCACGGACTCCTGGCCGAAGCGCTTCATGTAGGCGGCGCGGATCTCCTCGATCTCGGGGTCGTTGGGCCGGGCCTCGGACGCCGGATAGAGCAGGATCAGCTCGTACGAGCGCTCGCGTTCGATCGTGCCGTGGGAGTCGCGGTACTGGCCGTAACCGTCCTGGACGGTGAGGCCGTCGGGAAAGCGTGGGGTGACGAACGCGTCCACGAAGGCGTGGAACTCCTTGTCCGTGACCGGGGGCCCGCCGTGGGGCCGGGCGGTGCCGAACAGCAGGCTGGTCTCGACGTACGGGCGCCCCTCGGCGGCCTGCTGGGACGGTGCGGCGTTCGCGGCGGCGGGCCGGGAGCCGTCGGAGAGTGCCGCGTACGCGGTGGGTGTCCCGGCGCCCAGCAGCGCGGCACTCAGAGCGAGAGCGGCCGGACGCAGCCGGGGGCGGCGGGAGCGGCGGGGGCCGCGAGGGGAGTGGGCGGGCCGGGCGGGGCCGGGGAGGCCGGAGGTCGGCGTCATGGGCTGTCCCTTCCAGGGGCGTGGGAGTGCGCGGCCGGTTCCTTGGGGGAGGCAGGCTGAGAGAGTGGTGGGCGACGCAGGCGTGTCGAGTGTGAGGGAGCGGGGGCCATGACGCTGGGGAAAGCGCGGAAAGGACGGGTCCGGACCCGCCGGGCCGTCATCTGGGCCGGGGGCTTGGCAGCGATCGCCGTACTGTCGTCGTGCGGCTCGCAGCCGGGCTCCGATGGCGTGCGCAGCCAGGACACGAGAGCCGCGCCCACGAGGACGGCGCCCACGGGCACCGAGGGCGCGAAGTCCGATGCCCCGACGCCGGAGCGGTCCCGTTCCCGGCCCCCCATCACCGGCACACACTGGAACATCGAACGGCTGAGGCTGGACGGCGGTGTGACGGCGGCACCGCACGGCTCGGCCTGGATCACCTTCGACGGCACCGGGCACGCCGAGGGCAGCCTCGGATGCCACCGTTTCCGGGCCGCCGCCGATATCGACGACAGCCGGGTGCGCATCGGTGACGTGCGGATGTCCGCAGCCGTCTCATCGCCGGGCCCGGAAGACGGCAAGGCGGACTGCGGCCGTGAACGCGCCACGTTCGAGAAGTACGTGAAGCTGCTGCTGCGCGGCGAACTGCGGGCCGACCGCGCCCCGTCGGCGGACACCGTGTTTCTCGTCAACACCCGCAAGGACGGGTTCGAGCTGCAACGCGGTGTTCCCGCACCTCTCCTCGGTACTGAGTGGACCGTGGATTCCCTGTTCGAGTACGACAGCCAGGTGGCACCGGACGACATCGCCCCGGGCATCGGCGAGGTCCACGTCGTCTTCGAGAGCGACGGCACCGTACACGGCACCCTCGGCTGCAACGACTTCGAGGCGAAGGCGGAGATCGGCCCGGCCACCATGGAATTCTCCGGTGCGGCCACCACGACGGACCGGCCGTGTGGCGAGAGCGCCGCATCGGTGGAACAGCGCATGCTGCGGGATTTCCGCAAGGAGGCCCGGTACCGCTTGGGCCACGACAGCCTGTCCGTCTACACCGGCGACGACGTCCCGCTCCTGGCGGGCGGCTTCCACGCGCGAACGGACAGCCGGTCCCGGGAAGGGGAGCGCGGATGACGCGGACGCCGCGCAAGCGGCCCGGCGGGGATGTGCCCGCCGGGCCGTATGCCGGACAACCGCAGGGCTGCTCCAGCTACTTCACGACCGTGATCCGGTCCGCCTTCGGCGGTGCCAGCGGCGCGGTGGCCGAGGAGTGCGCCGTCAGGTAGGCGGTGAAGGCGTCCAGGTCGGACGGTCCGACATACTTGTCCTTGCCCTCCTTGAGGGCGGTGAAGCCGTCACCGCCGCCGGCCAGGAACTCGTTCATGGCGACGCGGTAGGTCTTGGCCGGGTCGACCGGCGCGCCGTTCAGCCGCACCGAGTCCTTGACCACGCGGTCCGCGCCCGACTTGGTCAGGTCCAGGGTGTACGTCAGCCCCCTGGAGACCTGGAGGATCTTCGGGGACGCCTCGTTCGGTCCGCTGACCTGCTGTTGGAGCGTGGTCAGCAGCTGCGCGCCGGTGAGCGACACCACGTTGGTCATGTTGGTGAAGGGCTGCACGGTGAAGGCTTCGCCGTACGTGACCACGCCGTCGCCCTCGCTCCCGGACGCCTTGTACGCGAGGTCGGAGCGGATGCCGCCGGGGTTCATCAGGGCGAGCTGCGCACCGCCCTTGTCCGCCGCCGCGGTGGCCTCCAGCTGCGCGTCGGAGATCAGGTCGCCGAGCGGCGTCTCGGGTGTCGCCTGCCCGCGGCCCGGAATGTCGGCGGAAATGTAGCCGACGGGCTTGTCGGCGACCGGCGCGGCGAGCTTGTTCCAGCGCCGGATGAGCGCGGTCATGTCCGCGGCCTTGGGCTGCGTGCGGTTGACGACGTGGTTGCGCGCGGTGGCCGACTTCACCGACGTACGGACGATGTCCTTGGTGCGCCGGTCGTAGGTGAGCGTGGTGTCCGTGTAGAGCTTGCCGAAGGACGCGGCCGAGGTGACGGTGCGCGGCATGCCGGACGGGTCCGGGATCGTGCACGCGTACGCCTGGTGGGTGTGGCCGGTGACCAGCGCGTCCACCTTCGGCGTGACCTTCTTGGCGATCTCCGCGATCGGCCCGGAGATCCCGGACCCGGGGCCGGGGCTGTCGCAGTCGTAGTTGTACGCGGTAGAGGCCGGCATGCCGCCCTCGTGGACCAGCGCCACGATCGACTTCACGCCCTGCCGGTCCAGCTCCTTGGCGTACTTGTCGATGGTCTCGGCCTCGTCGTGGAACTTCAGGCCCTTGACGCCGTTGGCGCTGACCACGTCGGGCGTGCCCTCCAGCGTGACCCCGATGAAGCCGATCTTGACGCCCTTGTGCTTCCAGACCGTGTAGGGCTTGAGGATCGGGCGGCCGGTCTTCTCGTCCGTGACGTTCGCGGCCAGGTACGGGAAGTCGGCGCCCCGGAAACGCCTGCCCTTCTCGTAGCAGCCGTCCGTGGGGTGGCAGCCGCCCTTCTGGAGGCGGGTCAGCTCGGCGCGGCCCTCGTCGAACTCGTGGTTGCCGACCGAGGTGACGTCCAGGCCGAGCTTGTTCATCGCCTCGATCGTCGGCTCGTCGTGAAAGAGCCCGGACAGCAGCGGGCTGGCGCCGACCATGTCACCGGCCGCGGCGGTGACCGAGTACGGGTGGCCCTTGCGCGCGGTGCGCAGCGCGTTGGCCAGGTACTCGACGCCGCCTGCCTCGACCTTCTTGCGGCTGCCGTCGGGCTGCACCTCCTCGATGGTGCCGGAGGAGCCCTGCGGGGCCTCCAGGTTGCCGTGGAAGTCGTTGAAGGAGAGCAGCTGGACGTCGACGGTGCGGCCGGAGTGGCCGCCGTGGCCGTGGCCGGCGGGCCGGGCGGGCGAGGCGGTCGCGGTGCCTTCGGCGCCGGCCGGCGCTGCCGCGGCCGTGAGGCCGGCGGCCACGGCGAGCGCCGCCGCCCCGGCCGTCAGGGCGCGCGCCGCGCGCCGCCGCTGCGGTCTCGGTGACATGGTGGGTCCCCCTTGTGGGCTGGTGTCCGAGCGGACGTAGCGTACGGTCAACGCGCGTAGCGGAACAGGGGGTACCGGGTGACGGGGCGGTGTGCATCGGGTGTACCGGCGTCCGGGTCGTACGCTTCGAAGCATGACTGACGCAGCACAGGACAAGGCCGGGACCGGCCGGCGGATCGTGGTGGCGGACGAGCTGTCGCCGGACGCGGCCGCCGCCGTCCTCGAACTGATCGAGCTGGCCGCGGCGACGGACGGGCAGCCCGCCGTGTCCGAACAGGGGCGGCTCCAGCTGCGCGGCGGGCGGCGCGAGGGCGTACGGCACCTGCTGCTGTACGTACCGGGCGGGCCGGACGACGAGGCCGGGGTGCTCGCCGGGTACGCACAGCTGGAGGACACCGACCCCGTGGAGGCGCCCGCCGCCGAGCTGGTCGTGCACCCGTCCCACCGGGGCCACGGCCACGGCCGCGCGCTGGGCACCGGGCTGCTGGAGCAGTCCGGCCGCCGCCTGCGGGTGTGGGCGCACGGCGGCCACTCCGCGGCCCGCCACCTCGCCCAGACCCTCGGCATGACGCTCTTCCGCGAGCTGCGGCAGATGCGCCGCCCGCTGACCGGCCTGGATCTGGCGGAGCCGGTGCTTCCGGACGGTGTGTCCGTACGGACCTTCCAGCCGGGCGCGGACGACGCGGCATGGCTGGCGGCGAACGCGGCGGCCTTCGCCCACCACCCCGAGCAGGGCTCGCTGACCCAGCGGGACCTGGACGACCGCAAGGGCGAGCCCTGGTTCGACCCCAAGGGCTTCTTCCTCGCCGAGCGGGACGGCCGGCTGGTCGGCTTCCACTGGACCAAGATCCACGCGGAGGAGGGGCTGGGCGAGGTGTACGTGGTCGGGGTCCGGCCGGACGCCCAGGGCGGCGGCCTCGGCAAGGCGCTCACCGCGATCGGGCTGCGGCACCTGGCGGCGCAGGGCGTGCCGACGGCGATGCTGTACGTCGACGCGGACAACGGGCCCGCCGTGACCGTCTACGAGCGGCTCGGTTTCACCACGCACGAGACGGACCTGATGTACCGCACGGAGACCTGAGGACGGCCGCGCCCCCACGGGCGCCCGTTCCCGATCCGCCGCGCACCGTGCTCGGTTGAGACGGAGAGCTGACGCGACCGATCGTCTTCCGCGCTGAAACCGATCGAGTTCCGCGCTGAAGCGGACCACGGGCGCCGTCGTCGCTGAGGCGGACCATGGGCGCCGTCGTCCCGTACTCCGGGCCGGCGGCGCCCGTCGCCCCGCCGCCTCCACGTACCCGTCCCGCTGCCTCCGCGTACCCGCCCCGCTGCCGCGTCTCCGACGGCGGCCCGGGCTCCGGCACCTCCGTCCTCCCGGAACACCCGCCCACCCTGGGGAGTCCTAACGGGATGGGGTCTGGACCGTACGGCCGGCTGACGGTCTCCGTACGGCCGGCGCCCCCGGCCCGCTGACCCGGCACACGGGGCACTGCGCACGGGCCACCCCAGCGCCCCGTCCCCGGGCTCGGCCCGTGGACGCGGGTTGACAGGTGTCGCACACGTGGCCGAACCTGCCACTGTTTCGTCGGACAACCGACGGGGCCGGAGACCGGGGAGGGGCAGGACAGTGCTGCGCCGCAGGAGCGACCCGGCCGGCCGGATCGCGGGACACACCGCCATCGAGGCGGTCGGACTCGGGTTGCGGGTCCGCCGCGGCTGGGCCCTTCGGAACTGCACCTTCCGGTTGCCCGCGGGCCGCCTGTGCGCCCTGGTCGGCCCCAACGGCGCGGGCAAGAGCACGCTGTTCTCGCTGGTCTCCGGGCTGCGCCGGCCGTCCGAGGGCACCGTCACGGTCTACGGCGTGGACCCCGCCACGCCACAGGGCCGCGCCCACGTCGCGTTCCTCACCCAGGACAAGCCGCTGTACCGGCGGCTGACCGTCGCCGAGACCCTGCGCATGGGGTACGAGCTGAACCGGGCCCGGTGGAGCCGCGAGACGGCGGAGCGGATCGTACGGGAGGGCAAGGTGCCCCTCGACGTACGCGTCGGCACGCTGTCGTCCGGGCAGCGCACCCGCGTCGCGCTGGCCCTGGTCTTCGCCAAGCGGCCCGAACTGATGCTGCTCGACGAGCCGCTGGCCGACCTCGACCCGCTCGTACGCCACGAGATCGTGGGTCTGCTGATGGCCCAGGCCGCCGAGCACGGCACCACCGTCGTGATGTCCTCGCACGTCCTCGCCGAGCTGGACGGCGTCTGCGACTACCTGCTGGTCCTCGCGGACGGCCGGGTCCGGGTGGCCGGGGAGGCCGACGACGTGCTCGGCGCGCACACCCTGCTGCGCGGCCCGTACACCGGGGCCGCCGCGGGCGGTCTGCCGCCGGAGATCGCCGCCCACACGGTGATCGAGTCCCGTGTCACCGGGCGGCAGCTCACCGCCCTCGTCCGGCGCCAGGGCCCGGTCACCGGCCCGTGGGAGGCCGCCGACCCCACGCTCGAAGAGCTGCTGCTCTCCTACCTGCGCGAGCCCGGGGCGCCCGAACTGATCGCCCCGAGCGCCGAACCCCGCGCCGCGGGTCCGCGCGGCACCTCCTTCGCCGCGCCGCGTCCCCCCGGCGCGTCCGGCCGCCCGGGGGAGGCCCGCGCCTCGGAAGGGGCCCGCAGCACGTGAGCACCGGCACGACCGAGGACCGCGCCGCCCGGCACGCCGTACGGGTCTGGCGCGGCCCGCTGCACGGTGCGACCTGGCTGGTCTGGCGGCAGCACCGGTGGGCGGCCCGGCTGCTGGCGGTGTTCGTGCTCCTCGCCGCGGCCGGTGCCGTGGTGCTGCGCGCCCGGATGGCCGGCTACATCGACAGCCACCACATCGCGGGCTGCTCGGAGATCTCCCGGCTCCCGGCCTGTGCGGGCACCCAGGAGGCGGTCACCGCCTTCCGCGCCGCATACGGGCCGCTCATCGGGACGATCACCGACGTGATGGTGCTGCTGCCCGCCGCGGCCGGCATGTTCGCCGGCGCCCCGCTGATCGCCCGCGAGCTGGAGAACGGCACCGCCAAGCTGGCCTGGACGCAGTCGGTCAGCCCGGTGCGGTGGTTCGCCGCCAAGTGCGCGGTGCCCCTGGTGCTCGTACTGGCCGCGGTGTCGGCCCTGTCCGCGCTGGTCACCTGGTGCCTGGCGCCCGCCGTCGACGAGGTGTCCGGCGCGTACTGGTACAGCACCGGTACGTTCAACGCGCTCGGCCCGGTCCCGGTCGCGTACTGCCTGCTGTCGGTGGTGATCGGCGTACTGGCGGGTCTGGTGCTGCGGCGCACGGTGCCCGCGATGGCGGTCACCGTTTTGCTGACCGGCCTCCTGGCGTACGCCTTCGACGCCGTACGCCCGCATCTGATGGCGACCGTGACCACGCGGGCCGCGTCGGACGGCACCGACGCCTCCGAGCTGCCGGACGACTCCTGGTACCAGGGCGGCGGGCTGCGCACCGAGTCCGGCGAGCGGCTGCCGGCGGGCAGCTGCTCCGCGGGCGACGGGTACGCGGACTGCCTGCGCCTGCACAAGGTGGTGGGCGGCTACGTGGACAGCCACCCCGCCGCGCACCGCTGGCCGCTGGCGTGGCTGGAGTCCGCGCTGGTGACGGGCGCGGCAGCGGTGACGGCGGTGGTGCTGGCCCTGGTCGCCGCGCGGGTGCTGCGACGCCGCTGAGCGGGCGCTCACCGACGGCCTCCACGCGGACGGGCCGGGCCCGTCGGCGGCCCCTGGAGTGTGTGTTCGTGCCCCACCGGCGGCGCGGCCCGTGGGCGCCGACCGGTGGGGCCGGGGTGACCAACTCACGACGGCAGTCGTTTACCACCTCTGATGACGCTTCGGATCGGCACAGTTCTGGCAGTGGCTGCCGCTGCGTTCGCCGGTGGTCTCACCGCTGCCGCACCGGCCTTCGCGGGTGGCGTCGGCGCCTTCCTCTCCCCGGCGTTCGGCAACGCCTGCGCCCAGCACACCGGGCCCCGCACCGGCGGCGCCACCACGTACGGCGCAGGGCCCGGTGGGCTGCTCGTCGCACTCCCCTTCGGCGGGTCGGTCAACCAGTGCGGCGGCACCGACCTCGCCGACACCGACTTCATCGGCCGCATCGTCCAGTCCGGAACGGTGGACTGGAACTGACGAGGCCGTTCGTCCGGCCGGGTCGCCGGGCATTGCCTTAGCCCAATCTCATTGCAACGCGCCATTGCGTTTGCGTCTAGCGTCATTGCATCAACTCGCCGCCAGTGCAGGGAAAAGCGCGCTTACAGCGTTGACGAAACACTGAATGCAACGTAGCTTTCGAGGTGCCTCAAACACGTACCTTCGCGAAATGAGGAATGGCCATGGGGGAATCCCTGCACACCATGACGACGCTGCCGACGGGACGCCGGTCCGGCTGCCCCTTCGCCCCGCCGGCGGAGCTGGTCGAGGCCCGCCGGCACGGCCCGGTCAGCCGCTACACCTTCCCGGGCGGCGAACCGGGCTGGCTGATCACCGGATACGACCTGGTCAGGTCGGTCCTGGCGGACCCGCGGTTCAGCTCGCGCAGGGAGCTCATGCTCCACCCGACCGTCGACTACGGAGGCATCGAGGTCCCCCCGGCGCCGCCCGGCGAGTTCGTCCTCATGGACGACCCGGAGCACCGGCGCTACCGCAAGCCGCTGATGGGCAAATTCACCGTACGGCGCATGCGCCTGCTCACCGAGCGCGTCGAGCAGATCACCGCCGACTGCCTGGACGCCATGGAGAAGACCGGGCCGCCGGCGGACCTGGTGCCCGCGTTCGCCAGGCCCATCCCCGCCATCATCATCTGCGAGCTGCTGGGCGTGCCGTACGAGGAGCGGGGCTCCTTCCAGGCGCAGGTCGAGTCGTTCATGAACGGGGAGACGAGCGACGAGGACCTGATAGCGGCCTACACCGCGACCCAGGACTACCTCGCGGAGCTGGTGGCCGCCAAGCGCGCGCACCCCACCGACGATGTGCTCAGCGACCTCACCGACAGCGACCTGACCGATGAGGAGCTGAAGGGGATCAGCCTGGTCCTGCTGACGGCCGGGCTCGACACCACCGCGAACATGCTGGCACTGGGCACGTTCGCACTGCTGCGGAACCCGGCGCAGCTGGCCGCGCTGCGCGCCGAGCCCGCGCTCGCCGACCGGGCCGTGGAGGAACTGCTGCGGTACCTGAGCGTCGCCAAGACGTTCATGCGGACGGCACTGGAGGACGTGGAGCTGGGCGGCCACACCCTCGAGGCCGGTACGCGCGTCATCCTGTCGCTCAACACGGCCAACCGCGACCCCGAGCGCTTCGCCGAGCCCCACGTGCTCGACATCCGGCGGCAGGGCGGCGGGCACCTGGCCTTCGGCCACGGTGTCCACCAGTGCCTGGGCCAGCAGCTGGCCCGTACCGAGATGCGGGTCGCCTTCTCCGCCCTGGTCAGCCGCTTTCCCACGCTGCGCCTGGCGGTACCGGCCGAGGAGGTCGAGCTGCGCCCGGAGGCCGCGGACATCTACGGGGTGAAGAGCCTCCCGGTCACCTGGGACGTCTGACCGCGAGCCGGCGGGCGACGGGGCCGCCGAGGGCAGGGAGCGCGCGACGGGGCTGTCGCGCGCTCCCTCGTGCGCCCTGGGGTGCGCCCCCGCCCGCACAAGACACGGGAAGGTAAACACCGGCCGGTAGCGGCCCGCTTGCCTGGCCGCCATATCCGCGTTACCGGTGATTCAACGTCGCTTGCGAGCATCGCTGAATGCAGCCCGCTGTCCCGAACGCCGCCGGTCGCCGCCTGCACCCCGTACCGACTCCGTCCGACGGGCTGGCAACGCCCTCGGCGCGGAAGAATAAGGTCATGAACCAGCAGCCCAGCGCCCAGGCACCGGACCGGACCGAGCCGACCGCGTCCCGGGCGGCGGCCCACCTGCCGCCCTCCGCGCAGCCGTCGGTGGGCTCCATAGCCGCGCACCGCCCGCACGCGGTGGCCGTACCGGTGCCCGAGCTGGAGCCGGACCTCGACGCCGACCTGGACGACTACGAGGAGTCCGGTGCGGCCGGCGCCGACGAGGACCTGCCCGCCGGCCGGTTCCTGGACCGCGAGCGCAGCTGGCTGGCGTTCAACGAACGGGTGCTGGAGCTGGCCGAGGACCCGGCCACCCCGCTCCTCGAACGGGCCAACTTCCTGGCGATCTTCGCCAGCAACCTGGACGAGTTCTTCATGGTGCGCGTCGCGGGCCTCAAACGGCGTATCGCGACCGGCGTCGCCACCCGCTCCGCCTCCGGCCTCCAGCCCCGCGAGGTGCTGGACCTCATCTGGACCCGCTCGCGCGAGCTGATGGCGCGGCACGCCGCCTGCTTCCAGCAGGACGTCGCCCCCGAACTCGCCGACCAGGGCATCCACCTGATCCGCTGGCCCGACCTGACCGAGAAGGAGCAGGCCCGGCTGTTCACCCTGTTCCGCCAGCAGATCTTCCCCGTCCTCACCCCGCTGGCGGTCGACCCGGCCCACCCGTTCCCGTACATCTCCGGCCTCTCCCTCAACCTGGCCGTGGTCGTCCGCAACCCGGTCAGCGGCCACGACCACTTCGCGCGGGTCAAGGTGCCGCCGCTGCTCTCCCGCTTCCTGGAGGCGGCCCCGCAGCGGTACGTGCCCATCGAGGACGTGATCGCCGCCCATCTGGAGGAGCTGTTCCCCGGGATGGAGGTGCGGGCGCACCACATGTTCCGGGTGACCCGCAACGAGGACCTCGAAGTCGAGGAGGACGACGCGGAGAACCTGCTCCAGGCGCTGGAGAAGGAGCTGATGCGGCGCCGCTTCGGGCCGCCGGTGCGCCTGGAGGTCGAGGAGTCCATCGACCCCGCCGTGCTGGACCTGCTCGTCCAGGAGCTGAAGGTCTCCGACTCCGAGGTCTACCCGCTGCCCGGCCCCCTGGACCTGACCGGGCTCTTCGGGATCGGCGCCCTGGACCGGCCGGAGCTGAAGTACCCGAAGTTCGTGGCGGGCACCCACCGCGACCTCGCCGAGGTCGAGTCGGCCTCCGCGCCCGACGTCTTCGCCGCGCTGCGCGCCCGTGACGTGCTGCTCCACCACCCGTACGACTCGTTCTCCACCTCGGTGCAGGCGTTCCTGGAGCAGGCCGCCGCCGACCCGGACGTCCTCGCCATCAAGCAGACGCTGTACCGCACATCCGGTGATTCGCCGATCGTCGACGCCCTGATAGACGCCGCCGAATCCGGCAAACAGGTGCTCGTCCTGGTCGAGATCAAGGCGCGCTTCGACGAGCAGGCCAACATCAAATGGGCGCGCAAACTGGAGGAGGCGGGCTGCCATGTCGTGTACGGGCTGGTCGGGCTCAAGACGCACTGCAAACTGTCGCTCGTCGTCCGCCAGGAAGGCGAGATGCTGCGCCGCTATTCGCACGTGGGAACGGGGAACTACCACCCCAAGACGGCCCGGCTGTACGAGGACCTGGGGCTGCTGACCGCCGACCCGCAGGTGGGCGCGGACCTCTCCGACCTCTTCAACCGGCTCAGCGGCTACTCCCGCCGGGAGACCTACCGGCGGCTGCTGGTGGCCCCCAAGTCGCTGCGCGACGGCCTCGTCCAGCGCATCGCGAAGGAAGTCGCGCACCACCGCGCCGGGCGGCCCGCCTACGTCCGCATCAAGGTCAACTCGATGGTGGACGAGGCGGTCGTCGACGCGCTGTACCGCGCGTCGCAGGCCGGCGTGCCGGTCGACGTGTGGGTGCGCGGCATCTGTGCCCTGCGGCCCGGCGTCGAGGGGCTCAGCGAGAACATCCGGGTCCGCAGCGTCCTCGGCCGGTTCCTCGAACACTCCCGGGTGTTCGCCTTCGGCAACGGCGGCGAGCCGGAGGTCTGGCTGGGCAGCGCCGACATGATGCACCGCAATCTGGACCGGCGGATCGAGGCGCTGGTCCGGGTCACCGACCCGGGCCACCGGGCCGCCCTCGACCGGCTGCTGGAGACCGGTACGTCGGACGCCACCTCGTCCTGGCACCTGGGGCCGGACGGCAACTGGACCCGGCACGCGGTCGACGCGGACGGCGCGCCGCTGCGCAACGTACAGGAAATGCTCATTGACGCCCGGAGGCGCCGGCGTGGCCCAGCGACATGACGTCCCCCCGCTCCGCTACGAGCCCGCCGGGCCCGGCGGCGCGCCCGCCGCGCTGGCCGACGGCCCGCCGTCGCGCCCCGGCAGCCGCCCGCACCCGTACGGAACCGAGCGTTCCATGCTGACCGGGCACACCGCCAGGGAAATCCTCGCCGCCTACCTGCACCACCAGGCGACGGACTTCCTGCGCAGCCTGCGCGCCCACCGCGAGAGCGGCTCCGACGCGGAAGGCACCCGCGAGGCCGCGGCCCAACTCCGCACCTCGGCACGGCGCATCGGCAGCGCCCTGCACACCTTCCGCCCCCTCACGGACGAGAAGTGGGCCGACCACCTGCGGGGCGAACTGGCCTGGCTGTCCGGGACACTGGCCCGCGAGCACGCCAGTACGGCACGGCTGGACCGCCTGCTGGGCGCGTTGCAGCGGCTGACCGGCCGGGCCGACCGGGACCGCGACCCCGCGCGTACGGGCCACGGCACGTCCCTGGAAACACCTTCCCCCGGCTCCGGCCGGGACGGGGCGTCCGGCACCGAGGCCGACGCCGTCCTCTCCGCCGGGGCCGCGCGGGCCGGTGCGCTGCTGGAACGGCAGATCACCCTCGCCCGCACCCGCGCGCACACCGCGGCCCTCCAGGCGCTCGGCTCCTCCCGCTTCCACGCGGTCGCCGACGCCGTCGCCGTACTGGCCTCGGAAGCGCCGCTCACCGCTGCCGCCGACCGGCCCGCGGCGGACGTGCTGGCGCCGCTGGCCGAGCAGGCCCACCGGCGGCTCGCGGAGGGCGTCGCGGCACTGCCGCTCGCCCGCGCCGGCCACCCGTACAACGCCGACGCGCTCACCGCCGACGCCCGGCAGGACGCCCCCTGGCACCACGTCCGGCTGCTGGCCCGTCTGAGCCGGTACGCCCAGGAGGTACTCGACCCCGACGGCATCGACCCGCGCCTCGCGGAGGCGGGCCGCGCCCTGGAACGCCACCGCGACGCGGCCGAGGCAGCTGCCGCAGCTGCCGCCGCGGCCCGTACCCCGCGCATCGCCCCGGCCACCGCGTACGCGCTGGGCGTCCTGCACGCCGACCAACGGCACGAAGTCGAGGCGGCCCGCTACGTGTTCGGCCGCGTCTGGATTCCCGGACCGGCTCCCGAAAGTCCTCAGCCGGTCCGGAAAGGATGACGGAGAACCCGGAAGGGATGACGGAGAAAATGTCGGTGCCGAGCAAACCCGTCAGAGCGGCCGGCTGCGTACTGTGGCGCCGTTCACCCGCCGACGGCGCACTGGAAATCGCCCTCATTCACCGCCCTAAGTACGGCGATTGGTCGCACCCCAAAGGAAAACTCAAACGCGGCGAGGACTGGCTGCCCGGCGCCCTGCGAGAGGTAACCGAGGAAACCGGCATGCATTGCCGTCCCGGTACCGAACTCCCCACTGTCCGGTACGTCGCCAACGGCCGCCCCAAAGAAGTCCGCTACTGGGCAGCGGAAGCGACCGGCGGCACCTTCGACCCGAACATCGAGGTGGACCGGCTCCTGTGGCTGCCCCCGGCCCAGGCCCGCCGCATCCTCACCCAGGAAAGGGACCGGGAATTGGTGGACGCGTTGCTGGAGGCGGTGCAGGAAGTGGGGCGGCAGTAGCGGCAGGGGGCGGAGGCCCGGCCGCCTAGACGAGGTCGAGACCGGCCTGCGACCGGATCGAATCCACGGCCTCCTGATTGAGCAACCGCAGCGGCACCACCGTCCAGCGGGCCCCCTTGCGCATGATCACGGCTTGCCCGTCCTTGGTACGCCCGACGTGCACGAACCCGTACTCCCGCCGCAGTTCTCTCGCCAGGTCTTCGCCGTGCATCACGGGCTACGTCCCTTCGCGGTCCTTATCGCCGGCCACGCTGCTGTGCACGTCACCGTTCCGGGACACCCGGGTGTCGGGGTCGGTGACGGCCCCCTCGTTCTCCTGCGGGGCCCACTCCTCTCCCTTCTGCTTACCCATCTTCACCGGCTCCTTCCTGCTCGTCGCTGTGCCGACCGGGGGACGGCCGCATCCCGGGCGTGATCGTCGAGGGCCCACCCGGAAAGCAGAGCGGGCACGTACACGTCTTCCAGTCACGGCCGAGCCTGCGCCACTCGTACAAGGTGACTTCGCGGCGCTCGGCCGTCCGCGCGTCACCAGCCGCATTCCTCCGATAGACGGTGAACCTGAACGGCCCGCCGCTGTTTCCACCGGCGCCTCCGGCCTCTTTCACGGAGTTCGCCCGTCCAGAGGCTTCTTGCAGAAGAGGCAGATACCTGTTTCGTCCGTCCAGAGGATAAGGCAACGACAGTGCACGCACTTCGGCACTCCGTCGATGGCACAATCCCCGTCGGCCTCCGGGTCCCTGCGCTCCCGCACGGCGGCGAGCCCCATTGATTCGAACGACCTTGCGTCTTCGTCGGCGGTCATCATGTGCCGTCCTCCGGTGTGGTGGGGTTTTGTCGAACCCAGCATTTCCCAACGGTGGTTGGCCCACAATGCGCGAAAGGTGTCTTTCGTCGGCTGGCACATAGGAGGGTCATGAGGAGGCGCAACGCTCAGAATGGTCAGGCGCGGCGACCCGCAGAAGTGTTCGGGGAACTGCTGGCCCATCACCGGGAAGCGGCCGGCCTCAGACAAGCCGACCTGGCCCGGCTGCTGCACTGCGACCGCTCCCACGTGACGCGCATCGAAGCCGGCACCCGGGTGCCGGACGAACCACTCGTCATCGCCTGCGACCAACTGCTCCGCACGGGCGGGACCTTGCTGCGCCTTTGGCGCCGGATCGACTGGTACTCGCAGATCGAACACCCGGACTGGTTCCAGCGACGCGCCGACATGGACGCGGAGCTGGTGACGCTGCGCGAATACCAAAGCGGCGTCGTGCCAGGGCTGTTGCAGGCGGAAAGCTACGCGCGCTCGTTGTACTCGCGTCGCTACCAGGACAGCGCCAAGGTCGAGGGACTTGTACGAGCGCGACTCAGCCGTCAGCAGCGCTTTTTGGCGGCGGACGGGCCCCTGTACGTAGCCATGCTTGACGAGAGCTGTCTACGTTCGGTCATGGGCAGCGCGGCGGGAATGCGTGAGCAGTGCGCGCACCTGCTGACTGTCGGAGAACGCCCCAATATCCGCATTCAGGTCGCCCCGGCCGACCAACCCGGGCTCAGGCGTCCCACCACCTCAATGTCCCTGATCAAGCTGCCTGATGGGCATGAGTGGGTCTACAGCGAGTCGCTCGACCGCGGTCATTTCAACGACGATCCGCAGGTCTTCGCGCGGCACTCCCAGACCTATGATGTGCTCAGGGCCGACGCTCTCTCAGCCCCGGACTCAGCCGCTCTGATCAGAGACCTGATGGGAAGGTACGGGCAGCATGGACAGGCAGGTTCTTCGCGCGGCGACGTGGCTCAAGAGCAGCCACAGCGGCGACAACGGCGGCAACTGCATCGAAATAGCCCCCGGTATCCCCGGCGTCGTCCCGGTGCGTGACAGCAAGGCCCCCGAGGGGCCGCATCTGATGATCCCGGCGGCGGCCTGGTCCGCCTTCGTGGGCCTTGCCAAGGCCATGCCGGTCTGAACGACTCCGGCTTCGCCGAGCCCCCTCCGAGTGCCCGGAGGGGGCTTCGTGCGTTGCGCCGGCGACCGCCGCGTCCCATCTGACCTGGGGCACTGCCACTGGCGGGCAATCTTCTTGAGTCCGGGCTTGTCAATTTTTCTTCGCGGGGCTATACCAGAAGGCGAAGGGCATCGCACCCACTGCCTTCGGAAGGAGATGACCCGTGATGCTCATGCGCACCGATCCGTTCCGCGAGTTCGACCGCCTCACCCAGCAGGTGTTCGGCACCACGGCGCGCCCGGCGGCGCTGCCGATGGACGCGTACCGGTCCGGCGACGAGTTCGTGATCCACTTCGATCTGCCGGGCGTCGACCCGGAGTCGATCGACCTCGACGTCGAGCGCAACGTGCTCACCGTCCGCGCCGAGCGCGCCTCCGCCGCCCCCGAGGGCGCCGAGATGATCGCGAGCGAGCGTACGACCGGCAAGTTCAGCCGGCAGCTGTTCCTCGGTGAGACGCTCGACAGCGAGCGGGTGGACGCGGCGTACGAGAACGGCGTCCTGACGCTGCGCATCCCGGTCGCGGAGCAGGCCAAGCCGCGCAAGATCCAGATCACGGGCGGCAGCTCGCGCAAGCAGATCTCCCAGTGACGCAGGGCTGAGGCGCGACGGTGCCGTCCCCCGGGCACCGCCGCGTCCGCCGCGCGTTCTCCGGCGGCGACAGGAGTGCGCCTCACACCGGCGCCAACGCCTCCCACCGGACCGTGACCTCGCCCTGTCGCCACCGCCGGGGCCCGTCGGCCAGCGGCCACGCCGTACTCAGCGCGAGCACACTGCGCATCCACCGCTGCCGCGCGCCCAGTGACGCGTACGGGGCGGCGGCCGCCCACGCCCGGTCGAAGTCGCGCAGGAACGCGTGCACGGGCTGGCCCGGCACATTGCGGTGGATCAGCGCCTTCGGCAGGCGTTCCGCCAGGTCGGAAGGGGTTTCCAGGGCGCCGAGCCGGGCCGCGAAAGTGACCGTACGCGGCCCTTCGGGGCCCAGCGCCACCCACACGTGCCGCCGCCCGATCTCGTCGCAGGTGCCCTCCACCAGGAGCCCGTCCGGCGCGAGCCGCGCGCACAGCCGCTCCCAGACGGCGGTCACCTCCTCCTCGGCGTACTGGCGCAGTACGTTCGCGGCCCGGATCAGCACCGGCGGGCGCCGTCCCGGCAGCGGCACCTCGAAGCCTCCGTGGGCGAAGACCAGCCCCGGGCACGCGTACGGCGCCGCCGCGGCGACCCGCTCCGGGTCGATCTCGATGCCGACCACCTGTACGTCGGCCCGGACCGTACGCAGCCGGGCGAGCAGTTCCACGGCGGTCCACGGCGCGGCGCCGTAACCGAGGTCCACGGCGACGGGGGCGGGGCCGCGGCGCAGCGCGGTGGCGTGTGTGGCGGCGATCCAGCGGTCCATGCGGCGCAGCCGGTTCGGGTTGGTGGTTCCGCGGGTCGCGTTCCCCAGGGGGCGGGAGGACGGGGGAGGGGCAGACGAGGCGGAAGAGGGGGACGAGCTGCGGACCATGTCCTGACTTTATGTGCACAGCGGCCCCACCCGTCCCGCCAGGCACTGCTCACCTCCCGAACCGGTCGCTTCGTCGTGCCTCGGTCACCTCCTGAGCCGGTGGCTTCGTCGTGCCCCGGTCACCTGCTGATCCGGTCGCCTCCTGAGCTCCAAGGTCACGCTTTGGCAAAGTGCGGAGGGAGCGGGCTCACCGGGAAATGCACGCGCCGGTCGCATTGTTACGGGCTTCGGAGGCGCCGCACGCCCCGGCCAAGGCCGTACCGGCTAGGAGGTAGCCCGCAGTGAGCCAATACGTGTCCAGGCTCCGCAGCCGTTCCCACGGTCCGTTCCCGGGGCGTTCCGGACTGCGGCTGCCCGGAGCGGTCCGCCGTCCCCGCCGGGTCGCCATGCTGAGCGTGCACACCTCCCCGCTGCACCAGCCGGGCACCGGCGACGCCGGCGGCATGAACGTCTACATCGTCGAGCTGGCCAGGAAGCTCGCCGCCCTCAACATCGAGGTGGAGATCTTCACCCGCGCCACGACCGGCACGCTGCCGCCCGCCGTCGAGCTGGCCCCCGGCGTCCTCGTACGACACGTGGACGCCGGCCCGTACGAGGGCCTGGCCAAGGAGGAGCTGCCGGCCCAGCTCTGCGCCTTCACCCACGGCGTGATGCAGGCCTGGGCCGGGCACCGCCCCGGCTACTACGACCTGGTGCACTCCCACTACTGGCTCTCCGGCCACGTCGGCTGGCTCGCCGCCGAGCGCTGGGGCGTCCCGCTCGTCCACGCCATGCACACCATGGCCAAGGTCAAGAACGCCGCGCTGGCCGCGGGCGACACCCCCGAGCCCGCCGCGCGCGTCATCGGCGAGACCCAGATCGTGCGCGCCGCCGACCGGCTGATCGCGAACACGGACGAGGAAGCCGGCGAGCTGATGCGCCACTACGAGGCCGAGCGGGACAAGGTCGCGGTGGTGCACCCGGGCGTCAACCTGGACCGCTTCCGCCCTACAGGACCCGGCCCCGGCGCGGACCCCCACCCCGGCGCCCCCGGCGACGACACCGGCACCTCCGCCTCGCGCTCCGCCGCCCGCGCCCGCCTGGGCCTGCCGCAGGACGCCCTGATCCCGCTCTTCGCCGGCCGCATCCAGCCGCTGAAGGCCCCCGACATCCTGCTGCGCGCCGTGGCCGTCCTGCTCGACGAGGACCCGTCCCTGCGGTCGCGCCTGGTCGTCCCGGTGGTCGGCGGCCCGAGCGGCAGCGGCCTGGCCAAGCCCGAGGGCCTGCAGAAGCTGGCCGCCCGCCTCGGCATCGCCGACGTCGTCCGCTTCCGCCCGCCGGTCGGGCAGGAGCAGCTCGCCGACTGGTACCGCGCCGCGTCCGTCCTGGTCATGCCGTCCTACAGCGAATCGTTCGGGCTGGTCGCGATCGAGGCCCAGGCGTGCGGCACCCCGGTCGTCGCCGCGGCCGTCGGCGGCCTGCCGGTGGCGGTCCGCGACGGCGTCAGCGGCTTCCTGATATCCGGCCACGACCCGGCCGACTACGCCCGCGCCCTGGGCCGTTTCGCCCGGGACACCTCCCTGGCGGGCCGGATGGGCGGGGCCGCCGCCCGGCACGCCCGGTCCTTCGGCTGGGACACCGCCGCCGCCGCGACCGCCGAGGTGTACACCGCGGCGATGCAGGAGCGGCGCCGTCACCTACGATCACCCCATGGCTGACGACGCGGCACGACAGGTGATCGAGGCGGCTCTCGACGACGCCGGCCTGGAGTGGGAATCGCCCACCGCCGGCACGTACGTGGTGACCCTCCCCGGCACCCGCAAGCTCTCGACGACCTGCTCCCTGGTCGTCGGCAAGCACTCGCTGTCCATCAACGCCTTCGTCGTCCGCCGCCCGGACGAGAACCACGAGGCCGTGCACCGCTGGCTCCTGGAGCGCAACACCCGCCTGTACGGGGTGGGTTACGCGATCGACAAGCTCGGCGACATCTACCTCGTCGGCAAACTGCCGCTCGCCGCCGTCACCCCCGACGAACTCGACCGCATCCTCGGCACGGTCCTGGAGAACGCCGACGGCAGCTTCAACACGCTCCTGGAGATGGGGTTCGCCTCCGCCATCCGCAAGGAGTACGAGTGGCGGGTCTCGCGCGGGGAGTCCACGCGCAACCTGGAGGCGTTCAGCCACCTGACGCAACGGCCGTCCGAGTAACGGCCCGCCGCCTCGTCACCACACGAACCGGACCTCCGGGAAGCGGGCCGACGGCCCGTCCAGGAGGCCGCTGTCCCGCCCCCGCAGCCACCGGTCGAAGAACGCCGTCACATACGCCCGCTGCGCGGCCACCGCCCGCTCCGGCGCGACCGTACCCACCAGCTTCTCGACGGTCGCGCGCGGGAGTCCGGCCTTCCGGGCCAACTGCGGCACCAGCGACTGCGCGTCCGTGAAGCTCGCGTGCTGGGCGCCGGTCAGGGTCAGGTCCCGATGCCATCCCGGACTGCGCTCCCACACCGCCTTCCAGGACGCGACCGTGTGGTGATCGTCGCCCTCCTTGCCCATCAGGAGCAGCGGCCGGTCCAGCCCGTCCGTACCGACCGTTGACGGATTGGCGGGATCACCGGGGTCCTGGGTGTAGCCCATCACCCCGTCCATGTTCACCGCCGCCTTGATACGGCGATCGTCGTGCATGGCCTGCGCCGCCGTGAACCCGCCGCCGGACTGCCCGAACATCCCCACGGCCCGCAGGTCCAGCGCGCCGCGCAGCGAGCGTGGCAGCGCCGCCGGCCGAGCCAGTTCGTCCAGGACGAACCTGGTGTCGGCCACCCGCACCGCCACCAGCTTCTTCAGCAGCGCGGTGAGCAGCTCGGGCTTGCCCTGGGCCTTCCCGGCCTCCTCCGGCATCCGGCTGTACGCGACCCGCCCGTCCGGAAACTGCACCCCAGGCGGCTCGTACGTGTGATCGATGCCGACCACGACGTACCCGCGCGACGCCAGCTCGTCGCAGAGCGTGCTGCCCAGCTCACGCGGGTCCGCCGCGCCGGGCGAGTACAGCACCACCGGGAAGCCCCGCGGCCGACCCTCGTGCCGCGCGACCGGCGCGTCCGGACGCGCATGCGTACGGGTGGCGCCCCAGTCGGCGGTCCCCTTCGGAATGGCCGCCGAGAAGTTGCTCCACTCATCGAACGCGGCCGCCTCCCCCGGCAGCATCTGCGGCGCGAACGGGCGACCGGCAACCGCGCGGGCCGGATAGCGCACACTCACCATGAGCTCCCGGTACGGCCGCTCCGCCACCCAGGGATCACGGCGCCCGCCGTCCACCAGGCGCAGCGAAGCGATCCCCACTCCGTACGGCCCGGTCGGCGGAGGCAGCGTCATCCGGACCGGCGCCGCGCCCCGTGTACCAGCCGTCCGCGCGTGCCCGGCCGCCGTCGCGCTTCCGACCGCCGGGTCGGCGAGGGCCAGCGCTGCCGCAGCGGCCAGCCCCGCCGTCACACAGGCACGGCGTGTGTAGGTCGTCATGTGTGGTCTCCCCGTTCCGGCAACCTGTTCAGGCCATCCGCCCGCCACCGTCCGGCGCGGGTCCCCGGCCCCACAGCCAGCCTCCCGGAGCCGTCGGTGCGACGCGATCGTGCCAGCACCCGTATCGGCGACCGTGCCCCCACGAAGATCATCTCGATGTCCGATCCGCACCCGGACCCCTGACCGTGGGCCGCGGCGATCCCATGGCCGAATGTGGATTACGCTCGAAGGCATGGCCGACGCACCGTACAAGCTGATCCTCCTTCGCCACGGCGAGAGCGAGTGGAACGCGAAGAACCTGTTCACCGGCTGGGTGGACGTCAATCTCAACGAGAAGGGCGAGAAGGAGGCAGTCCGCGGCGGTGAGCTGCTCAAGGACGCCGGCCTGCTCCCCGACGTCGTGCACACCTCCGTCCAGAAGCGCGCCATCCGCACCGCGCAGCTCGCCCTGGAGGCCGCCGACCGCCACTGGATTCCGGTCCACCGCAGCTGGCGCCTGAACGAGCGGCACTACGGAGCGCTCCAGGGCAAGGACAAGGCCCAGACCCTGGCCGAGTTCGGCGAGGAGCAGTTCATGCTCTGGCGCCGCTCGTACGACACCCCGCCGCCCGCCCTCGCGGACGACGCCGAGTTCTCCCAGATCGACGACCCGCGCTACGCGATCATCCCCAGCGAGCTGCGCCCCCGCACCGAGTGCCTCAAGGACGTCGTCGTCCGCATGCTGCCGTACTGGTACGACAGCATCGTCCCGGACCTGGCCACCGGCCGCACCGTCCTGGTCGCCGCCCACGGCAACTCCCTGCGCGCCCTGGTCAAGCACCTGGACGGCATCTCCGACGCCGACATCGCCGGCCTGAACATCCCCACCGGCATCCCGCTCTCCTACGACCTGGACGCCAACTTCCACCCGGTGAACCCGGGCGGCACCTACCTCGACCCCGAGGCCGCCAAGGCCGCCATCGAGGCCGTGAAGAACCAGGGCAAGAAGAAGTAAGCACCGCAAGACCGCGATCACGGCCCCTCATCTGCACGTTCGGTGCGGATGAGGGGCCGTGGTCTCTTTCGGGCATCCGTGTCCAGTGATGCTCATGCAGCGACGTACGCCGGGCGTGGCCGCCGCGCCTGTCGCGGGTCCATCCGCCTCACATGCCCCACCCTGCCTTGACCGGGAGCATCCGACGGGTCTGCTAGGCATTGTTTGAAAGAAACACTAATCAATCCGCGGGACGATCCCGGCCGTGGGCACATCGGCCCATGACGACGACGGGAGTGCCGAAATGTGCGGAATCTCGGGGTGGCTCGCATTCGACCACGACCTGACCAAAGAGCAGGCCACGGTGGACGCGATGACCGACACCATGGCCTACCGGGGCCCCGACGCCAGAGGCACCTGGGTGGACCGGCACGTGGCACTCGGCCACCGCCGGCTGGCGGTGATCGACATCGAGGGCGGCACGCAGCCGATGCGTGTCGACACCCCCAACGGCCCGGTGGTCATCACCTACAGCGGCGAGGTGTACAACTTCACGGAACTGCGCGAGGAACTCCGCGGCCATGGCCACCGCTTCCGGACGGCCAGCGACACCGAGGTCGTGCTGCGCGGTTACCTGGAGTGGGGCGAGGCACTGGCCGACCGGCTCAACGGCATGTACGCCTTCGCGGTCTGGGACTCCCGGCACGAGAAGCTGGTCATGATCCGCGACCGCATGGGCATCAAGCCCTTCTACTTCTATCCCACCGCCGACGGCGTGCTTTTCGGCTCGGAGCCCAAGGCCATCCTGGCGCACCCGATGTTCAAGCGGGTGATCGACGCCGACGGCCTGGCCGAACTGCTGAGCCTGTGCAAGACACCGGGGCACGCGATCTGGTCCGATATGCGCGAGGTCCCGCCGGGCAGGCTCGTGACGGTCGACCGCGCCGGTGTGCGGGAGCGGACGTACTGGAAGCTGGAGACCCGGGAGCACACCGACGACCGGGACACCACGATCGCCAAGATCCGTGAGCTGCTCGACGACATCGTGCGGCGCCAGCTCGTCGCGGACGTGCCGCAGTGCGTGCTGCTCTCCGGAGGACTGGACTCCAGCTCGCTCACGGCGCTGTCCGCCCGGGAGCTGGCCGCGCACGGCGAGAAGGTGCGCAGCTTCTCCGTCGACTTCACCGGGCTGGCCGACAACTTCCGGCCCGACAGCATGCGGGCCACCCCGGACTCGCCGTACGTGCACGACGTGGCCGGCCACGTCGGCTCGATGCACGAGGACATCGTGCTGCCCCACACCGCGCTCACCGATCCCGACGCGCGCCGGGCGGTCCTGGCCGCGAAGGACTTCCCCTGCGGCCTCGCCGATGTGGACGTACCGCTGTACATGCTGTTCAAGGCGATCCGCGAGCACTCCACGGTCGCGCTCTCCGGTGAGACGGCGGACGAGCTCTTCGGAGGCTATCCGTGGTTCCAGGACCCGGTGGCGCAGCGTGCCGGCATCTTCCCGTGGATGGTCCCCGTACTGTCCGAGTGGGCCAAGACGACGAACGCGAAGGGGCTGCTCAACCCGGATCTGGTGGCCACGAGTGACCTGGTGACGTACATCAAGGACCGGTACAGCGAAGCGGTCGCCGGCATCGAGATGTTGCCCGGCGAGGACGCGCACGAACGGCGTATGCGTGTCATGAGCCACCTGCACCTCACCCGGTTCCTCCCGGTGCTGCTCGACCGCAAGGACCGGATAAGCATGGCGGTCGGCCTGGAGGTCCGGGTGCCGTACTGCGACCACCGGCTGGTGGAGTATGTCTACAACACCCCGTGGTCGATGAAGAGCTTCGACGGCAGGGAGAAGAGCCTGCTCCGCGCAGCCGCCGGCGACCTGCTCCCGCGGTCGGTGGTGGACCGGTTGAAGAGCCCCTTCCCGTCCACCCAGGACGCACGCTATGCAGCCGGGTTGCAGCAGATGGGCAGGCGGTTGCTCTCCGAGCCGGACCACCCGGTCTTCCAGGTCGTGAACCGGACATCGATCGACGAGATGGTGAAGATGGACCCGGCAACGATGCCGGACGCCGGGCGCGAGCAGCTCGACCGGATAAACGACATCGCCACCTGGCTGGACATGTACCAACCGGAGATCCGAGTGTCCTGACCATCCACAGGTCCGCCAGAAACAGGGCAAGTGGGCACTGGGGGGCAGGTCAGTGGCCCCGCTCGGCTGGGTGCCGGGCGGGACCCTGGGTGTGGTGCGGTTGTGGCTGAAGTGGCCGCAGGAAGTCGGCCCCAACCGCTGGCCGGGTCAGCCGCAGCCGCCGCCGCACTGGCAGGGGCCGCCGGACTGGCAGCCGCAGGAGCAGCCGGGGCCGCAGCTGCAGTCGCTCTGCCGGGGCTCGGGAGCAGTGGAACGCGTCATGATCTGCCTCCTTGGGAAGAGGGGCATCGAATGTCGTTCGCTTCCATTGGAGGCCCGCTCACCGAGGCGCATCAACGGCGCGTGGTGGCACGGCGCGCCGCCGTACGGGCCTGGCCGGGGCGTGCGTGCCGTGCCGTGCCGAGCCGAGCGCCGCTACGCGCCCTCCACCGGCGCCGGCGCGGCGATCTCGTCCGCGTGCTCGCCGGTGACCAGGTAGACGACGCGCTTGGCGACCGACACCGCGTGGTCGGCGAACCGCTCGTAGTAGCGGCCCAGCAGCGTCACGTCCACGGCCGTCTCGATGCCGTGCTTCCAGCGGTCGTCCATCAGGTGCTGGAAGAGGGCGCGGTGGAGGAGGTCCATCGCGTCGTCGTCCTGCTCCAGCTGGAGTGCCAGGTCGACGTCCTTGGTGATGATGACCTCGGCGGCCTTGGCCATCAGGCGCTGGGCCAGCTGGCCCATCTCCAGGATCGTGGCGTGCAGGTCCCGCGGTACGGCCGTCTCCGGGAAGCGCAGCCGGGCGAGCTTGGCCACGTGCTGGGCCAGGTCGCCGGAACGTTCCAGGTCGGCGCTCATGCGCAGGGAGGTGACGACGATCCGCAGATCGGTGGCGACCGGCTGCTGGCGCGCCAGCAGGGCTATCGCGCGGGCCTCCAGGTCCCGCTGGAGGTCGTCGACCTTCTCGTCGGCGGCGATGACGGCCTCGGCCAGCTTCAGGTCCGCGTCGAGTATCGCCGTGGTGGCGCGCCCGATCGCGGAGCCGACGAGCCTGGCCATCTCGACGAGGCCCTCGCCGATCGAGTCCAGCTCCTCGTGGTACGCGTCCCGCATCAGTGACCTTCTCTCGGTTCGGGTGGTGACGTATCGCTCGGGGTGGTGAGGTGTCGTCCGGGGTGGTGACGTGGGGCCGGAGCCCCTACGCTCCCACGTTCCGTCCGGAACGCGACCGGTTCTGCCATCCGGAGTGAACCAGTGCCGACACCGAGGTGAACTCTGGGCGACGTGTGTTCGAGCAGGCCCTCGAACGGCTGGGGAAGTGTCACAGGCGACGCATAACCTGGAGTCATGAACGTGGACGCGGCCGTCGCCGCAGTGGCAGCGATCGCCGGTCTGTGCACCGGCGTCTTCGCCATGCTGGCGTTCCGCTGGAGTGAGCGGGAACAGGCCAAGCCCACGCGTACCTCCCTGCACACGGACGCGGTGCTGCCGCCCGGCGTGGACACGGTCCTGTCGGTGCTGCGCTCCTCGGCCGTCGTCCTGGACGAGGCCGACGCCGTGGTCAAGGCCAGCTCCGCCGCCTACGCGCTCGGGCTGGTACGCGGCGGCAAGCTGGCCGTCGAGCCGATGCTCCAGATGGCCCGCGAAACCCGTCGCGACGGCGAGATACGCCAGGTCGAGCTGGATCTGCCGCGCCGCGGTACGGGCCGCGGCGGCGAGGCCCTGGCGGTCTCCGCGCGGGTCGCGCCCCTCGGCTCCCGGCTGGTGCTGCTGCTGGTCGAGGACCTGACCGAGGCCCGGCGCATAGAGGCGGTACGCCGCGACTTCGTCGCCAACGTCAGCCATGAGCTGAAGACGCCGGTCGGCGCGCTGTCCCTGCTGTCCGAGGCCGTCATGGACGCGAGCGACGACCCCGAGGCCGTCGAGCGCTTCGCGGGGCGCATGCAGAACGAGGCCACGCGGCTGACCAACCTCGTCCAGGAACTGATCGACCTCTCCCGGGTGCAGAACGACGACCCGCTGGAGGACGCCGAGCCGGTGCGCGTGGACGAACTGGTCGCCGAGGCGATCGACCGCTGCCGCCAGCAGGCCGGCATCAAACAGATCACCATGGCCGCCGCCGGCACCGCCGACCTGCACGTCTGGGGCAACCGCGGCCAGCTCGCCGCCGCTCTGGGCAACCTCGTCGAAAACGCCGTCAACTACTCACCGGCCCGTACCCGGGTCGGTATCGCGGGCCGCCGTGTCCAGGCGCACGGTGGCGACATGATCGAGATCGCGGTGACCGACCAGGGCATCGGGATATCGGAGAAGGACCGGGACCGCGTCTTCGAGCGGTTCTACCGCGTGGACCCGGCGCGCTCGCGCGCCACCGGCGGGACCGGCCTGGGTCTCGCCATCGTCAAACACGTGGCCGCCTCGCACGGCGGGGAGGTCACGGTCTGGAGCGCTGAGGGACAGGGCTCCACCTTCACCCTGCGTCTCCCGGAGGCCGGCGCCGTGCGCGACCGCGCGCGTACCGGCTCCGACCCATCCGCGGAGGGCCTCGACGACGAGGACCGCCCGTACGAGACCTTCAACGATCCGCTCCCTGCTCACCCTGCCCCGGAGGTCCTTCCGTGACCCGAGTGCTCGTCGTCGAGGACGAGGAATCGTTCAGTGACGCCCTGTCGTACATGCTCCGCAAGGAGGGCTTCGAGGTCGCCGTCGCGGCCACCGGCCCCGACGGCCTGGACGAGTTCGAGCGCAACGGCGCCGACCTGGTCCTGCTGGACCTGATGCTGCCGGGCCTGCCCGGTACCGAGGTCTGCCGTCAGCTGCGCGGCCGCTCCAACGTCCCGGTCATCATGGTGACCGCCAAGGACAGCGAGATCGACAAGGTGGTCGGCCTGGAGATAGGAGCCGACGACTACGTCACCAAGCCTTTCTCCTCTCGCGAGCTGGTCGCCCGGATCCGCGCGGTGCTGCGCCGCCGCGGCGAGCCCGAGGAGGTCGCGCCGCAGGCCCTGGAGGCCGGCCCGGTCCGGATGGACGTGGACCGGCACGTCGTCACGGTCTCCGGCGGCAAGGTCGACCTGCCCCTGAAGGAGTTCGACCTCCTGGAGATGCTGCTGCGCAACGCGGGCCGCGTACTGACCCGTATGCAGCTGATCGACCGTGTCTGGGGTGCCGACTACGTGGGGGACACCAAGACGCTGGACGTCCATGTGAAGCGGCTGCGGGCCAAGATCGAGCCGGACCCGGGCGCGCCGCGGTATCTGGTCACGGTCCGTGGCCTGGGGTACAAGTTCGAGCCGTAAGCCCAGCCACAGCTTCGAGAAGACGAGTCGCAGGGCTCTGCTGGTGCCGGCCGGTGTCTGCCGCCGGTCCGGCCCGCGGGGCCCGCGTCACCATGCCCGGCCCCGGGTACCGCGTTGCCAGGCGGCCGGGCGTACACGAGCGCCGTGCGGACCGGAACACTCCGGTCCGCACGGCGCTCGCGGTGCTACTGCGGTACGGCTGGTGCTACGCCGCTACGGCCTCAGCGGCCGGCTTCGGGCGACTGCGGCGTGCCGCTGCTGTCGGCACCGGCACCGGCACTGGCCGAACCGCTC
Organism: Streptomyces sp. NPDC018019; assembly: GCF_044327805.1. Lineage (NCBI taxonomy): Bacteria > Bacillati > Actinomycetota > Actinomycetes > Kitasatosporales > Streptomycetaceae > Streptomyces > Streptomyces sp. NPDC018019. The sequence goes on along the minus strand of NZ_JBIRGD010000005.1, from coordinate 287,917 downwards.
GGCTTGGCCGTCCCCGACGGGCTGCCGGACGGCACGGCGGGGCTGCCGGACGGACGGGCCGAGCCGGACGGCGACGGCACCTCGCTCGGGCCGAAGTCCTTGAAGTAGCTCTTGGCCGGGACGACGAACGCCCGCAGGGTGACCTTCCCGGCGGCGCTGAAGTCGAACGTCACGGACTGCGCGTCGCCGTTCTTCACGGACTCGCGGCCGCTGTCCAGCACGGCGGACGCGTTGTCCTTGCCGCCGATCACGACGGAACGGCCGGCCGGGACCACGATCGGCCCGGAGCCCTTGGCGGGCGCCAGCTTCGCTTCCTTGTTCGTACCGTTGACCTTGATGGACTGCAGCGTCTGGTCCTTGCTGCCGTTGTTGAACACCGTCGCGGTCACCACGGCCGGGCCCTCGGCGTTCGCGTCGGGCTGGGTGACGACGGAGGCGTTCTGGATCTTGATGTCGCCGACGCTGGTCGCGGCGTTGTCCGGCTTGACCTGGAGCGTCTGGGCGTCGTTCCCGGCTCCGCACGCGGAGAGCGTGGCGATCGAGAGCGTGAGAACGGTGGCGGCGAGGACGCCGCGTCGAAGGCTGCGGCTCACGGCGGCGGCATCTCCTTGGACGAACTACGGCGGCCGAACTTCGAGCCCGGTCGCGATGGGCGGCTGGGCGGCCCGCACACGGCCGCCGTGTCGACGTCCGCGTAAAGCCGCCCTAAGGGTGTGTCAGCGCCGCTAGGTTACCGAGCCGCCCCCGGGCCGCCGCACCCGACCCGCCCCCAGGACGATCACACCCTCGTGACATCCCTCCCCGGCGCGCCGCGACCGTCCTCCGCCGTACGCCCGAATGCCGCGGACCACCCGTCACCGGGGACGTTTCCCGGCCGCTCCGTGGAAGGGGCCGACACGGCCCTAGAAGAAAGCCGAATATCCGGCAAGCGCCCGATCGGGTGAAGCCGGACCGGTTTCCTCCGAGGTAAATCGGCATTCGCAGGGAATGGGACGGCTTCCCGGAATTGATCACGTACGCCGTCCGGTACGCGATGATCAATTCACGATTCGGCGGACACCTGACCTCCGGAACCGAACGGCGTAGCGAAACGGCGGCATCCTGATCCCGGCAAAACGGGACGTACGGGTGCCGCGACGGGCCTCTCCCGGGGTGTGACGTACGTGTTTCCGCCCGCCCGCGAAGCGCCTCCGACCTGCGAATTCCTGCACCCGGAGGCCTGTCGAAGCACGTTCCGGCCGTTGTTGTCAAGCCCCGAGATATGCCCTGACCTGCGAAAACGCCATTCAGAACAGCCCGTTCCCGTGTTAGCATGGATAGCCACGGAAGGGGTACCTGTCACATGACGTTCAAGGTTGGCGACACCGTGGTCTATCCCCATCACGGGGCCGCGCTGATCGAGGCCATCGAAACTCGCCAGATCAAAGGCGTGGACAAGACCTACTTGGTGCTGAAGGTCGCCCAGGGCGATCTGACTGTTCGCGTACCAGCGGACAATGCGGAGTTCGTCGGCGTACGCGATGTGGTCGGCCAGGACGGGCTGGACCGGGTCTTCGAGGTGCTGCGCGCACCATATGCCGAAGAGCCGACGAACTGGTCCCGTCGCTACAAGGCAAATCTGGAGAAGCTCGCTTCAGGTGACGTGATCAAGGTCGCCGAGGTGGTGCGTGACCTGTGGCGTCGTGAGCGTGAGCGCGGTCTGTCCGCCGGTGAGAAGCGGATGCTCGCCAAGGCCCGCCAGATCCTGGTGAGCGAACTCGCCCTCGCGGAGAACACGAACGAGGACAAGGCCGAGGCCCTGCTCGACGAGGTCCTCGCGTCCTGACGACGTAAGAATGCCGCGGTGCCCGAGTGGCGGCCGACTCCGGCTCGGAGCGGTCAGTTGCCGGGCGCTGCGGCATATCTGGCGACACGCGCGCCACCCGCATGCGGCGCCTTGCGCAGCCATGCGGGGCATACGGCAACCGTGCACCACCACCGCACTCTGTGATCGTTGCCCGTGGTGACCGCCCCCGTGTCCGTCCCCGAAAAGATCCGCCGTCCCGTCGGCTTATGGCGTGCCGGGCTCGGGCAGCTGTCCCGACCCGTTGTCACGGAAGGGTCCGGATCGGGGCGTCGCGCCCGGCACACTGCGGCCATACCCATGTCGGCTCAGGAAACAAACCTGTCTGCGCTAATTCCGGGGTCTCCCCGGGCTTCGGAGCGACCGATGTCAGACGTATCCCCAGATTCCGCCGGACACTCCGGCGCGCCCCGGCCCCGTACCGCCGCGGTGATCCCCGCGGCCGGACGCGGCGTACGGCTGGGCCCGGGCGCCCCCAAGGCGCTGCGAGCGCTGGGCGGCACACCCATGCTCGTCCACGCCGTACGCGCGATGGCCGCCTCCCGTGCCGTCTCCCTCGTCGTGGTCGTCGCTCCGCCGGACGGCGCCACCGAGGTCCGCAACCTGCTGGACCAGCACCCGCTGCCCGACCGCACCGACCTGGTGGTCGTGCCCGGCGGCGAGACCCGCCAGGAATCCGTGCGCCGCGGTCTGGAGGCGCTGCCCGACGCCATCGACGTGGTGCTGGTGCACGACGCGGCCCGCCCGCTGGTCCCCGCCGACACCGTCGACTCGGTGATCGCCGCCGTACGCGACGGTGCCCCGGCCGTGGTGCCCGCGCTGCCGCTCGCCGACACCGTCAAGCAGGTCGAGCCGCGCACCGGCGAGCGGGCGGGCGAGCCGGAGCCGGTGGTGGGCACCCCGGAGCGGGCGCGGCTGCGCGCCGTACAGACTCCGCAGGGCTTCGATCGGGCGACCCTGGTCAAGGCCCACGAAACAGTCACCCTTCAGGGTGATGGCGCCACCGACGACGCCGGCATGGTCGAGCAGCTCGGCGCGCCCGTCGTGGTGGTGCCCGGACATGAAGAAGCGTTCAAGGTGACCCGGCCGCTGGACCTGGTGCTCGCCGAAGCCGTACTCGCCCGCAGGAGGGCCACCGATGGGTATGTATGAGCCGCAGCGGGTGCCGCTGGTGGGCATCGGCACCGATGTGCACGCCTTCGAGAAGGGGCGCGAGCTGTGGGTCGCCGGGCTCCTCTGGGACGACGCGGCCAGTGACGGGTACGGCCTGGCCGGGCACAGCGACGGCGACGTGGTCGCGCACGCGGCCTGTGACGCGCTCTTCTCGGCCGCCGGCGTCGGCGACCTCGGCGCGCACTTCGGCACCGACCGCCCGGAGTACGCCGGTGCCTCCGGCGTGACGCTGCTGTCCGAGGCGGCCCGCATCGTACGGGCCGAGGGCTTCGTCGTCGGCAACATCGCGGTGCAGGTCATCGGCGTACGCCCGAAGATCGGCAAGCGGCGCGCCGAGGCCCAGAAGGTCCTCTCCGAAGCGGCCGGCGGACCGGTCTCGGTCTCCGGCACGACCTCGGACGGCCTGGGCCTGACGGGCCGCGCGGAGGGCCTGGCGGCGGTGGCCACGGCATTGCTGGTGCCGGGGATCTAGCCGGACGGAGACCGGGCGGGGCCCGGGAGCGAGGGGGCGCCGCGATCCCGTGTGGGGGAGCGGCGTTGGGCGGGGAGGTGCGACGGCACCTCCCACAGGGGCGCGCACCGGCTCCGGAACCACGGTGACCACACGCTACGTGTCAAGGGGAACATCACGCTTCTGTGACCGTGTCCCTGTGGGGGCGCCGGGCACTGTCCGGTTCGGACTACCCTTGACGCGTGACTATTCGCCTGTACGACACCAGCGCCCGGCAGACTCGTGATTTCACCCCGCTCACGCCGGGCTGTGTCTCGATCTACCTGTGTGGCGCGACCGTGCAGGCCGCCCCGCACATCGGGCACATCCGGTCGGGGCTGAACTTCGACATCATGCGCCGCTGGTTCCTGTACCGCGGCTACGACGTGACGTTCATCCGCAACGTCACGGACATCGACGACAAGATCATCACGAAGGCCGCCGACCAGGGCCGCCCGTGGTGGGCCATCGGCTACGAGAACGAGGTCGCCTTCAACACGGCCTACGACACGCTCGGCTGCCTGCGCCCCACCTACGAGCCACGCGCGACCGGTCACGTCCCCGAGATGATCGAAATGATGCGGGGGCTGATCGAGCGCGGCCACGCCTACGCGGCGGACGGCAACGTCTACTTCGATGTGCGCTCCTTCCCGGACTACCTGGAGCTGTCCAACCAGGAGCTGGACAACCTCCTCCAGCCCTCCGGCGAGGGCGAGACCGGCAAGCGCGACCCGCGCGACTTCGCCATGTGGAAGGCGGCGAAGCCGGGCGAGCCGAGCTGGGAGACCCCGTGGGGCCGCGGCCGCCCCGGCTGGCACCTGGAGTGCTCGGCGATGGCACACAAGTACCTGGGCACCGCCTTCGACATCCACGGCGGCGGCGTCGACCTGGTCTTCCCGCACCACGAGAACGAGATCGCGCAGGCCAAGGCGTACGGCGACGACTTCGCCGCCTACTGGTGCCACAACGCGTGGGTGACCATCAGCGGCGAGAAGATGGCGAAGTCCCTGGGCAACTCGGTGCTGGTCTCCGAGATGCTCAAGCGCTGGCGCCCGATCGTGCTGCGCTACTACCTGGGCACCCCGCACTACCGCTCGATGATCGAGTACAGCGAGGAGGCGCTGCGCGAGGCCGAGTCCGCGTTCGCGCGGATCGAGGGCTTCATCCAGCGCGTGGTGGAGAAGGCCGGTCCGGTCGAGCCCGCCGCCGAGGTGCCGCCGGCCTTCGCCGAGGCGATGGACGACGACCTCGGCGTCCCGCAGGCGCTCGCCGTCGTGCACACCACCGTCCGGCAGGGGAACTCCGCGCTGACGGCCGACGACAAGGAAGCGGCGGTCGCCCGGCTGGCGGAGGTCCGCGCCATGCTCGGCGTGCTGGGCCTGGACCCGCTGGACGAGCACTGGTCGGGCGGCGGCACGGACCGCGGCGAGGACCTGCACGGCGTCGTCGACTCGCTGGTCCGGCTGGTCCTGGACCAGCGCCAGGCGGCCCGTACCCGTAAGGACTACGCGACCGCCGACGCCATCCGCGACCAGCTCCAGCAGTCCGGCCTGGCCATCGAGGACACTCCTTCGGGGCCTCGCTGGTCGTTGTCCTGAGGTGATCGTCGCCGGTCGGTGGGCGGGGCGGCCGAGGCCGTGGGCCGACCGCCTTCGGCTCCGGCCCGGTGGCGGCTCGCCGTACCGGGCCGCAGGTCCTTGAGGGCATCGGTCTGCGGACGGCCACCGGCCCCGGACGGGGCCCGTCACGGACAGGCGGCCGCCTCGGCTGATGCGGGCGACCGCCTCGGCGGGGTGCCGGTTGGCCGTACCGGCCGTCTCCGGGCGACACTTCTTGCAGACACGCATCGGACGCGGAGCCCACCCGCGTCCGGCGCACCAGACATACACATCCGTACGTACGTATCCACTCCACGTCGCGAGACGTCGAGAGCAGTGAAGAGACAGGTGACCCATGGCCGGCAACAGCCAGCGCAGGAACCGCCGCACGTCCAACAAGAAGGGCATGCAGGTCGGCAGTGGCGGCCAGCGGCGCCGGGGCCTGGAAGGCAAGGGCCCGACCCCGCCCGCGTCCGCGCGCAAGGGACATGTGAAGAACCGCATCGCCACCGCCAAGGCCAAGCAGGCGGCCAACCGGCGCCCGGCCCCGCGCCGCGGCGGCGCCAAGGGCACCTCGGAGCTGGTCGTCGGCCGTAACCCGGTCTTCGAGGCGCTGCGTGACGGCGTGCCCGCGACGACGCTGTACGTGCAGCAGTTCATCGAGAGCGACGAGCGGGTGCGCGAGGCGCTCCAGCTCGCCGCCGACCGCGGCAACATCAACCTGATGGAGGCGCCGCGCCCCGAGCTCGACCGGATGACCAACGGGCTCAACCACCAGGGTCTGGTCCTCCAGGTGCCGCCCTACGAGTACGCACACCCCGAGGACCTGGCCACCACCGCCTTCGACGGGGGCGAGGACCCGCTGATCGTCGCGCTGGACGGGGTCACCGACCCGCGCAACCTGGGTGCCGTGGTGCGCTCCGTGGCCGCGTTCGGCGGGCACGGCGTGGTCGTGCCGGAGCGGCGCGCCGCCGGCATGACGGCCGGCGCGTGGAAGACCTCGGCGGGCACGGCGGCCCGTACGCCGGTCGCCCGCGCCACGAACCTGACGCGCGCCCTGGAGGGCTACCAGAAGGCGGGCATGACCGTCGTGGGCCTGGCGGCGGACGGCGAGATGGAGCTCCAGGACCTGGAGGTGCTGGACGGCCCGGTCGTCATCGTCGTCGGCAGCGAGGGCAAGGGCCTGTCGCGCCTGGTCGGCGAGACCTGTGACGTACGCGTCCGGATCCCGATGCCGGGCGGCGCGGAGTCGCTGAACGCGGGTGTCGCGGCGGGCGTGGTCCTGTGGGAGGCCGCGCGCCGGCGCGCGGCCTGAGCCGGTAGAGGTGGTGAGGGCGCGCGGCCGGGAGCACCGGGCCGCGCGCCCGCCCCTTTTCGGCGGGTGCCGCCGGCGCGGCGGGACCGTTGCGGTGGCTGCCGTCGATGGATACGGCTTCTCGCCTCGTGTGCGGCCGAGGAACACCGGCTTGTGCACCGCCGTCCGTCCGCGCCCGCCCATTGTTTTCGGACGGGCGTCCGACGGGTCATCCGTAAGGCTGTTCGGCGACGGGTGCCGAAACGCTTACGTCAGAGGCTCCCCGCGGCCTTGCGGAGGTCATCCGTACGACCGCCGGTGATCCCGCGCTCCCTTGACGGGCCTCGGACAGATAGGCGTGGTCAAGGCAGTGTCTTAAACGCGGGTCACTCGGTTAGATGAGCGTGGACACCAGAACACCCCGCACGCCTACGGGGGGACGCTCGCCGGGCTTCGATGACGAGCCGGTGCTGAGCTCGGTCAAGGTGCCGTGCGATCCCGCGCAGGTCATCGTCAATCACGCCAGCTTCCGCGTGCAGCTCGCCGCGCCCGCCACAACCGGCAGCGCCATGGCCGACACCGCACGCATCCCCGTGGTCCGGGAGCCGGTGGTGGGCAGACGCCGCGCGCCCGTGGTGTGGAGCGGCCGCACCGATCCGGGCGGCACCACCGCGGCCACCAGCCAACTCCTGCACGCCGTACGGAACTCCGGCCGGACCACCGCCGCCGATCGGGGTGAGGACGCCGGCACCACGACCCAGGTTCTGCCCAGGGTCCGGATCGACGAGGAGCAGCCCGCCGCCGGCTCCGGTGGTCCGGGCTCGACCGTGATCGGCCAGCGCGGCCCCGTGGACGCGGACACCACGCTGCTCAAGGGCGTCCGGCCGACCACCGGCGCCTACGACCACTACGAGGACGAGCCGCCGTATCCGAACGAGGAAACCGCCGCGTACGAGCGGTACGGCGACGAGCCCAAGCGGCGCGGTGAGACGATCCGCCACGCGTACTACCCCGGCCACCGGATGAACCTCGGCGTCGTCCTGCTGCCGCTGCGCGTCTTCCTCGGCCTGATCAGCGTGTACGCGGGCATGGGCAAGCTCTGCGACCCCGTCTACTTCGACGGCGGCGAGCGCGGCTCGATGGTCAAGTGGCTCCGTTCGCTGGACCCGTGGACGCTGGTGGCGCCGCTGCGCGACTTCGCGCTGTCGCACCCGGTGGGAGCCGGCCTGACCGTGGCCTTCCTCCAGGTGGTGGTCGGCGTGCTGACCATGTGCGGGCTGTGGCAGCGGGTCGCCGCGTCGTTCGGCGCGCTGCTCTCCGCCGCGCTCCTGATGACGGTCAGCTGGCGCACCGTACCGGTCTACGACGCGCCGGACATCATCTACCTCGCCGCCTGGAGCCCGCTGGTCATCGCGGGCGCGCCGGTCTACTCGATGGACTCCAGGCTGGCCGGGGAGGCGTGGCGGCGGCTGGGCCCGCGGGTCGAGCTGTGGGACCTGCGGCGCCGGGTACTGCGCCGCGGCGCCGTCCTGACGGCCGTGATCGCCGGGCTGACGCTGCTGGTCGGGTCGCTGCTGGGCGGAGCCGTACGGTCCGCCACGGTGCCGTCCGTACCGGAGCCCGGCGAGCCGGCGACGAACAACCTGCCCGGCTCGCCGCTGCCCCAGCAGTCGCAGCCCGGCGGCGCGAAGGGCCGGCACGGCCCCGGACACACCGGCAAGGCGCCGAAGCACTCCGGGAAGCCGTCGGCCGGTGCCTCGCGCAAGGCGGGCTCCCCGAAGGCGAAGGCCCCGTCGGCCTCGGCCCCCGGTACGGCGCGCGCCACCGGCAGCGTCACCGGGTCGGCGCAGGAGCCCGGCCGTACGTCCAGCGGCACCCCGCCGCGGCAGTCCGCACCGACCCGGGCGCCGGCGACGACCCCCCAGGCACCGTCCGTCGGCGGCACCGCCGGCGGCACCAACGGCGGTGCGAGCGAGAGCGGTTCGAGCAGCTCCAGCAGCGGCAGGGGCCGTGGGAGCACGCTGGGCGGGCTGCTGGGGTGAGGTGGGGCCCCGGGGCCTCGGAGACGCCGGAAGGCGCCTTACGGGGCTCCGGGGCCCTGTCCTGAGAGCCCTGGAAGCCCGGGGCGTGGAAACCCGGGAGCCCGGAGTCCTCGACCGAACGAACCGCCCCCGCGGGCTCTGATGCGGGGGCGGTTTGCTGCGTGGCCGTGAGGGGCGCTGGCGGGAGCTGTACCGCGGGAATTGTCGGATGGCGCGGGGACGGCGTCGTACGGGCCTACGGGTCTACGGGCCTACGGGCCTCAAGCCCCCTGCGCGCCCAGTTCCTTGGCGGCCTCGGTCAGGTCCTTGGCCGTGTCGATGGCGCGCCAGTACGCCCCGTGCGGCAGCGGGAAACCCGCCAGCCGGCGTTCGCGGGCCAGCCGGGGGAAGGTGGTGCGCTCGTGGTCCCCGCGCTCCGGCAGCAGCCCGGTGAAGGCGGCGGAGAAGACGTACACACCGGCGTTGATCAGATAAGGCGAGGGGGGCGACTCGATGAAGTCGAGAACGTGGCCGAACTCGTCGGTCTCCACGGCGCCCCAGGGAATGCGCGGCCGGGCCAGCGCGAGGGTGGCGTCCGCGCCGCGCTCATGGTGGAAGTCCGCCATCTCGCGCAGGGAGAAGCGGGTCCAGATGTCGCCGTTGGTCGCGTACCAGGGCTCGTCCCGCCGGGGCAGCGAGGCGGCGGCGTACTTGAGACCGCCACCGCGACCGAGCGGCTCGGTCTCGACAACGGTCGTCACCCGCAGGGGAAGTTGTGCCTGGGACAGCCAGTCCTGGAGCACCTCGGCCAGGTGGCCGCAGGAGACCACCGCGTCCGTAACGCCCTCCGCGGCCAGCCAGGCGAGCTGATGGCCGATGATCGGGGTTCCGGTGCCGGGAATCTCGACCATCGGCTTGGGACGGTCGTCGGTGTACGGGCGGAGGCGCGAACCCTGGCCTCCGGCCAGGACCACGGCCTGCGTGGGGTGCGGGTAGGGGGCTGTCATGGTTCGCACCCTATGCGGTGCGAGTCGGACTCACTGGACAGAGGCGACGCCGGTGGCGAACGACGTATCGCAGACCGGCCGGGACCATGCCTGCGCCCGGTGCGCGGCACCGCCGTACTTGGCGACCGCGGCACGGCCCAGGGCACGGGCGATGGCCATGCAGTGCTTGGCCAGCGAGGGACGCTTGGTGGTCTCCTCCTGGAGATGGGTCAGGGCGACACCGGGATCCTTCTCCTGGAGTTCCACCAGGAGCCGGTCGCGGAGCAGGTCCTGCGGCGCCCGGGAACCGGCCTTGGTGGAGGCGTTCTCGGAGGACGCGGTCAGCATCTGCGAGTCCGTCCCGGGCGACGCCCACGGGACGCGGGTGACGGCGAGCGTCCCGGACAGGACGAGCACGACGGGAAGGACGAGGGCGAGGGTTCGGCCGATACGGCGGGCTGCGGAGTTCACGGGGCGATGGTAGCGAGTAGTGATGATTTGGCGACATTTAGTCACCGAATCGAGCGATGTTTTCGCTCTCCGGGCGTGCGCGATGTTGACGTACAGGCTCGAAATGACGGCTGTGCCGGGGTATTTGTCGACAAGGTGCGGAGGTCGGTTCGTGCTTTGTGTCCGGAGTCCTGGGCTCTGGGGCACGGGCCCTGCGCCCTGCGCTGCGTACGGAAAAGGCGGTGGCGGCCCTGAAGGACCGCCACCGCCTTGTGCCGGGGGCTGCTGAGCCAACGGAACCGCTTAGCCGCTCAGCCCCTTGACCGCTCAGTCACTCAGCCGCTCACCCGTCGACGTCGAGAAGACGTGCGTCTCACCCGGTCGCGGTACGACATGCAGCTCGGTGCCCTTCTCCGGCACCTGCCGCCCGTTGACGCGTACGACCAGGTCCTTGTGCTCGTCACCGACGACCGCGGACCCGTAGACGTACCCATCGGCGCCCAGCTCCTCGACGACGTTGACGGTGACGGCGAGGCCCGCCGGGGCATCCGCGGCCTCCTTGGAGAGCGACTTGGCGGCGCCGCCGTTCTGCTCGACGATGTCGAAGTGCTCGGGACGGACGCCGACGGTGACCGTACGGTCGCCCCTGTCGGCCGCGGCGGCCAGCGCCTCCCGGCTGACCGGCACGACGCTGTTGCCGAACTTCACACCACCGTCCGTGATCGGCACCTCGACCAGGTTCATCGCCGGCGACCCGATGAAACCCGCGACGAAGAGGTTGCTGGGCCGGTCGTACATGTTGCGCGGCGAGTCGATCTGCTGGAGCAACCCGTCCTTGAGGACGGCGACCCGGTCGCCCATGGTCATGGCCTCGACCTGGTCGTGCGTGACGTACACGGTGGTGATCCCGAGGCGCCGCTGCAGGCCGGCGATCTGCGTACGCGTCTGTACGCGCAGCTTCGCGTCCAGGTTGGACAGCGGCTCGTCCATGAGGAACACCTGGGGCTCCCGCACGATGGCGCGGCCCATGGCCACCCGCTGGCGCTGGCCACCGGAGAGCGCCTTCGGCTTGCGCCCCAGGTACTCGGTCAGGTCCAGGATCTTCGCCGCGTCCTCGACCTTCTGCCGGATCTCCGCCTTGTTGACGCCCGCGATCTTGAGCGCGAAGCCCATGTTGTCGGCCACGGTCATGTGCGGGTACAGCGCGTAATTCTGGAACACCATGGCGATGTCCCGGTCCTTCGGCGGCAGGTGCGTGACGTCCCGGTCCCCGATGCGGATCGCACCGTCGTTGACGTCCTCCAGCCCCGCCAGCATCCGCAGCGAGGTCGACTTCCCACACCCGGACGGCCCGACCAGGACGAGGAACTCACCGTCCTCGATCTCGATGTCCAGCTTGTCGACGGCGGGCTTCTCGGAACCCGGGTAGATGCGGGTTGCCTGGTCGTACGTGACCGTAGCCATGGTGTGTCCCTTCACCGGCAGGAACGTGCCGGACGATCCGAGTAAAAGGAGTGGTGTAGTCCACTGCTGTGGACTGACCGTGACGGTACCCGCGCCGACGCCCGGTGTCAGTAGCCCGCGGGTCACGAAACAGCGGCGCCAGGTAGGCTGCGTGCCTGGGTACACTTCACCAGGCACGCCTCCTTAGCTCAGCTGGTCAGAGCAACGCTCTTGTAAAGCGTAGGTCGTCGGTTCGAATCCGACAGGGGGCTCTAGCTGTGACCAGGTAAAACGCGCCGAGAACGCCCCTCCGGAAGATCCTCCGGAGGGGCGTTTTTCGCCCTCTGAAGCCGGTCCGTGGACAAAACGTGGACAACGCGTAACCCAGGGGCCGGAGAGCAGCGGAGCTGTTCTCCCGGGTTCTACCGAGCCTGCAAGTCTGCTCCAGCAGCCTGCCGGGGCCTGGTAGCCGCGTCGTTTCGGTGGCGCTTGAGGGCTCGCGCGGGCGGCTGAGGGAAGCCGCGCGTCCTCAAGGCCAGAGGTGGGCAGATGAGGGTTCTCGTGAGGTCAGGTCATGCCGGGAGGACCATGCGCTGGGTGGCGATGTCCCAGTGGCATTCGCTGTAGAGACGGTTGAGGTCGTGGTGGGCGTCGGGGTCGTCGGCGTTGCAGGGTTCGTAGCCGTTGGGGCCGTGGCGGTAGTAGAAGCCGTACTCGGCGCATTCGGCTTCGCCGGGGTACTGGCCGGTCCAGACGGTGTTGCAGAGTTCGGCGGGGTGGCAGTTGCCGCGCTGGCGGCCGGTGAGGGCGCAGCGGGCGATGTCGCAGTGGGCGGAGTGGAGGGCGCCGCGGGGGGCTGAGCAGGCGGGGCAGGTGCCGTTCGGTGCCGGCTTCGGGTGTGGGAGTGGGGTGTCGGTGAGGTCGCCGAGCCATAGGTTCCGGAGTTGTTTGTCGAGCTGGTGGGTGTCGGCGATGGTGTGGAGGTCGAGTGAGCGATGGAGGAGTTCTCGGAGGAGTGGGGGTGGGAGTTGGGCGGTGGCCCAGTGGAGGGTGAGGCCGCGGTCGGGGTGGTGGCGGGCCCATGTGGTGCGGAGGCGGGGGGATGCGATGAGGGGCATGTCTGGTGTGTTGGTGTATCGGGTGATATGGGGCCCGTAGATTTTCAGCCATTCCTGTGCGGTTTTGGTGTGGAGGTAGATCAGCTCTCGGCGTGCTTTGTCCAGGTTTAGCGAGGTGGTGCGCTGCATGAGGACAGCGGCGCCCGATTTGGGGTCTTCTTGCCGTGCGGCAGGGGAGGGAAGTGCGTCGTCGGGGACGATGCGGAATCGGTGCGGGCGGCCGAGGAGGGTGAACTGCTCCCCGTCGGCGAGGTGCCGCTTAGGGGAGCGGGGGGTGGTCTCGGCGAGGTGGTTGAGCTGCCGGTAGATCCATCGGCGGCGGCGTTCGACGAGTGCGGTCGCTTCGGCGTCGGTGGTGTGGCGGGGGCCTCGGACGACGATGGTGCCTGATGTGGTGACGTCGAGTGCCAGGGTGGTGCGGTCGCTGGTTCTGACGCTGACGGTGGCGCCTCCGACGAGGAGGGTGCGCTGGTGCTCGGGCATGGGGGCTTTCGGGTCGGCCCGGCACCCCGCCCAGGCCGTAGGTTAGGTTCTACTATGGCTGAGGGGTGGTGCCGGGGGCTAAGAGAGGGGCGTGGTGTGGTGCCGGAAGTGGTCAGGCCGCGGTGCCGGATGACCGTTCGGGGACGGTGTCGAGGACTTCGGCCTCGACGTCGCTGAGTGCGTACTTCTGTCGTTGGAGGAAGGCCAGCCAGTCAGTGGTGTCTTTGCTGATGGGGTCCCGCCACGCCTGGTCGGACATGGCCTGGTGTTCGTACATCGCGGCTACCTGGGCGAAGAGCAGCCTCCAGCGTGCGGTTGGTCCGGTGCGGGCGATGAGCGGCCCGAAGGGGTCTTGGACTCGTCGCCACGGTTCGCTGTCGTGGTTGGGGTCCTTGATCTTCAGGAAGGTCGAGATGAGGTCGGTGCGCTGGCGTGAGATGTAGCGGGAGTAGGTGTCGGAGGTGCCGGTGATCGTGGTGAGGATCAGCTTCCAGATCTCATCGGGAGCGTCGCCGGGGCGGGCGCACAGGTTGGCGATGAATTCCTGTCGCACAGGCCGGGCTTGGCGCCAGGCCGCGTTGTAGCGGATGGTTCTGCGTCGCTTCGCTGCCATCTCGGCGGCGTTCGGGGCTGCTGATCCGGATGCTTCGGGGCTCAGCTTGTGCTGGTTGGCCTGCCACCTGGTGCACAGCCAGACCACCTTGGGCTTGAACGGGTTGAGGGTGGCGGCGTGGCCGGGGCACTTGGCGTGCTGGTCGGCGGTTATGGGGGTGCCCAGTGCCGTGGCCAGGTCGGTGAGGGGGCGTGTGGGTGTCTCGCGCCACTGCCAGTGCCAGTCCACGAGCGTGACTCCGGCGGCGGCGAGGTCCTGCTTGAGCTGGGCGCGCTTGGCCTTCTCGGCTGCTTCGTCCTTGAGGCACTGAAGGGCGTGTGCCCAGTGGCCGCGCGTGCCGGCGCCGTCGTTGCGGTCCCGGGCCTTCGCCGCTTCGAGGCGGCTGCGGGCGTTGCTGATGTGTGCGACTTCCTGGTAGTCGGCAAGCTCCACCAGGTCGAAGTCGTGGGCGGCGGCGCTGAGGTTCTTGTCGTCCAGCTTCGATGCTTTGCCGGCGGCGGAGAGTTCGGCGGCGGACAGGCCGAGCGCGCGTGCGTGGCGTTCCTTGGCTGCTTGGGGCAGCGGCATCAGGGATAGCTGCCGGGCGGCTTCGACGTAGTCGCGGGCGTTTGCGTCCCGACGGTGTTTGTTCTCGATGACCGACAGGGTCAGTGCTTCGTCATCGACGCCGCGGAGGTCGTCGCGGATCAAGGCGGGAACGAGCATGTAGGAGCGGCCCTCGTCATTGGCCTTGTCGGCGGCGATGATCGCTGCCTTGCAGCGGCGCTGCCCGAAGATGATGCCGAGTTTGCCTTCGTTGTCTCCGGTCTGCGGGCGCAGCAGGACCAGGCTTTGCACACCGACCTCTTCCACGGAGGCGATCAGGTCCGGGTCGGGTTCGGTTCCGTCCGGTTCGCCTTCGGTGCGGTGCTGGCGGTGGTTGTACGGGTCGATGACGAGTTCGTAGGGATCGACCCAGGCGAAGCGGCCTTCGAAGGCTGGCTGTGCAGGCGGGGGTTCAGTGCTGTCGGGGGAGGTGGGGGCGGTTGTGGTCGTCATGTGAACTCCGAGGGTGAAGAGGAGGGGGCGGGCGCGGCACCCGCCCCCCGGCGTGTGGGTCAGGCGGCGGCCGGTACGGCCTTGGGCTTGGTCTTGCGCTTGGCCTGCGCCGTGGTGGTGGTCTTGGTGCGTGTGGCTGCGGGGGCCCTTTTCGCCGGGCGCTTGGGGGCGGGCTTGGTCTTGCTGGCTGTAGTGGGCTTCTTGGGGGTGGTCTTGGCGGGCGCGGCCTTCTTGGCGGCCGTCTTCTTCGCGGGGGCGTCCTTTGCGGCCGGCTCGCTGGTCGCGGGCGTGTCCGGCTGGTCGGTCTGCTGGGGCGTGGTCTCGGTGGGGGCCGGGGCGGGAATGCGGGTGCGGTCGTAGCGGAGCTTGGCGCGGTGGCCCTGGAAGACGGGGAACAGGCGCAGGAGGAGGGTGTCGAGGAGGGTGTCCAGGGGTGCTTCGGTGGTGGTGAAGTGGCAGGCGGCGTTGTAGCGGGGGCCGGGCGTCTTGGGGTCGCGGGCGAAGGTCTGGGCGGCGGATCCGTTCCACAGGCGGCGGATTCCGAAGGCGCGCCCGTCCTGGTGGGCGAAGTGGATTGTTTCCGGGTCGGAGTTGTCGCTGGTGTCGTCGTCCTTGCTCCAGCCGTCACCGAGCTTTTCGACGATGTTGTCGGCGAGCAGGTAGAGGTCGATGAGGGAGAGGCTGGCGGGGGCGGGTTCGGTCTCGTTGTCGGCGGCGGGGGTCTGAGTGGTGTTGGTGGTCATGGGGGTGTCTCCAAGAGGTGTTGGGTTGTGGTTTTCCCCCAACCCGTTGACTAAATTCTACTACGCCTAAGGGGGGCGTCAACTGCGAAGCTGCAGGTCAGAGGGGCTAGGTCATGCACCAGCCGGAGTCGCAGCCCACATCAAATGGCAGCTCCTCCTGTGCTGCCTCGACCGCTTCCAGCAGCGGCCGACCGGTGCGGGTCAGGAACACCGCATCCTCCTTGCCGCCCCACTGCCGGTTCTCGTTCAGCGTCTCCTCAAGGCAGCAGGCGCGCAGGAAAAGCCCTGGGCGGTCGCGACGCATTTCCTTCCAGCCCCCGAGCGACTTCAGAGGGCAGAACCAGCATGCGCTCTTCGGGGGGATCGGCAGGCCCGCGTCCGCGATGATCTGCTGGCAGTCGATGCGGCGAAGCTTGAAGTCAAGCAACGGGTAGGCCAGCTGCTCGTACGGCTCGATTCGCCGGTTGGCTGCTCGCGTGACCTCGTCGAGCGAGATGCCGACGCCGACCGTCGCCGGGTTGCCGGGAGTCGCGCCGTTTGCCTTCAGCCACCTGCCCGTGACGCTGATCTTGAAGTCCCGGGTACAGCCTCGCGTTCCGGGCGCACCGTTCGACATGCGGATGGGTATGGGCAGGGCGCGAGAGCCCTGCTTCATCATTCGGCCCCACAGTGTCTCCCTCCCGCCGGCGCGCAGCGTGCGATGCAGGACATGCAGGTCAAGGTCGTTGGCTGCCGCGTACGGCCTCGCTACGTACTCAAGCGTTGCCGGGTCTTCGCTGTCGTCGCCAACGTTTGCGAACAGCAGGGTGCGATACGGAATCTCGTGGCGGGCGGCCAAGACCATGAGCGCAGTGCTCTGCACCCCTCCGCCGTAGCTGATCACGTTCACGCCGCGCGCTCCGCGCTCTGGTCAAGCAGTCGCTGGGTCTGCCGGATGGCGGCAATGATCTTGGCCTTGTCGAGGACGGTGTTGCGGTGCTCGATCACGGCGCGAGCATGCTCGGCGGCCTCTTCGATGGCCTTGGGGTTGGCCAAGGTGTCAGCGCAGGCCACGGTGACGTGGGGGCCGAGGCCCCAGATGATGGCGTTGACTGCTGCGCAGGCGGCGGCGATCTCGTCGATATCGCACATCGACCACTGGAAATCGGCGGGGTCCAGGTGCTTCTCGCGCAGGTTCTGCGCTGCGGCGCGCAGCAGGCCACCGCTGCCGCCGGCCGGGTCGTGAATGTGCTGGCCCGGCTGCGGCTGGCCAGCCTCAGTGGCGGCCATCATGATGTCGAGAGTGTTGAAGCCCATGAATTCAGCCATGGCTTCCGCGACGGAAGCCGGGGTGTGGAACTCGCCGAGTCCCTGTTGGGCGCCGCGGCTCCGCAGCAGCATCATCACGGGCGAGAGTACGTCGGTCATGGAGCGCAGGTAGGGGTCGGTGTACCCGGTCAGGGTGAGCAGGCCGTTCTTCAGGGCCGCTTCCGTGACGGCGCGAACGGCGGATATGCGGTGCTTGTCGACGTCCGTGTCGTTCAGCCACTCGTGGAGGATGCGGGCCCGGTCGATGAGGTCGGGCCGGTGTGCCCAGTGGGTGGACCAGATCTCTCGGTACATGGCGATCAAGTTCGTGTCGTTCAGGCTGAGGATCTGTGTCGCGAGGTCGGGGCCGTTGGGGTCCTTCTGCCCGATCAGGCCAAGGGCGGCCACGATGCCGATCGGTACGTGGATGTGGTTGCCCCCGTGCTGCCGGTTCCAGGCGCCGGCGACGGCTTCGCCGATCTCCAGAGCCTGGGCGTGGGGGTTGCTTGGGGGGTGGATGCTGGTGGTGCGCGGACGTGCCGGTGCGGTGAGCTGCTTGTGGGCTGGCCGCGGTGCGGGTGAAGGCGGGGCGGTGTTGCGGTTGGGCTTTGCGGTGAAGGTTGCCGGGGTCTTGGTGCGGGGCGGAGCGGGGGATGGCTGGAGGCCGGCGAAGAGGTCGAGCTGCTGCGTCATGGGTCTTCGTTTCTGTCGGGGTGGTGAAAATGCGGCGGCCCGCCCCGTGGGTGCGGGGCGGGCCAGGGTCGGAGGGCCCCTCCAACCGATAGGTAAATTCTACTATGTTCAGGGGTGAGGTCAACTGCTCTGGTGCGACGCCGAGTTGGTGCCACAGTAGGACTTCGCTGTCTGGCCTGTGGGCTTGGCTGGGCGGTTGGAGTACTAGTGGAGACAATTCATCGCTGTTCGGAGCGCGTTGCTGCGGAAGACCTGAAGGGGAACCGGCTATCGGTGTTCGCGCTGAGGGCTAGGGGCTCTCGTTTGGATCAGCGAGCGGACCAGAGGAAGATGCCAGCGATGTGCAGTCCGGCCAGGTAGATAGTGGCGGTCTTCTCATAGCGGGTGGCGATCCCGCGCCACTGCTTCAAACGGTTGATGCACCGCTCGACGGTGTTGCGCTGTTTGTATGCCTCGCGGTTGAAGGCTGGTGGCCTGCCGCCTCGGCTGCCCCGCCGCAGCCGGTGGCCACGCTGGTCGGCCGGGACCGGGATCACCGCCCGGATGCCGCGTTTGCGCAGGTGGTCACGGATCGCACGGGAGGAATACGCCTTGTCCGCCAGCACCACGTCCGGCCTCGTACGCGGGCGGCCACGCCGCCGGGGAACGCTCAAGCGGGCCATGACCGCCTCGAAGGCGGGTGCGTCCCCGGCCTGCCCGGCGGTGAGGACGAAGGCGAGGGGACGGCAGCGGCCGTCGGCGACGAGGTGAATCTTCGTGGTCAGTCCGCCGCGGGACCGGCCGATGGCGTGGTCGGCCGGCTCGCCGGCCGGGGCCCCTTTTTGCGGGCCCCCACCGCGTGCTGATGAGCCCGAACGATCGTGGAGTCCACCGAGACGGCCCAGGTCAGGTCCTCGTCGGCGTCGGCCTGGGCCATCAGCGCGGTAAACACCCGCTCCCATGTGCCGTCCACGGCCCACATCCGCAACCGGTTGTAGACACCTCTCCAGTTGCCGTACTTCTCCGGCAGGTGCACCCACTGCGTGCCGGTCTGGAACTTGAAGGCAATCGCGTCGATCACCACTCGGTGATCGCGCCAGCGACCACCCCGCCTCGGTGCCCGGTCCGGCAGCAACGGCTCGATCCGTGCCCACTGCACGTCGGTTAACGGCATACCTGGACCAACGACCAACCGATCCAAACGAAACTGCCTAGTTCGTGTGACGATCGCTCGTGTACGGGCCTACGTCAGGCGGCGACGTGCGCGCGGCACAGGCGCCCGCAGGGAGCAGTGTGCGGTGGGCCGGTGCGTGGTGTCGGCAGGAGGATCCAGGACATGCGCTCTGGCGGGAGGGGCGGTTTCATGACGGGGTGGCGGCGAGCTTGGTGGTGGGGGCTGGCGGCGGCCGGTGCTGGCGCGGCGGTCGGGCTGCTGTTGTGGGTGTCAGCCGCGAACCTGGAACGGTCGAGTCAGGCCTGGGGGGTGGTCGGTTCGCTGGCCGGGGTCTTGGCTCTGGGGGTCGCCCTGTGGCAGCTGAAGGCCTCCGTGACGGCGCCGCCCGTCCGGGTGCCGCCGAGGCCGGTGCGGGCTGAGGGCGGGGCGAACGCCGCGGGGGGAACCATCCGCGACTCCCAGGCTCGGGATGCCGCGCCCCGGGCAGCCACGGCGACAGGCGGGACGGGCGTCTCGGCGAGCGGCGGATCGAACGCGGCCGGCGAGGACATCGAAGGATCCACCGCACACCGGAGCCCGCGTTGAAAGCGCCCCGCCGCCGCGAGGACGCTGAGCCGCCGCAGGTGTCCGCGGCGCAGGGGGCCAATGCCGCGGGCCGCGATGTGATCAACTCGGTTGCCCTGTACGCGGAGCAGGCGAAACTGCTGCCAGAAGCGGCGTACGGGCTGATCCCCGACGAAGCCGCCCAGAACGGCTTGTCGAACATCCCTAGGACCGCAGGCTTCGTGGGCCGCGCCGACGAGCTGGATACGCTGGATGCAGCGTTCGCCGACCCGGGGGCAGTAGTGCTGCACGCGGTCTATGGGCTGGGCGGGGTCGGCAAGAGCGCGCTGGCCGCCCATTGGGCCGCGCACCGGGCCACCGCCGCCCTGCGTTGGTGGATCACCGCCGACAGCGCGGCGGCTGTCGACAAGGGCGTGGCGGACCTGGCCGTCGCCCTGCAGCCGGGCCTGACCGAGTTGCCCGCCGAACTGCGGAAGGAACGAGCCCTGCACTGGCTCGCCGGACACGGTGACTGGTTGATAGTGCTGGACAACGTCGACCACCCCGACCACATCCGTCCTCTGGTGGACCGGGTACCGGGCGGCCGGGCCCTTATCACCACCCGCCGGTCGACCGGCTGGCACCGGCTCGCCACCACCATTCCTCTCGAGGTCCTCACCCCGGCCGACTCCACCGCCCTGTTCATCCAGGTCCTCACCCACAACGGTCCCCGCGACGGCGACGGCACAGCCCAGGTGTGCGCGGAGCTCGGGCATCTGGCGCTCGCGGTCGAACAAGCCGCCGCGTTCTGCGCCGAGACCGCCACCAGCCCCCGCGCCTATCTCGCCATGCTGCGCCAGTGGCCGGCCGAGATGTTCGCCGCCGGCCCCGAAGGCTGCGACTCCGAGCGCACCATCGCCAGGATCTGGCGCATCACCCTCGACCGTCTGACCGACACACCACTGGCCGGTCAGATCCTGCGCATCCTGGCCTGGTACGCCCCCGACCACATCCCCCGTACCTTGCTCGGCGGCCTTGCCCCACCACCCGTTTTGGCCCACGCTGTGGGGCGCCTGCTCGGGTACAGCATGATCACCGAAAACGGTGACGGCACCCTCAGCGTGCACCGCCTGCTCCAAGCCCTCGCCCGAACCCCCGACCTCGACGACCCCCACCGTCCAGCAGCCGATATCAACCATGCTCGCGACCACGCCGCCACACGTCTCGAAGACACGTTTCCCGCGGACATCGATCAGCCTGGCCACTGGCCGCAGTGCCGGTCCCTCCTGCCCCACGTAGAGGCCCTGGCCCAGCACACCCTGCCCGACCACGACACCACGACAACCGCACTCCTGTTCCGGACCGCCGCTTTCCTCCTTGGACAGGGCGCAACAGCATCCGCCATCAGATACTTTTTACGCGTTCACACCACGTACGAACATGTCCTCGGCGACGACCACCCCCACACCCTGACCTCACGCAGCAACCTGGCAGTCGCCTACTACTCGGCGGGGGATCTCACCCGCGCCATCTCTCTGTACGAACGCGCCGTCACCGGGTATGAACGCGTCCTCGGTGACGACCATCCCGACACCCTGACCTCACGCAGCAACCTGGCGGCCGCCCATCAGGCGGCGGGGGATCTCACCCGCGCCATCACCCTGCACGAACGCACCCTCATCGACCGGGTCCGCATATTCGGTGACGATCACCCCGACACCTTGGGGTCACGAAACAACCTGGCGGCCGCCTACTACTCGGCGGGTGACCTCACCCGCGCCATCTCTCTGTACGAACGCGCCGTCACCGGGTATGAACGCGTCCTCGGCGAGGTCCATCCCGACACCCTGACCTCACGCAGCAACCTGGCGGCCGCCCATCAGGCGGCGGGGGATCTCACCCGCGCCATCTCTCTGTACGAACGGTCCATCACCGCGTTCGAACGCGTCCTCGGTGACGACCATCCCGACACCCTGGCCTCACGCAGCAGATTGGCGACCGCCTATCAGGCGGCGGGGGATCTCACCCGCGCCATCTCCCTGCACGAACGCACCCTCATCGACCGGGTCCGCATTCTCGGTGATGACCACCCCCACACCCTGACCTCACGCAACAGCCTGGCGACCACCTACTACTGGGCGGGGGATCTCACCCGCGCCATCACCTTGCACGAACGCACCCTCATCGACCGGGTCCGCGTCCTCGGTGACGATCACCCCGACACCCTAAACTCACGGAACAACCTGGCAGTTGCCTACTGCTCGGCGGGGGATCTCACCCGCGCCATCACCCTGCACGAACGCACCCTCATCGACCGGGTCCGCATTCTCGGTGATGACCATCCCGACACCCTGACCTCACGCAGCAACCTGGCGGCCGCCTATCAGGCGGCGGGGGATCTCACCCGCGCCATCTCTCTGTACGAACGGTCCATCACCGCGTTCGAACGCGTCCTCGGTGACGACCATCCCGACACCCTGACCTCACGCAGCAACCTGGCGGCCGCCTATCAGGCGGCGGGGGATCTCACCCGCGCCATCTCCCTGTACGAACGCACCCTCAGCGCGTGCGACCGCGTCCTCAGCGACGCGCATCCTCTGACGACCGCGGTGCAAAGAAACCTGGCCGCTGTGCGTGCAGCATCCGCGGAACCCCCACCTTCCAACCCGTCATAACATCCCGTCGGCGGGTGTTTGTCACCTTGCGGCGGGCACGGGCAGCTGGGCCGTGGTTGCCATGCGTGATCAGGTTCCAAGTTCAGTATCTGAGTGGGCAGCTAGAACCCCTCACGACTATCGGTCTGAGCGGTCTTCGCCTCGACTGGGCATTCGCGCCTTGCGGGCGGGTGGCCGACTCACGCCGGCGGCGCGCGGCCAGCGCGCGACGCAAACCGTACGAACCCGCCACCTTCTGCGGCGACCCATCCCTGCACGGAAGGACTCGTGAATGAGTGCTCCCCCGCCCTCGCGGCGCACTGTCGCTCTCGCCGGTGCCGTTCCCGTCATCAACGAGCCAGATCGAGGCTTTCGATGGCAGTGATATCACGCCCGACCCGATGCCGTCGCAGCCGCCGACGGTCCCGGCCCACCGCCGAGCCGACCAGGCCTGACGGCTGCAAGCTGTACGACATGGAGTGCAAGTCCGGTGGCCCCGGGGGAGGAATGCCCGCCTCGTTGGGGCCGCCGGATGACAGTGAGGGAAGCACCACCGGGGCCGTCGGGATCTGACTTTTGCGAATGCGTGGCTTACCTGGTCCCAGCGTGACCGGTGGGACCACGACCGCGCCCGTTGGAAGGGGGACGCGCTTGGTTCATCGGGCAGCGGGCACTCAGCTGGAAGATAGCTTTGGGTGTCCCCGTCGTTCACCCGCCGGTGATTTCTCCACCGGCCTCCGCGTGCCGCCGCGATGCACGAACGACTTAAGCCGATCCCACTCCGCGTTCGTGAGGTCTTCGCGTCCCATGCAGCCAGCCTGGACCCAAGCCTCACTGCCGTCAGGAGAGCCGAGAAACAGTGCCTAAGCGTGGCCGAGCCACAGCACGCCGTACGGAGTAACCCGCGTGGCGAAATCTGCGTGCTCCTCAATGGCGGCGGCCACCGTCGAGCAGTCGATCCGCCCGCACCGGTCCCGGTACGGCTCCAGGTCCCAGTCGGCACGCGTACCGACTACCGAGGCGAAGAGCTGGGTGTAGTTGTTGCCGAACGCCACGACCTGCTTCCGATAAGAATCGTGCAGGTCTCGGAGCCGGTGACGCCGCAGGGGACCGTCGCTGGTCGGCTGCCAGCCGCAGTCCGGCTCCATCTCCGCCGCATCCATGAGGGCGGCCCACGCCACCGCGCGTTCACGCGACCGCGCGGCCGGGGTGAACGTCCAGGCGCCGAGCGCCACCCCCTTGCCGAGCGGCGGACGCCCCTGCCGCTCCATGAGCTCGGAGTGCAGCTCGTACGCCAGGCGGTGGGCCTGGCTGAACGTGCGAGCGCGCTTCGTGGAGAACAGGTAGTGCCATTCCGCGAGGCTGTCCTCGGGCCGGCGAATGCACATGCGCCAAGTCCCGTACCGGCCTCGCGCAGATGGCCGAGCCTCCGCGGCGGCCGTTATCAGGCGTGCGCGCTCCATCCGTACCGCAGTGCGCGGGGCGAGCACGGGTGGATCGGTGATCGTCGTACGGGCCGGATTCTTCTCCGCGCGGAGCTTGCGGATGCTGTCAGACATGGAGTTTCTCCAATCGGGCGGCGGCCCGCCAAACCAGGCGGGCCGCCGTGGCAGCATCATCCATGTAGAGCGTTTTCTACTATGGATGGCGGTGTGGTCAAACGATCGAGTCCCGTATTCAGCCCTGGTCGAGCCAGAGCAGCCCGTATGGGGTCTGCCGCAGCGTGCTCATTGCCGCCTTGCTGATGTCGACTCGAACGTTCGCCCAGTTCACACGGCCGAACGGGTCCCGGTAGGGCTCCACGCCCCAGGTACCTTCGGGGCTGGCAGAGACGATCACGTCAGCCACGGAATCACCGAATCCGACCACTTTCGCTTCATACTCCTCGATCGGCAGCCGGGGCTCCGATGGCTCGGCGGCGCCAGCGTCCGCGCGGGCTGCCCAGGACAGAGCGCACCCCCGGCACGAGGTGCTGGGCCTGAAGGCCACCTCGCAGATCACCATCGGGGTCAGGTGTCGCCTGGCCGTCCCTGCCGATGCCGTTAGGTGCCTGACGCACGCGATGGTCCTGGCGGCAGCTTCGGTGGTGACGGCACTGGGGGACAGCAGGTACGACGAGGTGCCGCTGTCGCGGGTGGGGTCGTGGAAGTCGATGCGCCACGCGCCGTGGAACGGCTCCGCCTGATGGGGCGCGCGCTTCACCGGTCGTCTCCCCATGCTTCGGAGACCATGCGTGACAGCCACAGGCCGAAGCCGGCGGGGTCGTGCCGTATCCAGTGCTCGGAGTAGAGGGCGGCGAATGCTGCGTGCTTTTCCCGCTCGTTGCGGGTGAGCGGAACATCTACGCGGGCGTGGTGGCGCCCGCGTGGCCAGGTCGGCCGGGTGGAGCCGGGCGCGGCGTGGTCGGCGTGCCAGTGGGTGTTGGCGCCGATCTGAAGTGGGGCTTGGAGGTGGAGTGGGATGTCCATCAGGGTGAAGTTGGCGATGCTGGTGTGGTAGATGCCGACGGTTCCGCCGACGGCGTCTTCCGGCAGGTCGATCCATACTCGGTGGCCGTACTCCTCGCGGGGGCCGACCTCGATCACGAAGCGGTTGTAGACGATGGCGGGGCCGTCCTGGGCGTCGTACGCCGCGCAGACGCGGTCACCGGGCTTGTAGGGGGCGGGGGCGGTCATGTGCTCTCTTCCGGTTCTGGTCACTTCTGGGCTGTGGTGGCGTACGCCTTCGCGGCGGCGGCGCGCGTAGCCGTGGCGGGGCATGGGTCGAGGAGGTGCTTCATCGCGGCGAGGAGGCGGCCGGTGTCGCGGTGGCGCCGTGCGCGCTCGGTGATGTTGACCAGGCTGGCGATGTCTTCTGGGCTGGTGGCGTGCGGGGTGCGGCAGGGGCAGGTGCTGGCCGCGTAGGAGTTGAGGGCGTTGAGGGCGCGGCCGTGCTTGTTGATCGAGGCGCAGCCCTCGTGGCGCTTGAGGGGCTTGGCTCGTCGCAGGTGGCTGTAGAAGCGTTCGCCCTGCCAGCCGCAGACCATGCACTGGACGGGCCACTGGACGTCGGATCCGGGGTAGCCGGAGCGGGGGGCCCAGCCGAGTTCGTCGATCCGGGCGAAGGCGACCATGGCTGAGACCAGGTTGCGGGGGGTGGGGGTAAGGCCCATCAGGTAAGGGGCGAGGGCGCGGTCGTCCTGGTGGGCGCCGTTGGGAGATATGTCGTGGTGCACGGTCGGGTGTTTCCTTCCGGTGTCTCGGTGGGGTGGGTGAGGGGGTGTGGCTCCCCCTCACCATTAACTAAATTCTACTATGCCTGAGGCGTGGGTCAACTACGCTGCGTCACCCGAGGGAGCGCCCGCGGCGGTGTTCTGCCGCTGCCGCATCTCCTCCCGGGGGCGGGTGACGCGGTGGCGGGGGTACCAGCCACTGAAGATCTCGTGACCGGCCGGATGGTCGGTGGCCAGCAGGTACCAGGTGCCGGCGGCGAGAGTGTCGACGGACGTGATCTCGAAGTTCACAGGCGAGCCCTCGGAGTCGAGGACGTGGCGTCCATCGGTGTGACGCAGCCAGACGAAGTCACCGGAATTCACGACTGCCCCGTTGTTGTCACCTGCGGACAGCAGTACGGCCAGGGACAGGAAGACCGTCAGGGAGAGGTTGTTGTTCGTCTCGCTGGTCAGCCAGGTGCAGGCGAAGAAGGCGGGGTGCAGTCCGTCGCAGAACTGGTCCAGGGAGCCGCCCTCATTGTCGGCCGTCCACTTGCGCGCGGCATCGATCAGTTCGTGGGCGAAGCGGTCCTCGTGGAAGGTCCCCCGCGCGGCCTGGGTGTCGCGTGCGGCCCATGAGGCGACCAGCAGCAACCGGCATCGGCGGGTGGGGGAGAGTTGCCCCCACAAGTGCAGCAGTGCTTGGTGGTTGGCGAGCGCGAGGTGCGGTTCGGGGTGAGAGAAGTCGGCCAGGAAGCGGGAAGTGGATATCAGGGTGCGGTACAGGGATGCGTTGTCGCTCACGATTGGTTTCTCTTCGTTGCAGTGGATTCGCGGTCCTTCGGCGCCGGGTCAGTAATCGGCGTCGGGGAGGAGTGAAGGGCTTGTGCTGCGCTGGTCAGTGCGTAAGCCTCCGCGAGGCGGCCCAGGTGGATAAGCGCGCAGACTTCGAACATCAGCGTCCAGTGGCATTCGGGCACCGTGTCCGCGAACTCCTCGTAATTCAGGTGCCGTTTGGCGTCGGTACGCCGGGTGAACGCCCGCTGCACGATGTGCTCCATGGCCGCGGTGGCGCGGCGGATCTGTATCGAGTCCAGGTCGAGGTTGCTGATGACTTCGGCAACCGCCAGTAGTGGTAGGTGTTTATGCGGCATCAGGGGCGAAGTTCTTCCAGGAAGTGGCGGGACGCCGACTGGCTCGGGTGAGCGAGTGGCGCGTGACGCGACCCGCCCCGGTCGGGGCGGGCCGTTGCGTGTCAGGAGTGGTCAGCGGATGTGTACGCGGGGTCGGCTGGTGCGCATGACGCGCGGCAGCCGGGGGCCGGAGAACGCGCATCGGGACATCGAGGAGGGCTCGGTGCCGGCGGCGAGGAGGGCGGTGATGGACTCCTCAAGTACGGCTCGGCGGTGGCAGGGAGTGAACTGCTGCGCCCACCGCTCCATGGCTGGTCCGTCGCTGCGGTCCTGGCCGCTCGCGTCGGCGTGCAACTGCCAGCTGTCCACCAGGTAGTTCGCTGCCAGCAGGAGCGCGGCCTCCGCCTGGCGCTCGGTGATGCTGTATTCGGTGGCGGTTGCGAGCACGGTCAGCGGGTCGGGTGTGGGCGCGTTCATGGGGAGTCCTTTCGTTCAGCAGGTGGGTTCCCCCTCCCTGTTATAGCTAAATTCTACTATGCGTAGTGGGGGTGTCAATCACGAACGCGCAGGCCAGAAGCCTGGCGGCGCACTGCGCGCGGGCTTGCAGTTCCCCCCGGCCCGCAGTTCAATCACGCCGCCGCCGTGGCGGAACTCTTGCCCCGTGACCGCTTGCGGATACTCGCCGGGCCGGCCGAGCGCACCTGGGCGCGCAGCGCCACTTCCCGGCACTGTCCGCACAAAGGCTCCCCCACTCGCTCGTGACCGGCCACCCCGCCACTGGTGCCGCAACTCCCGGCCCGCGACGGCAGCTTGCCTAGCGCCGGAGCGCCCTCGGCCTTCGCGATCACCCTTCCGTTGATCCACAACCGGGCTGCGCACACGCCGTCGAACCGGCCGGCTTCCGGGCGCACCCGCTCGTAGCACCGTGAGATGAATAGGCAGGAGTCCGCGCAATCCTGCATCAGTGGAGTGCTCGCGGCGATCAACTCGCTGGGGGAGTCAACCTGTGAGGCGTCGGGCACGTAGCCGTCCCTGGCGGCGCACGGCACAAGGTCGATCCAGGTGGACGGCTTGGTGGGGGTGATCACGAAATGTTCCTCGCGACGTCAGAAGAGGGGCGGGTGGGCCGCGGCGGCAGGCGCAATAGCGTTCAGTGCGGCTGTCGAGCGCAGGGACAGGGCGGCCGAGCGGCGTGACCATGAGCGGTAAAAGAGGGCGTCCCACAGCTCGGCTGTCCGGTAGGGGAGGGGGCACGTCACGTACGCCGCTTCGTGGGCCTGTTCGGCCTCGACTGCTTGGCGCAGGGCCCCGTAGCGCACGGGCGTCAGCCGCTCGGTGAGCCTGTCGTGCACGTCCGTCCATGACAGGCGCCCGGCGCGTGTGCCCGAAGACGTCTGCACCTCGTACGTGAATCCACCCCGGTCGGGAGTCCAGCGGGTTGGGGCTCCGGCGTCGGGCTCGCCCTGTACGCGCCGTATGCGGCGGGGGGTTGTCGGTCGCGCGAAGTGGCGCACCGCCCACGCGGCGCGCGCTTTCGCGTCGGCGAGATCGATGAACTCCAGCAGCTCGGCCGCGGAGAAGAATCCGTGAACGGCCATCTGCCGGTCCTCTTCCGCCAGCTCCGTCGTGATCGCGGAGGGGGGCGCTGTCGGCTCATGCGGCTCTGTGGGGTCGGTCGGCGCGGGAGTGGATGTGTCCACCATGTCCTACCTATCTCTAAAGTTGCGGCCTATTACTGCCTGTCTCTGCTCGCCGCCTCCGGTGGGGGTCCCGTTGCCTTTGCCGGGCGCCAGTAGTCGCTGACGTCCCTTGGCTGGCTGCCCTGCTTGCTCCAGGGGTGGTGACCGGTGAAAGGTCCGCTCGGAATCATAAACGGCGGCCTATTTTTGGGTGGCGTCACCCCCGTCTCAGCGCACTCGTCCACGGCCCGCTGCCGCGCCTTGCGCATCTCCTCAATCCGGCGCCGAGCCACCTCAGACAAGCCATCCCCACCCGGCCGACTCCGAACCTCCGCCAACGTGCTCTCATTCGCCGCCCGCTCAGCCCGTTTGACCCGCTCCCTCTCTGCCCGTTTCTCCGCCTCACGCTGCGCACGCGGACTCGTCCCACACGCCCGGCACGAACGCCCCGGAACATCCCGGTGAGCGGCACACCCCCGGCTCGACATCCCCTCCACCTCCACGGCGGCAGACGCAGGCTCCCCACCGCCACCGGGCAACGGCTCCCCTGCGGCATCAGCCGCGGGGGTAGGGGGGATCTCTTTCTGAAGGTGTTGGTTGTGGTTACTACCTAGAACCCCCGGAGCACCCGCCTCCGGTGAACCGACCCCCGGTGAACCGACCCCCGGAAACCCGTCTTCGGTCGCCGATGGATCCTGCGCCTCGGACTCCAGCTTCTTGGCCAGCTTCCTGGACAACCGGCGTACCTCCAGCTGCTCGTACTCCTCAGCCGCCCAGTCCTGTGCCGTGTCGTACACCTCGGTGAACCGCACGAACCTTCCACCAGGCCCCCGCTCGGTCACCACCCGGTAGTAGCCGAACCTCTTCAGCTCCCGCACCGCCTCCGCCACGGCTTCACGGCCCTCTTTGCCCGCAGCCGCGATCGCCGTGATCCGCACCTGCCAGTTGTCCGGCTTCGATATCAGCCACGCCAGGATGCCCCGAGCCCGAAAACTGAGCCGCTCATCGTTCAAGGTGCTGTTGGGCAACACCGTGAACCCGGAACTCAGGTGGCGGCGCAGAATGGTCACGGAACATGCCTCCAAGGCAGCACAGGGCGCGAAAAGATCAAAAGGAAGGGCGAACCCCGCACCGCGCGTACGGGGCCGCCCAAGAGGGCTTCAGGGGCGTTTGCGGGTACGTGTGACGTTGATGGTGCGCGGCGTCTTCTGCCCCGCCGCATTGCGCATCGGCACCGCCACGCCGGCGCGACGGGCCACGGCCACCATGCCGTCCACGTCCGGAACCATGGGAACCGTCAGCCCGGCGTTCTCGAATGTGTCGACCAACGCCTGAACGTCGGGCTCCTCCTTCGGGTTACCGCCGCCCCAGCTCAGCGCGTTGTCCCCGTAGGCGCCCTCGGGTGAGTCGTCGAGCATCGCCCGCAGCACTTGCTTGCGCTTCCTCGACGCGCTCTCCCGCTCACGGTGACGGTGGTACTCCGCCAGGGCCGCGGCGCGGTCTTCGTCGTCGTGCACCAAGATCGTCTGCACCGGGGTGCCCGGAGCCGCGCCTGGCCAGCACGCCGACGCCCACGGGCAGTAGTCGCACAGCGTCTTCGTCGGCAACCCCGGACCGTCGTGATCACGGGACAACTCCTCGGGGGAGTCTGCTTCCAGAACCCGGTCCACCCACCACCGGGCCTCATCCGCCAGCCATGGATCGAAGTCGATCTCGTCAATGTGCTCTTCGCCCGTGTCCCGGCAGATGAAGCGGAAGCGGATTCGTTCGACGTTCACCGGGCCTATCCGGTGCAGGTATCGCTGCCCCGGCACATCAGCGAATCCGACTGTGCGCAGCAGATCGGCGTACAGCAGGACCTGCCGCATCTCAGCGGCCGTCGGCCCGTACCGCACGACCCGGTCCCATACGCGGCTGGACTTCGTCTTCACGTCCTCCACCGTCAGCACCTCGGCCGGCTGGCGTGGCCGGTGCCGTTTCGGCAGGCGAGCAGCCGTTGCGGCATCCAGCTGTACGACGTCGATGTGCCCGCGGATCCGGTCGTCGGCGACGGCGCGTTCCACCAGCCAGCCGTATTCGGTGCGGGCCGACTCCAGCAGTCCGGCGTGGATGTAGGTGCCGAGGATCGCGGCCTTCTTGTCCGGCGTGTCCGTGGGCGGTACCTGGTGCACGACGTATCCGGCGCGCCGTTGGCACACGGTGTCGGACGCTCCGAGCTGTCGTTGCTGTGACCGGGGGCGCCGGGCGTCGACGGCGGCAGCGGCATCCCAGATCGACACCGGGGCAGGCTCGGTCAGTGTTGCAGTCACGCGGTTCTCCAAAAGGGCACGCTGGCTCGCCCGCAACGGCGGGCCAGCGTGAAACGAGGCAGGGAAGATCAGGCGGTGGGGGCGTACGGGTCCTCATCGAACGGATCCGGCTCCGGTTCGCCCTGCTCGTCCTGCTCGGCGAGGACCGCGGCACGCAGCCTGGCCGCGTCGCTCGTCGGGTCCTCGATCTTCGGCGGGTTCTTCAACGCCGCTACCTGCTGGGTGATCGCGTGACGCACCACGTTGACCTCGTCCCGGGTCAAGGTCTTGTCCGCCCCGACCTCCTTCCACAGCTTCTGAAGCCCCGGAACCCCGTGCTTCTCGGCCGTCTCCTCCACCTTCGCGATCCAGGGCTGAGCCAGGTCCCCGGTCAACTGCGGGGCCTGGCGCGGCGCCGAGTGGGGGCCGCAGCCCATCAGGTCGAAGACCAGCGACTCGATCGAGAAGTTCGGCATCGCCTTGGGCTTGCCCTCGCGGGGGACCTGGAACTTCAGGGAGCGGGCCCCCACCACGTAGGCGTGATCGTCGCCGCGCAGCAGCCGCACCCACACGGTGGCGTCGAACGCGAGCGACTTCTGGCCCTCGACGCGCCAGGTCTTCGTGTTCGGTATGGGCTCTCCCGCTCCGTCGATGGCCTGCACTTCCTTGCCGCGCGCCAGCAGAAGCACGATGCCGGGCATGGTGCGCACCAGGTACATCACCCGGTTCCACCGCTCAGTGGCGTCGTTCCACAGGTTCATGCCCGGCTTGATCTCCGCGTCAGGGTCAAAGCGCAGCTTCTTCTGCCCGGCCTTGCTGCGCCGGCCGCGGTCCTGCGTCCAGTTCACGAGCATCCGCCACAGCAGAGATACCGAGTCGATCACCAGCACGACGGGCGGCTCTCCTGCGGCGGCGGCGCGCTTGGCTTCGGCGTGCACGGCTTCGATCTGGCCGAGAATGTCGCGGTAGGTGCCGTTGTGCTCGATCAGCAAGTAGTCGGCCCCGGGTACGGCGGCGTACTCGTCGGCGGTGTCCTCGCCGAGTTCCAGCCAGTACGCCTGGCCGGTGCGGTCGCACCCGGTGAAGGAGGCGGCCAGGTAGCTCTTGCCTGCCTTCTCTTCACCTTCGAGCAGGATCTTCGGCCAAGGGATGGCGCCCGTCGGCTTGCGGGTGCGCAGCTTCGGGACGGTAGGGGTGGTCATACGGTAGCTCCAGTCCAAGAGGTTTTAAAAACGACGGCCTATTACTAAGCCGAGCGAAGGCCCCGAAGCTCGAAGAGGTGCGACCACTCTGGGTGCAGGTCGATGAGCTTGCGCACGTACCTGGACCGGTAGTCGTTGTTCAGCTTCCACGACTCGCCGCGAGTCGCCCTGCCGTACTGCCAGCGCAGGACCTCGAACAGCATCCCGATGCCCACGCGCTTGATTCCTTGATTGACGCAGTCGGCGGTCAGCGCCTCCAGCTGGTCCAGGATCCACGGGTTGAGCTGGTGAAACGACTCGAAACGGTCCTGGATGCTCGCGCTTCCGGGCGTCTCGGGGTGCCGCAAAGGCGCAACGGGCAGTTCCAGCTGTTCGGGAACCATGATCCTCCCCCTCCGTTCAAATGCTGCGGCCTATTTTGCGGCATGGGGCGCACCTGATCAACATGCCCCCCTTCGGTGAATAAATTCTACTATGTTTGGGGTGGGGGTCAACTACGGAAATGGCGGCGATGACCGCCTGGTCACCACCGCCACCTGCCCCGCCTTACTGCTCCTGCTGCGCCTTCTTCGCGGCCGCACCGCGCTTCGCGATGAACGAACCCGGCCCGTCGTACCGGCCCGCCCGCAACGCCTCCGCAACCTCCTGCTGGAGCTGCCATGTGGACTTCCGGGACTTCTGCATCGTCACCTCGGCGGCATCGAGCACCGTGTCCAGGAGCCACACGCGGGAGCCCGACAGCACATAGTCCGCCGGCGGCAGCATCCCCGTGTTCCGAGTCGCCGCCTGGGCAGCTGCCACCTCGCCGACCCCGAACAGCTCTCCATACTCTTGCGTGCCGACCAGGGGCGGCAGCTCGCCCTTCCTCTTCGGGCGTGAGGTCGCCTGCTGTTCCTCCAGCACCTCCTCCAGCAGACCCTCATCCAACTGGCGCCCCTTGCCGCCGGGCGGCAGCGCAACGTCAATGACGAGCCCGCCCGGCCAGAACGGCTTGCCGGAGACGATCGCCGCATCCTCGTACGACAAGATCCCGGCCGGCACCCATCGGTCACTGACCGCTGTCGGTGCGATGTTGTACACCCGCGCGATTTCCTTACGGCCAAACAGCAGCGGCTTCGCCACAACGGTCTCCTCTCCCGTCCCGAACCAGGAGTAGCAGAATACGCTTAAGCGTCGTGTGGTCGAATGCCGGGCGGGACTGTCGGTAGCCACTGCTAGGGTGAAGGCACCCTTTCCAAGAGGTGTAGTGAAGGCCCCGCCTCCCATGGATGCGGGGCCTTCACCGTTCACACCTGGCGCTGGAGGCATCAGCTTGTTCGCTGCCTCTCAGAGTTGACCTGGGTAGGCCGGTGCAGGGCGTGTGGATCAAGTTTCGGGACGCGGCGCGGCCGGGCGAAGTAGCGTCGTCGCCATGATTCTGCGACGGGACCGAATACCGGGCCAGGGCGCCGTCTACTTACCACGTCAGCGCCCGGCTGGGCAGGCTGCTGTCTCGGTTGGCGACCTTGAGCGGCCGTGCTCGTCGACCCCTGCGCCGTGGCGCGGTGGCGCAGGGCGGGGCTGGGCGCTGGCGCTGTTGTGTTTTCTCGTGTGCTGCGGTTTGGGGTGGCAGTCCTGGACGGCCCTGCGGGTGACGGGCTTCGATCTCGGGATCTTCGACCAGGCAATTCGGTCGTATGCCCATTTTGAGCTGCCTAGGTCGCCGATCAAGAACGTGCATCACGAGTTCCCGCCGGACTTCTCCCTCCTGGGTGATCACTTCTCTCCTGTGCTGGCACTGTTGGCGCCGCTGTACTGGGTGTGGGACGACCCGCGGATGCTCATCCTCGCCCAGGCGATCCTGTTCGCCGCCGGGGTGCCCGTGGTGCGCAGGATCGCCCGGTACTGCTTCGCAGACGCCGCTCCGTCTGTCACGCGGCGAGCGGCCGATGGGGCGGGGCTGGTGTATGCGCTGGGCTGGCCGCTGCTGAACGCCTCGTACGCCGGCTTCCACGAGGTGGCCTTCGCCGTGCCGATCACCCTGCTGATGATCGAGCGGGGCCTGGCCCGCCGCTACGGCGCCGCGGCGCTGTGGGCGGCTCTGCTGTGCACGGTCAAAGAAGACATGGGGCTGGTGGCCGGGATCTTCGGGCTCGTCCTGGCGGTACGCGCACACCGCTCGGGCCACCGCGCCGGACGGGCCATAGGCGTAGCGGTGATGGTGGCCGGGCCACTGGTCTCCGCTGCCGTGATCACCTGGTTCCTGCCGGTGATGGGCAGCCCAGCCGGCTACTACTGGTCCTACGGCCGCCTGGGAGCAGCCCCGGGCGGCGCCTTGCGGCACATCCTCGCCGAACCATGGGTGCTACTTCAGGTCGCCTGTACCCCGGCCATCAAGGTGGCCATGCTCGCATGGGTGTTGGGCACTCTGGCGCTGCTGCCGCTGGGCTCGCCCACCATGCTTCTCGCGCTGCCGTTGCTGGCGGAACGGGTGCTGTCCGACAACCCCAACCACTGGCCCGTGATCAACCATTACGACGCTTTCCTGTGGCCGATCCTGCTCACCGCCGCCCTGGAAACCTTGGCGCGGCGGCATCGACGCCGAGTGAGGCAACCGGCTGCCCGGTGCCCCCGGCTTCCGGGGCGATGGGCGATCGCCGGCCTCATGCTGAGCTCGGCGGCCGCGGTCTTCCTCGGCTTGGGCATCCTGGTGTACCCGGGCTCCTGGCGGCCCCCGGCAGACAAACGCGCCCTGGCCCAGGCGGCCGGGCGCATCCCCGACGGAGCCACCGTCGAGGCGGACAACACCATCGCCCCGCGTCTGACGGCCCGAACCGACGTCGTCATCGTCGATGCGACCCCGCGCGGAGCCGACTGGGTCCTGATGCGGGAGAAGAAACGTGCCTTCCCCTTCGCCACGGTGACCGAACAGCGCGACCGGATCAGTCTGCTGCTGGCCCATGGGTATCAGGATGTGTGGCGCCGGGACGGGGTGGTGCTGCTGCGCCGCGTGAGCCCCGTACCTATTCCGGGCAGGAGCCGTCCCGGTCCCGGCAGCACTCCGGTCCGTGAACAGGTGCCCGCGGACGTGGGGCGCAACCTGTTCCAGCGGTAGAGGGCATCCGGCCGGCGGGCGGAAACACCGGCGGGGCCGGAGAGGGAAATCCCTGCTCCGGCCCCGCGTTGGTGCTGGGACGCTGATGCGCCCAGGTATTGGCTTGGTTACCGGCTGACCTTGCCGGTCATCCAGGTGCCCCCAGTGTTCTTGTCGATCAGCTTGCCACGGCAGGCGCCCTGGCTGCCCACGGAGAAGACGTAGGTCCTCACCTGCCCCGCGGAGATGTAGAACGACCCCTCGTCACCGAACCAACGCCCGTTGTCACACACCAGGTTGAAGTCCGCGTGTGCCTTGCCACCACGCGTCTTGTGGTAGCTGATGTCGTAACCCTTCGGGTCGGCGGACAGACACAGGCTGCCACTGCCGGTGTTGACGCAGGAGGTGCCGGCGGTGATGGCAGGTGCGGCCTGAGCCGACGGCCCGAAGGCCGCCATGGCCCCCACCATGGCAACGGTCGACAGCCCAACGCCAGCCATACGGCGGACAATGGTCATTTGTTCCCCCTTCTCAGCATGTCGCCCCTCTTGAGGCGACGAGGAGGAAGCTACCAACACGAAGTCGAGCGTCCGTGCGATTAGCGGCCCTATGTTCAGTGTTCTGGACGTCTCTCAAAGCAGGGTTTGAATGCGTCAGCCCCAGGGAACCCGAGCATCCTTTGCGTCCCATGAGCATCATGCTTCACTTGAATAACAACTTCCGCTTCAAGCGCCTGTTTACCGTGCGTCGACTGAGCCGCTTTGGGCTGCTCGTGGCTCAGACGTCACTGTGGCGCCAGTGGTATGAGAAGTCTGGAACTCGCCCGTAGCGGCCGGCCGACTATGGGAGGCCGCACACCGGCCTACTCGCCGTTGAACAACTGGAACCGCACTCTCCAGAAGGCGTAGTGAAGGCCCCGCGTCCTACGCATGTGGGGCCTTCACCATTCGCACCTGGCACTGGACGGATCAGCGTGTTCGCTGTGCCCAGGGCGTCCGCGGAGCGGCGGGCGATCAGCGATGGGCACTTGGAAGGGGATGCCCGGGCTGCGCATGCGCCGAACGGGCTTGTCGAACCGCCCTACCGTGTGCCGGATGCCCCTGACGAGAGGTTTCTCGTGGATACGGCGGTCGACCAGCACTTGCCACGCAAGGCCGTCATCGTCGCTGACCTCGTAGCGGCCGGGCCGGCGGGGGGCCAGCTCGGCAACGGTTCGTGCGCGTTGCGCCGCGGCTATGTAGGCGTCGGCGAGCGGCGGGAGAACGCCGCCGCTGTTCACGTGCTGGGCGTAGTCCCACACCACGTCTTCGCTCATCCTGACCGGCAGCGATGAACTGAACGAGAGCAGGTAGCGCCAGGGAAGAATGCTGT
The DNA here is from genome assembly GCF_044327805.1 of Streptomyces sp. NPDC018019. Taxonomy (NCBI): domain Bacteria; kingdom Bacillati; phylum Actinomycetota; class Actinomycetes; order Kitasatosporales; family Streptomycetaceae; genus Streptomyces; species Streptomyces sp. NPDC018019. The sequence continues at coordinate 252,358 of NZ_JBIRGD010000005.1, read as the reverse complement.
CGGCGGGGGGCAGGGCTCCGTGTACCGGCGGGAGCCACAACCGTGCTCCTTGCGGTGGCGGGTTCGCCTGGAGGTGGCAGGACGCCGCCGGGTGGCTGGTGCGGTACTCGTAGGCGTGCAGCCCGGTTTTCCCCACGACCATCTGGTGGCACAGGCCGCGGTTGTTGCTCCGGTCGCGTACGCAGTACAGCCCGCGCTCGACGGAGTGCGTCCAGGTGCCGGAGATGATCAGGTGCATGGTGAGTGCCCGTAGCAGTCGGGCGCCGAACCAGGTGTCGATGCGGTGGATGCCGGCGAAGGCGCCCTTGATGGCGGGGGAGACGTACATGGTGTGCGGGGCCCGCAGCGCGGTGGCGGGAGCCTCACACGGTTGCCAAGTCGTGCCCTTCAGCAGCCGTGATTGGGGGTTGAGGCGGTAGGTCACGTCACCCTGCCTGCCACTTCACGGCGGCCGGGTCGGCACGGGCGGATCACCTGGCCGTCGGGCAGCAGATCCCCGGTGTCCTCGAAGTGCACGACACCGTTGCACAACAGGCTCCAGCCCTGTTCCGGATGGGAGGCGATCAGGTGGGCGGCGTCCCGGTCGGTGGCGTCGGCCGTCGGGCAGGGCGGCTGGTGCTGGCACATGAGCAGTCCTTTCACGACGCGTTGACGGCCGTTACATCAGGCCGTGCCGGCTGGGGTCCATGCAGCGGCCCTCGGTGGTGCCGCAGCCGATGCAGCCCTCGCCCTCCGGCGGGTTCTGGTCGTCCGGCTCGCTGGTGTTGTGCTCGGTCATGGGGTTCCTCGCGGCGTGGATGGAGGGATGGTGAGTGGGTGCCGCTCGGTGCGCCGGGTGTGATCGCTCCGGCGTACCGAGCGGACGCTTTCAGGCCGCCCGGCCGGTGCGGGCAGGGTCGGCCGGGCCGGAGCCGGACGCGGTCTCGTTGAGGAGGCGGTGCTGCTCGCAGATGCGCATCGCGTCGATGCGGTCCTCGGCCCCCAGCTTGCTGAACAGCTGCGCCACGCGGACTTTGACCTGGTCGGAGGACTGGCCGGTCTGCTCTGCGATCTCGGTCAGCGTCAGGCCGGTGGCCACGGTCCGCAGCAGACGCTTCTCACCGCCGTCCAGCGTGGGGGCTTGGCCCCGAGGCATGCCGGGGTCCAGGTGCCGGTCGCGGAAGGCGATGCGGGCCAAGGCCGCGCGGTGACCGTTGACGCCGAGTTTGCGGCGTAGCGAGACCAGGTAGGTGCGCACGCTCGTCGGGGCCAGGAACAGTGCGTCTGCGATCTCCTGGTTCTTTTTGCCCTGTGCGACCAGGATGAGCAGTTGCTTCTCCCGCGGGGTGACGTGCGCCGGGTTGGGGGTTGTCATCGGCTTCTCCTTCGAGCGTGTGTGGCACCGGTGCGTGAGGGGGCGGGTCCGGGGCGGGTGCCGGTGGCGGGGGAGGGCTGCGGTGCCCAGGCCGATTCGACGGTGCAGCCGGTCAGGGTGGCCACGAGCTGGGAAGCCAGCACCCAGCGCACGTCCGGGGCGTCGTAGAGCCGGATCACCTTCGCGGCCGGGACGGGCAGCGGCCGGCCGGGGAGGTAGAGCCGTCCGAAGATGCCGTCGAGGAGCGGTTCGCGTACGCGCACGGTGACCCAGTTGTCCCGCAGGTGCGGGCACCGCTCGGTGACCTTCTCGACGCAGTGGCCGCGGCATACGGGCGGGTGGACGGTCAGCTCGCCGTCCGGCCAGTCCGGCCGGTCGGCGCGGCCGTCTTCCAGCAGCCACCTGATGCCCTGCCCGTTGCGGTCGGCCGGCTGGCGGCACACCTGGCAGCGCAGGCGCCGCATCGCGTACCGCTGGCGCACCGAGTGCACCTTGGCAAACAGCGGACTGCCTGCGCCCTGGTTGACCTGGCGCCGGACCCACAGCACACCGTGCCGGTCCCGGTCGTGCAGCTGCTCGTCCGCGAAGGCGATCCCGTCCCCGCCCCGGGCGAGAATGACGGGGGCGGGAAGTTCATGCTCGGCGCTCCAGCGGCTGACGTACGGGACGAGTTCCGGCGGCCAGGGGACGCCGGTGGCGGGTTCTGCTGGTGCGGTTACGGGGATGGTCATGGCGGGCTCGTTCTCTTGTGTCCATGGAGAGGAGTACGGGGCTGGGGGCGCGCGGTCTCATAGGCCGACGCGGCGCAGCCACGCCTCGGGCTGGTGGATCTCTTCGTCGGTCGGCACCAGGCACAGCTCGTGCCAGACCTTGTTGAATCGCGCGATGTCACCGACACCGGCCACGGCCGCGGCGACGAAGCGCGCCCCGTCGTCGCGCGGGTCCAGGGCCGTACCAGATGGTTCCGGCGGGGCGGGGGTGTGCTGCTGTGCGCGGCGGTTCTGCTCGCGACAGAGCCGCTGATGCAGCCGGTAGCGCCAGGAACGACGTAAGACGTTCTCGGCCGACGGCCCGCCGAACGTCTCGCTGGTGTAGTGGCGTTCGGCCCATTCGGCGTGGCCCTCGAACAGGACGGGCACCGCACGGTCGTCGAAGGCGTAGCGGCGCACCGACAGGCGGGGCGGGACGACCGCGCCCTGGCTGGCGAGCACCTGCCCGTGATGAACGCACTCGTGCACCAGAAACCGGTGCAGGGCCAGGCGGTCGCGCCGGATCCCGGTGTGGTGCAGGGCCCGCGGCGCGATGAGCGTCTGCGGCCGGCCGTCCGGGTCGGTCAGCGTCATGCCCTCCTGCAGCGGCCAGGTCAGCGCCGTCCTCCTGCGCCAGGACTCCACCTTGTGCGCGGCTTCCGCCCGCTCGCGCTCGTAGACCTCAGAGCCGGCGAACGCCTGCTGCACGCCACGCTCGACGTAGGCCACCACCTCCCTCCGCCAGGTGCGGGGCGTGACCAGCCGGAAGGTGACCGTGGGCGTGGCCAGGCCGGTGATCTCCTCCAGCCGCGGTGCCGCCTCGGTCAGCACCTGCCGGATCTGCCGGGCCAGCCGGCGCGCCCGGCCGGTCTCGTCACGAACCTCCACCTCGATGCCGCTCACGACGCACCATCCGGAGTGTGGAGGGGCTCAGGTGCGGTGGCAGGCAGGGGCGCGCTGGCGTGGAGCGGCACGGTGATCGGCCCGGCGGGGGTGCGCTCTATACGCACCCGCCCGAGGTACTGCGGGGCCGGGCCCGGGCGGCGCACCGACCACGGTGGTACGAGGGAGTGGGAGGTCATGGCTTCTTTCGAGGCGAGTGAGCGGGAGGGACGGGCCCCTCCGCCGGGAGCAGGCATGGACCACGGGGCCCGGCGAAGGGGCGATACGGGAGGCCGGAAGACGTCGTCCGGTCAGGCGCGCAGGACGGTGACCAGCTCGCCGAGGCCGTACAGGGACGGCAGGCACACCACGGCCGTCAGCACCGCTGCGCCCGGGTGCCGCCGCAACACCCCGGCGGCACGGCGCGCACACCCCGCACGCCGGCGGCGGGTCCGGGACGGTGCCGGTGGCCGTTGGCTGACCGGCCCGGTGCGGTGCCGGGGCAGACGCGCGGCGACGGCGGCGGCTGGCGGGGCCGGGCAGCGGTTCAAGGCGTCAGGCCCCGCCCTCAGATAGCACACCTGCTGCTGGAGCACCTCCGCCAGGTGCACCATGTGCAGCGTCGGGCCCAGCGGGCCGGGCGGCGTCTCCTGCTGGACGTGCCGGGCACGGGCGAGCAGCAGCCGCAGGACATGCGAAGAGTCTTCAGCGGCCTGGTCACTCAGAAGGGCCGTCACGTCCTGGAGGTGCTTCTTCAGCCCGGCGATGCGGCGGTGCACCTCGGCGTCCGCCAGCAGCGGCGCGTCCTTCATCAACACCGCATCGGCCGCATGGGCAGCCTCGCGGACGATGTCGCCGTCACGGCCAGCCCTGAGGCAGACCAAAGCTCGTTGTAACTCTTCGACACCCCAGGGGCGTTGCGGCTCCCGATCCCTGTGCGCCATTTCCATCATCAACGACGGGTGCGTGTCTTCGAAGGCGTGGGCCGTGATTCTCGCGGGGGGCATCATGTGCGCTCCAATGCGTGGCGCAGGCGGGCCCCGGGGAAGCATCACCCCGGGCTCTTCGGTGTGCTTGCACAGGTGCCTCGCCAACGGACCGAAGCCGGCAGCTGCGGTACGGAACACACCGGTGTACGACGGGCACAGCTTCCGCAGAGTCCGGGACCGCGATCGTTTCGGCGAGACGCTATGAGCCTGTTCGTTGACAAACCCCAGATCCATCCGCAGGCCCACCTCACATCTCCCTCACTGCGGCGGGCGGGCGGTGCGCGGCTCCCTCATATGCGCCTCATAGTCCGCAAACCAGCCGCTTTTTGCCGAGAGTTGGGAACAGATAGCTCTACCGTCGAAAGGGAAGTGCTGAGCCGAGGGGAAGGCACAGGATGCACACGCTGTTCCGGGCGCTGATCGACCAACGCGAGTGGAAGGCGTTCCCGGCATTCCGATCGCGGTACCAGCAGGCAGCCAAGGAAGTCGCCGCCGCCGAGGACAACAACCCGGCACTCAAGGCTCTGACGCTGTCCGACGCCACCTTTGAACGCTGGTACTACGGCACGCACACCCCTCGCGGGGACGCCCGGCGAGTCCTGGTCCACATGTTCGGCTACTCGATCGATGAACTGTGGGCCCAGGCTCCCGCCCAGTTACCCCCGGCCCACCCGCACGGCGCCGCAGCAACAGACACCAGCGCCGACGACGGCGCACACCTACAACAGATGGGACGGCAAGCAGCCATGGCCGCACGGCGCGCAATGCAATTCGCGATAGGAGCCGAACACGGGCAGATCGGAGAGGAGACCATGGGCTACGTCCAAGACCGCGTACGCGACCTCGCCGCCCGGTACACCCGCGTCCCGCTCGCGGAAATCCTCGATGACCTCACCGAAACCCAAGAGCAAACGTTCACCCTGCTGGAAGGCGACCGCGCCACCCCGGACCAGTCCCGGGACCTGTACCTGCTGTCGGCCCTGACCAGCGGCATGTATGCCAAGGCATGTCACGACCTGGCCGATCCCGGCTCGGCGATGATGCACGCCCGCGCCGCCAGCGTCTGCGCCACCAAAGCTGGTCACACCCCGATGCAAGCCTGGGTCAGCGGCCTGAAATCCCTGATCACCTACTGGGCGGGCGAGCCCGGCCGGGCCCTGCACTTCGCGCGTTCCGCCGCAAAGACCGCTGAGGGCCAGCGCGGCAGCGTCACCGTCTGGGCGGCCAGCCTGGAAGCCCGCGCCGCCGCCCTGCTCGGCGACGAGGAGACCGTCCGCCAGGCCAACCGGCGCGCCACCGAACTGCGCGAATTCTGCGAGCCGGACGAGCTCGACTCTCTCGGCGGCCTGCTCGTCTTCCCCAAGATCCGGCAGGACTACTACGAAGTCGAAGCCAAGGCCCTCCTGGGCCACGGGGACGCCCGGCTGGTGGCACAGGCCGAGGAGACGGTCCGCGGATACAGCGACCCCACCGACCCGCACTGGGCCTTCGGTGACGCCGCCGGAGCACAGACCGACCTGGCACTGGCCCGGCTGTACACCGCCGAGCTGGACGGCGCCATGGAAGCCGTCCGCCCAGTCCTCGACCTGCCGCTGCGGCAACGCAACGCCGGCATCGTCTACTCCGTCAACCGTGTCGCTGGCCAGCTGAACACCGGATATAGCCGCGACTCCGTGGCGGCGCGCGACCTGCGGGAGGAGATCGAAGCGTTCGGTCGTCTGCGCCCCCTCGCTCTGCCCCGGTGATCGGCGAGTAGCATCCGCGGTCATGTACCCGGTCACCCGCCACAGCACCCGCCTCGCACTGCGCGAGCTGACGATCGACGACGTGGACGCCGTGCACGCCATCTACGGCGACCCGGAGGTTACCGAACACCTCAGCTTCACGCCGCGCACGCGCGATGAGGTCGGCGGCATCGTCGCCCGGGGCATCGCCGCAGCCACCGCCACCCCGCGCCAAGAGTACGTACTCGCCGTCGTCACGCAGGGGGACGACGGCGACCTCATCGGCGTCACCCGCCTGGCCACCGACCCCCACCAGCAGAAGGCCGCCACCATGGGCTTCGCCCTGCGGCCCGACACCTGGGGCGTCGGCTACGGCCGGGAGACCGTACGGCTGACCCTCGACCTGGCCTTCACCGAACTCGGCCTCCACCGCGTATGGGCAGCACGGGCCCCGCGCAACGAGGCATCCGCCAAGACCCTCCTCGCCGCCGGCATGGTTGAGGAGGGACGCATCCGCGGTCACGTCTACGTCCGGGAAGCATGGCGTGACTCCATCACGTACGCGATCCTCCAGGACGAATGGCAAGCCCACGCTGACACGCAGTAGGAGGGCGTGGTTGACTGCTCCGCCGGACCCACGGGAATAGGCTGAAGGCCCCGCCAGTGGCGGGGCCTGCCTGGTTAACGTGGCTCGCGCCTGCGCACCTGCACATTGACGTGGATGTGACTGGCGAAGCACGTACTGCCGCCGGCTGTAGCTACGGCTACAGCAGCAGCAAATTCTCCCTTACACGACAGGAATGCCGCAGTCACGACGGCCAGGAACCCGGTTATGGCAAGGAACCAGTTTAGAGCGACAGAGGAGCCATGGCCTCGACCAGTTCCGTCAGGCGAGCGCGTCACCGAGGACCCCTTCTTTGGTGGGGTAGCAGGACCCGGCGGCACAGCAACGCGCCACCCCGCTAAGTTTTTCAGCACTACTCACGTAGCGCGACAACAACACACTCAAGTCGTCGTAGCCAGTGTCCCAAACGAGCGGCCTGTAGGGGTACTCGATCAGCGGCTGCTCGTTTGCCTCACTGGCGTACGCTGCCTTTACGGCCTCAACAAGATCACTCGGCCTAGGCGCGACCTCGCCGGGCAGCAGGGCGATGGTCTCCGTGTGTGTGGTGCAAGTCTTCAGGCCCCACCCGCGAGGGTGCGAGGCGGCGTATTCCCAGCAGAGCAGCCCGATGCCAGCGGCGCCGTCACAAGGTGAGAAGTTGATCTCTGCCGACCTGTGCCCTTGATCGAACTTTGCGAACCAATGCAGGACACTGACACCCGAGCAGTCCAGTTGCTTGATGACTGCTGCGATGTACGGATGGTGAAAGACGTCGCGTGAAATTACCCTGAGTGAATTGCGCTGCTGGCGCGCTACGGAGTAAGGCACCCCTGAAGCTGCTTTGACGAGCTGTGCGGCGCGTTTCCTGGTTGCATGGCGAACCATCTAGTTCCGTCACCGGCGATTACCCACACCTCGCCTTGGTCTGCACGCGAACCAGTAATGCGCGATCCACCAAGGACCTTGGCCGGGGGCAACGTCGTGGTGTGGGCACGACGTAGCGGCTCGGGCGGCGCTGCTGCCTGGGAAGTAGCGTACCAGTAGCAGGTTGCGCATACGCGCCAACTAGTGGGTTGGCCCGCTCAGTTGTGGTCTTTCGTCGTTGCGAACGGCCACCCGGAAGCACCTTGCACCTCGCGGCGGGTGGCAGGGGGCGCTTCGCCCTTGCGGTCACCATCCAGTTCGTTGGCCAGGCCGACGCACTTCAGCAGGTGAACCGCAAGGCCCCCGCCGATCGGACGCAGGAGCCGTAGCGTTGGATTCCTACTAGGTGGCGGGGGCCGCGGGCGGCACTGCGCCTTGATCGCCGTGGTGGTCTTGGCGTTCTCGGCAGGCTGGGTCGCCTCGCCTGAACCGAGGATAACTTCAGTCATGGCGAGGAGCAGTTCGGTTGGCAGGTCGGGAACGTACTAGGCAACCAGGGGGAGGGCGGCTTCGGTGATGACTTACACCCGGGTGCTGTGCGTGTGATAGCCGACGGCAGGTTTTCGGAGCACGCGTCGGTCCCCCTTCGCTGACCGAGCGAAGGGGGACCACCATCAGGCATCTACTGGGTGCTGGCAGTCGTGACCTGTGCGGTGCTGCTGAGCGCCTTGGTCGTTTTGGCGTCCTCGATCCGCTGGACTGCTTCTCCCGTACCGAGGATGGCGGCGGCCAGGGCGAGGATCAGTTCGGTCGGAAGGTCGGGGACGTAGTAGGCGACCAGGGCGAGGGCGGCTGCGGCGATGGCGTACAGCCGGGTGCTGTGCGTGTGGATGAAGGTGAGCAAAGGCTTCAGCTTCCGTAGGCGAGTCGGTGGAGCAGGTCCCAGCCACGGCGGCCGATGGCCGGGTCATAGGGATGGCCGGTGGTGAACAGGTTGTGCTTGCGGTTGAAGCCCGCGACGGCCTTCTGCGTCTGCGGCCCGTAGTTGTCCGACAGCGGCACCGAGGGGTCCAGCCAGCCGGTGTCCTTCAGCGCCTGCTGGAGGCCGCGCGCCGACGGTGAGCTGTGGTTCGGTGCGAGCCCGGCGGGGAACGGCGGGGGACTGTACGAACTGCCGCCGCCGAAGGGCGCGCCGGTGCCCGGGAGCTTGAGCTGCTGGCCAGGGGTGATCACGTATGGGGCGGTGAGGCCGTTCGCCTGCGCGATGGCCTTCCAGCTGATCTTCAGCTTGGCGCCGATGCCCGACAGGGTCTCGCCCGGCCGCACCGTGTACGTCGAAGCGGTCGCCCCGCCGGTGCTGGAGCCGCCACCGGTCGGCCGCCCCTTCAGACGTGCGGCGATTCGCGCACGCAGATCACCCATGCCGAAGCCCTTCGGATCGACCTTGCCGGGCTGCCACTCCCGGTGACCGATCACCGACCCGGCGCCCCAGCCGTGCACCCGGCACAGCGCGGTCGCCGCCCGCTCGATCGCCTCCAGCTGCACGTCCGGCCACGGATCCGAGCCGTCACCGAGGTTTTCGCACTCGAACCCGTAGAAGTGCGTGTTGCCGTCGGTATCGGCCTGGTCAGCCGCGGGCAGCGCCCGTTCAGCGATCACAGCGCGCAGCACATCGCCGTCCCCACGGCCGGCATGGTTGGCACGGCCGTTGCCGATCAGGTAGACCGTGCCGTCCTTCGCGATCACTCCATGGCACAGCGGCCCCGGAAGACCCGCGTAACCGTTCTCGCAGATGCTGACCGTGCTGCTCGTGCCGGAGGTGACGGTGTGGTGGATCATCACCCCGTTCACCGGGCCCCACGGCCCCTTTCCATTGCGGTTGTGCGTCCGCCAGCCCGGACGCTCCACCACCTTCACACCCTCTGCCCGCAAGGCAGTCACCAGACGGTCAGGGCTCATCGGCGTCGCCAACTCGGCGCTCACTATCTCCCCGCACCCACAAACTCACCCCTCGACCGGCTACGACGCCGACCCGTGCGACGCCAGCCACAGCTGCAACGTCATCACCAGCAGCGGCGAGACGAACGAACTGATCACCAGCCGCCGCGTCGCAGCCGCCTGCGCCTGATCCTCCCGACGCTGCTGCGCACCACGCTCGACCACCTGCTCATGCTCACTCCGCAGCGCCGACAGGCCGGCTTCGACCTGACCGATGCGCTGCTCGACCACCCGCTGATCCGCCCGATACACATCTTCGGTCACCACATGATCGAGACGGGCGGCGAGCTGGGCGAGGTCACCGCGCAGGTCCTCCCGCAACTGCGAGACAGCACGATGCAGCTCCCACAGCGTGGGCTCGGCACCCGGCGGCACAGACACCGCAATCACTCCCGGCAACCCCACGCCTGATCACGATCGTACGGTGCCCAACGAAGTGGGGAACCGTGGTCCGACCGGCAAGTGCGGCGGCGTCGATTTGAATTTAACGGGTGCGTACACAACAGCTATGTGGGAGGCTCACGCCACCGGTAACTTAAGTGTGCTCGCAAATTGAGCGGAGCCGAACTTGACAACCACACGGTGATCAGCGAGCTCGGGAGGGCGCCGGAGCACCCTCCCGAGATGGAACGCTGTCCGGCCCGCTGAGCTGCTGGCGGCCCCGATGTCGCAAGCATCGGGGACGCCAGCTACAGCAGCGCGTCGACGAACTTGGCCGCCACCGCGGAGACGAGTGCTCCGATGACGATCAATGCCAGTTCGCGTCGGCCCAGCCGGTTGACCAGGTTCCCTAAACGGTGACGCATGCCCACCTCCAGTGGTTCGCCCCGGACCCGATGCCCGGGTACGTGAGTGAACGGAGGCAGCACGTGCTGTCACACGGTGAGGAGCCTACGGCGAATCGCCACTGCCTGATCGGAGAATCAGGAAATCCTTCCTTCTGCGCGGACTGGCCTGGCCATCCGGGCTGCACCAGCAACCATGCGTGAGCCGTAGCGGCTCGGCGCGAGTATCCACCCCGGCTCTACGAGAGGCTTCGTGTCTCAGGTGCCGACTGGGCGGCCATACGCTCTGGCCGTGAAACCTGCCTGTGACCGCACTGATCCTCACCTTCGGGCCCACCTACGTCTTCGTGGTGCTTCCCACCGGCCGACAGGACCGTGCAGGCAGGACGCCGTCGCGCGGACTGCTACCGACCTGATGAATGCGCTGGGGCGGGGGCGGCCCGGCGACGTGCGCTGTACTAATTTGCCATACCCGCCCCCCCGTCAAGTTGGGATGTGACATTCTCGAACGACGCTGACCACCCCCGAACTTTAGGGGGTGGTCAGGCATGGAGCTGTAACGGGTGTGGCCCGGTAGTCGAGTCGTTGCCCCCGGGTGGCATGCCGTTTGGCGAGTGCCGGTCGATGAGGCCCGGGAGGGCGCCGGAGCGCCCTCCCGGGGCGGAACGCTGACAGGCTCACTGAGCGGCTGGCGAACTTGGTGCGGCCTAGGCACCAGGTTCGCCAGCTACAGCACGGAGTCGACGAGCTTGGCCGCCACCGCGGAGACGACTGCTCCGATGACGAGTAGCGCCAGTTCACGTCGGCCCAGCCGGTTGACCAGGTTCCCTAAACGGCGACGCATGCCCACCTCCGGTATTCGCCCCGGACCCGATGTCCGGGTACACGAGTGAACGGAGGCAGCACGTGCTGTCACACGGTGGGGAGCCTACGGCGAACGACCGCTGCCGGAGCAGAGAATCAGAAAATCGGCGCTCAGCTGGCGCGGCAGGTGATGCCGTCGAAGCCGATCCAGGAGGCCCGGCTGCCGACCATCGGGTACAGCCGCAGTGAACCATCGGCGTTGATGTCCAGACGGATGATGGTGCCGCCGGCAGACGACGGTGCCAGGACGCGGCGAACGCCGGGGGGCTGGTAGCCGTCGGGGAGGGCGGCGATCAGGCGTCCGCTGCGGATCTCAGGGTCGGCGAGGTTGACGTACCCGCACAGTTCGAGGGTGCCCGTTGCCGTCACTCGTACGTGCGGGTACTGGGAGCCCGAGGTGACGTTGGGCACAAGGGTGAGCGGCTGCCAGTCGCTGGCGGGGCGCGTGATCCACCCCTCCACAGCTATGCCGTCCGAGGTCAGCGTGGCTGAGGCCACCTTCCGGTCGGAAACGGTGGTGACGGAGAACTGGGTGCCGGTGGCTTCAACGGTGGTGTTGGCGCGCAACTGCCCGTCCGAGTCGCCGGGGGCTTCGGGGCCGTCTTCCACATCAATGCGGAACAACGCGGTCTCGGCGGGGCCCCTGCCGCTGGCACCGTAGATGGTGACGTTGCCCTGCTCCCGGTTCAGGCCCGTTGAGGCGGTCAGCGTGAAAGCGCCGCCGTGCTCGTGAAGCTGGGGCGAGCGCAGTTGCAGGGCGGAGGTATCGGGCCGGTTCCAGCGGTCGATCTGCACGGCCGGCGCGGTCAGCTCCACGGTCGGAAAGGCCGTGCCGTCCGACTTGTTGTTGGCCCGCAGCGCACCGGGAGCCTTCTCCAGGTCGGATGCCGAGTGCAGCAGCACGGAAGGAATCTGCTCCAGCGGCGCGGGCGGGGTCGGGGTGACGACGACACGGTTGCCGTCGGCGCCGGTGCGTACCGTGCTGCCGGTGACGATGGCGCCGTCAATGCGGCCGCCGACGATGCGCTTGCCGGTGATGGCGTCGGCCGCCAGGCTCTCGGCGGTGACCGCCCCGGCCTGGATATCAGCCGCCGCAGCCTGGCGTGGAGTGCTCTCCACGGCAGTCGACGCGGGCCCGGCGACGCCGGCCAGGGTCCGCGCCCGCAGCCTGACCCACCAGGCGGTGTAGGGAAGGGGCACGGTGACGGTGCCGCCCTGGGCGGTTTCGATGGTGTCGCGCAACGTGCCCTGCGACGGCTCGAAGCCGGCATCCGGGCCGACGTGTACTTCGATACGGGCGAAGTCCAGTGGCGCGGCAGCCTCGTCGGTGAACGCGCCATCCCACGTAACAGTGAGGGCGGCCAGTGCCGGAGCCACGGTCGGCGGCGCTGGGGTCGGGGGCTGGGGTCCGTTGACGACGGTGACGCCGCTGGTGCCGTCGGGCTGCTGGCCGACCAGCGCGCGCAGAGAGCCGTGTTCGTCGTAGACCTGGACGGCACCGCCTTCGATGGAGGCGTTGGTCAGGCGCGGGGAGCGGATGACGGTGCGCAGCATCCGCTCGATCTGGGTAATGCGGGCACCGAGGTCAGCAGGCACTGTGTGGATCTCCTTCGTCAGAGGTCAGACGGCGGTGGCGTAGTGGAAGGTGTCGGCGCGGCGCAGGTCGAGGGTGGCGGTCTCGCCGGCATCCGTGTCGGGGTGCAGGGTCCAGCCGGTGATGCGGCACCAGCCGGACCAGTCGCCCCACTCGTCGCGGATGGTGACCTGTACGTCGTCCCCGACCTGCCAGGACCCGAAGGGGGCGGCGGGGTGGTTGCGGATAGTGATCTGCTCGACTTCGCCCATCTGCTGGCGCCAGGCCCGTTCGGTCTTCGCCCGTTGGGCGAGGACGTCTGTGCTGCGTACATCGGGCAGTTCCAGGACGTGTTCGAGGCGCAGACGGCCGTTGCGCACAGCGTCGATGGCGCGCTGCTGGGCGCGGCCTTCGCCGCAGCCGGTGGCGATGACGACCTGGGCGTACTCATCGGCGCTGTAGGTGACGGGGGCGCGGTCGGTGATGTTCAGGCCGCTGGCGAACATCAGGTCGCGGCGCCGGGTGCCGAGCCGTGGGTAGCCGAGCCGGATGCGGCGCACCGGGCGGCCGTCGGCGTCCCACCAGGTGGTGCAGGAGTAGTCGGGGGAGTCGGGCGCCTTGACCAGGTCATCGATCTGGTCGCCGAGGACCGGCGTTTCCCACCAGCGCGAATGCCACGGCTCGCCGGGCGTGCCCACCGTCCCCTGAGAGACGGCCGGATCGACGGTGATTCCGAGGTCTCCGTCGGGGATGGACTGGGCGTAGGCGACGATGTCGCGGATGATGCGGCACGGGTCCCCGTGCACGTACGGGCCCCGGCCGCCGAGCTCGCCGTCCAGGTCATGACGGCGCTGAAGGTACGAGGTCCAACCGGCGGCTTCGATCTTCAACTCGTTGCCCTCCGGTTCGGCCTGCCACACGAGGCCGCCCCAGCGCAGGAACCCGTCGCGCTCGGCGTAGAGGACGACCGTTCCCGGACTGGCGAGCTCGGGAACCAGCCCAGCCAGGTGCGGTTTCAGAGAGCCGCGCAGGTGGCCGGGCCCATTGAGTTCTTCACCGAATTCCACGTCGGTCAGCGGCAGGTGCTGGGTGAGCCACTGGCCGGTCAGGGCGTGCTGGGTCAGGTAGCGGTAGCTCACACCGGGCCCTCGGTGAACTCCACATCGCAGACGATGGAAGTCCCCTCATCAGCCGACAGGTCGCCCTTCATGGTCGTGGCCATCCGCGCTTCGAGGTACAGCTGTTGGGTGGTGCCGCGGTATTCGGCTGGCACGGCCAGGGTGTCGGCGATCACGGCGGTGGTGCGGCGCACGCCCTTGCCCTGGTCGTCGTCGATGACGGTGCCCTCGCTGGGCCGGTTGCCCAGGACGAGGCGCACGACGCCGTAGACGTTGTCGAAGTCCAGGCGCAGCCCGGCGAGCGTGAGCACGATGATCGCCTTCGTTGCCCACGGGGGAATAGTGATCTTCCACTGGGCCTCCGGGGGCCAGGTGTGCCACTGGTCGTCGTCCTGCCACGCCTTGGACAGGGTGTGCGGGTAGGAGGTGCGCAGCGACCGCTCCCGTCGCGGGTTGGCGACGTTGCGCAGGTCCTGGATCATGCCGGCGGTGATGGTGGCGGTGGAGGCCGGTATGTCGAGCCGGGCGAGCGCGATGCCGGTCACCCCGGGGGGCGGGGCCGTGGCGGTCGTGGGGACGTTGGGGATCACATCGAAGGTGTTGATGGCGTCCTTCGCCGGGTCGAGGCCGCCCTCATACTCGGGGTCGGTGATGCGCAGCACGATCAAATCCGAGCGCGGTGTAGCGCCTGTGGGTGCGATGGGGATGGTGGCGGCGCCGATGTTGTAGGCGGTGTAGGAGCCCTGCCAGGCGTTGGCCTGCCCCCGGATGACGGCCGAGCCGTCCGCGATCTGCACGCCTCCGCCGGGCACCGGCAGCGGGGTGACCTTCAGGTCGGCGGCCTCGGTGATGCCTTCACCGCCGCGGGACAGATCGCGGATCATCATGCGGAACGTCTGGGCGGAGTGCGTGGCGCCGTCGACAAGCAGCGGGGCCTGGGCGAGCGTCATCGGTCGTATGTGTCCTTGTTCAGAGAGCTATGAAGGCGTCGCGCCAGGCGACAGTCAGGCGGGCGGTGGCGGTCGGATCGGCAGCGGTCCAGCGGATTTCGGAGCGGCCGGGCGACAGAACGAAGGTGTCCAGCCGGTCAGGGACGGCGACGGTGCCGCCGTTGTCGCGCACGGCCATGGCCTGGCCGGGCCGGGTGTCCACCCGCACCCACTGGCCGGCGCCGAGCACCACCGGCAGCCGCAGCGTCCGGCCGGTCTCGGCATGGATGATCGCGGGGTTGGCGCACGGCCCGTACACCGTGATCACCGGGTGGGTATCGAGATCGCCTGCGTTGGTGACCCAGCCCGGCCGGTGCTGCCCGGACGCCGTGCCACTGGTGACCTTGATCGGGGCGTGCACGGGGGCGGTGAAGCCGCCGCCGGACAGCCAGCCGAGCCGCAGCGCAGTCTGCTGCTCGGCGTCGGCGTAAAAGCGCGGGTCGGTGGCCGTGAACTCGATGTCGAGCGGCACCCAGCCGTGGGCCGCATCCGCCCACGTGGGATCGAGCTTGGTCAGCCGCCCGAACAGGACGCGGACCGGGGAGCCGGGCCACTTGATGCGCAGTGGCATCACCGCCCCGCCGCTCAGGCGCAGCCGCGGGTCGTCGGCCGCGCGCTGGAGGTCGGCGACGATCTGCCGTGCCGCTGCCGGATCGCCGGGCGTCTTGACCGCGCAGTCGATGCGGACCGTGCGCGGCTCGTAGAAGTCCGGGGACGGCCAGGCTCCGTCGGCGCCGGGCCGGGGGACCGGTTCACCGCGCACGCCGGCGCGGCCGAGCCCTTCAATCTCCGCGACCGGCACGGGCGTGCCGTGGCCGATCACGATGCCGCCGAACTCCAACTGCCACTCTTTCAGTTCCGGGGCGCTCATCGCAGGGCGCCTCCGCGCTTGGCCCGACGCATCTGGTACGCGACCACGTCGGCGATGTCGTTCGCCGACGCCGTGCTCTGGCGCACGTGGATGGTCTGGCTGCCGATCGCCGGGGCCTGGTGCACGATCACCACCCGGGAGCGGCCGGCGGCGGCATCGACCAGACGGCGCGGCGCCAGGTCGTAGCCGAACCGGTCAGCGGTGCGCGCCAGCACCGCCGTGGCCCGGCCGCGCTTGGCCGCCGCATGCGGGATGTAGGACTCGCCGCCGGTGGAGCGTTCGGCGAACTTAATCAGCCCGTTCGGTGACGGCGAGGAGTAGATGCCCGGCGCCCACATGCCGCCGTCCGCATAGGCACGCCCGGCGTTCGCCTTCACCAGGTCGGACAGGAACCGGTCAGCCTTGCCGGTGCCGCGGATCTGGTTTGTGGACAGGTTGGCGACCTCGATCAGCCGGTCTTCCTCCAGCCCCGCGAGCTCTGCGACCGCATGCAGCCCGCGGCCCTTCGCCAGGGAGCTGATGATCTTCACCAGGTCGGTGAGCTGGTCACCGTCGAGAACCTTCGCCGCGTCCTTGGCGACCTGGTTGGCCTGCCGGGCCTTGCTGTTGTCCTTGACGGCCTGCGCGGCGAGGGCTTCGGCGTTGGCGTCGCCCTGCTGCGCCAGGCGCCTCGCCAGGTCGCCGTAGCCGCTGCCCGCCAGGCGGGCCAGGTTGTTCTGGAAGGCGGTGGCGTCCTTGACCGCGCCCGCGAGCTGGCCGGTGTAGTCGGCCAGCGACGACCGCGCCGCCCCGGCCAGTGACCGCAACTGGGCGGCCATGTCGCTGATGTAGCGGTTGGAGCCGCGGGCCATCTTCCGCGTCAGGGCGATGCCGTCCTCGCCCATGTCCTCCAGCGCCTTGGCGACCTCCGACCCCGCGCGCCGCGCGACGGTGGCCAGATCGCCGCGCCATGCCTGCGCGGTGCGTACGGAGGAGTGCAGGTTGCGCTCGAACAGGCCCAAGTCGAAGTGCTCGTCGCCGTGCTTGTCCTTGCGCTGCGACTTCGACACCACATCCGAGACGGTCAGCCCGGTGCTGCCCACCGGCTGGTACGACCAGTCCGACAGCCCGCCGGCCGCGTGGTAGGTGACGGTGCCGCCGAAGCGGTTGGCCACCTGCTCCAAAATGGCCTTCGACCGGGCCCGCTTGGAGGAGGCAAAAGGGATGTATGCCTCCCCAAAAGTCTCGTCCTCCGCCCATATGCGCCATTCGCCGCCCTTGGCGATCTGCGCCACGTGGTTCTCGCGCGTACCGCCGTCGGCGTAGGTGACGATGCCGCCGCTGGCCTGCTTCATCAGCGGCACACCGTTGACCTGCGCGCCGATATAGCGGGTCTGGACGTAGTTGGTGATGGTGCGCCCACTCAGAGAGTTGATCGCCTGCTGGATCGCGGACACATTGGAGGTGGCCGGTCCGGTGGGCACCGTGACCGTCACGGTCTTGCTGCCGGGCACGTCATTGACCGAGAAGCCCAGAGCTTCGAGCTGCGCACGCGCCTCACCGGTCGGCGCGGCGACCGTGACCGTCTTGCCGCCCGGCACCCCCGCGACTGCCTGCCGGACCGCCTCCAGGCTCGTGATCGTCGCCTGCGTCGACGAGGAGACAGCGACGTGCTTCGCGCCGGGCGTCGCCGCGATCTTCGCGATGAGTTGGTCCAGGCTGCTGCGCGCCGCATCGGTCGGCGCGGTCACCTGGACGGTGCGGTCCTTGAGGTCCTTGATCTTGAAGCCGAGGCTGGTCAGCTTCTCCCGGGCCTCGTTGTCCAGACTGGAGACGGTGATCGTCTTCTGGTCCGGGGTGGCTTTCAGCGTCTGCTGCACGGCCATGAGCTGCGCCATCACCGGCTCCATGCCGGCGGTCTGCAGCAGGATGGACACGTTGGCGGGCACCAGGCCCGCCGCATCCGCGAGCTTCGCGGCCTGCTCGGCGCTCAGCCCGTAACCCTCGGCCGTGGCGATCGCCGAAGCGCGGGCCTTGGCCATCTCCGCCTGCGCCGCCTTCAGCGACTCCGGCACGCTCTTGCCCTGCGACTGCGCGAACTCGTAAGCCGCCTGCGCCGCGTCCGCGGAGTTGGTGGACAGGCCCTGAAGGGTGTCGTACAGCTTCTGGCCGTTGCGGGTAACCGTGGACAGCGAGCCGTCCACGTTCAGCAGCGCATCGCGGTAGCCGTCCGCCTCGTCCACGCCGCCCTTGAGCGAGTCCTTGGCGTCGGAGACCGACCGGTTCAACCTGGCCTGGGCGGCCGACAGGTTCACCGACCCGCCGGCCAGAACGTTGAGGGCGTCGTGCAGGGCGCGGGCCCGGCTGTCGGCGTCCGAGGTGGTGTCGGACAGGCGCCGCATCGCGTCAGAGAACTTCCCGAACGGGCCCAGCGCCGCGCTCGCCCCCGCCCCGCTGCGCCCGGTCGCATCCGCCAGATCCCGGGCGTCCTTGGCGGCCTGGTTCATCTCGCCCTTGACCGAGCCGAGCGCCTTGGCCGCGTCGTAGGCGGCCTGCCCCTTCTCCGAGTACGTACGGAACGCGCCCGCGGCCGTGTACCGCATGTCGCTGTTGGCGCTGGCGGTCAGCCGCAGGCTGCGCTCCAGCGCCTCCAGCCCGCCGTTCTGCCCGAGGTAGGCGTCGGTGAGCTGCCGTACGCTCACCCCGGCGCCGCGCATCACATCCACCAGGCGGCTCTTGCCGTCGAACACCTTGGTGTCCATGACCGACTGCGCGGCCGTCGCCCGCACACTGTCGGTGATCGCCCCGTTGGACTCCCGCAGCGCCTGCGTGAGCGTGCTGATGCGCGACTGATGCTCGGCGGCCTCCTGCGCCGCCTGCTGCTGCCGGTCGGCCAGCATCGACAGCCCCACACCGGCACCGGCGATCGCCACACCGAACGGCCCGCCCAGCGCCCCCATCAGCCCGCGCGCAGCCCCGCTGAGCCCGGCCCCGATCGAGCGGGCTAGCCCGGAAGCCGGGCCGTTAGCGGAGCGGAACGCCGACGCCATCCGGCCCACGACCGGCACCCGGTTCTCCAGCACGGCGAACGCCGCACCCATCCGGCCGATCTCCCGGCCGTTCGCGGCGGCGAGCTGCTGCTGCTCGCGCATCTGCGCCCCGGCCGACCGGAACGCCCCGACCACCGGCCCGGTCACGGTGCGGGCCAGGTTCTGCATCATCGGCGTGACCCGGCGCGCCAGCAGCATCGCGGCGATCGCCGTCTGCACCGGGCCCGGCAACGCCGCAAAACCGTGCACCAGCGCGGCGATGAAATGCCCGATAGGCACCAGCACGCCCGACAGCATTCCGAAGCCGCGGCTGGCCAGGTTCGCGGCCGTGACGACCATGTCCAGCGCCGACGCTCCGCCGCCCGCTTCGCTCGCCACGTCGCTGATGGCCTCGGCGACGGGGGAGGCGGCATCCCCGATGTTGTGCAGTACCCGCAGGCCCGCACGGCCGACGTTGACCAGGATGTTCAGCCCGGCGGCGACGGTGTCGAGGGCGAGATCCTTAAGCGGCTTGCCGAGCCCGGAAAACGAGTCCGTCAGGTCGTCGATCTCATCGGAGGCAGCCTTGGCCAGCCCCGGCCGGGCCAGGGTGTACAGGTCATGCAGGTAGTCGAGCCCGGACGCGATGTGCGGGGTGGCGGCGCCGAGCCCGGCCGTCAGCAGCCGGGTGACCTTCTCCAGCCCCGGCGCCGCCGCCGTGTACAGGACCTGCCCGGTGTTGGACCACTGCGTTTTGAGCTGGCTGACCGCACCCGACAGGCCCTTGGTCTGCGATGCGGCGATCTCCCCGGCCGCGCCCGTACGGGCGATGGCCGTGTGCATCTGGTCGAAAGACGCAGCGCCCTGGTGGGCGAGAGCCGCCGCACCGGCCAGCGCCGGCTTGCCCACCACCGCGGAGGCCGCGGCGAGAAAGTCCTTTTGGGACATGCGGTGCTGGGCCTTCTCCAAGCCCTCAATCACCGTCCGCAGGCCCTTGAAGTTGCCCTGCGAGTCCCACGCCTCGATGTTCAGTTCCGTCAGGCCCCGCTTCGCGGCCGCGGTCGGCTTGGCGAGGTTGGTGAGCATCCCGCGCAAGGACGTTCCTGCTTTGGAGCCGAGGATGCCCGAGCGGGCCAGCATCGCCACCGCCGCCGAACAGTCCTCGATCGAGATGCCCAGCTGTGCGGCGACGGGGCCGGTGTAGGACATCGCGTAGTAGATATCCTGCAACCCGCCCGACGCGGCGTTCGCCGACGCCGCGAGCACGTCCGCGGCCCGTCCGGCGTTGTTCGACGACAGACCGAACTGGTCCATCACGTCGCCCAGGTAGCGGGCGGCGTCGGCCGCGGACAGGTTGTCGGCGGCGGCGAGCTGCATCGCGGCGCGGGCGTTGGCCAGCGACGAGGTGGAAGTCTGACCGGCCTTGGCCAGCTCCAGCATCGCCTCCGCGGCCTTGGCCGCCGACGTGCCCGGCAGCGTCAGGTCCGCACCCAGCTCGCGGGCCTTGGCCGCGGCCTGGACCATCTCGACGCCCGAGGCGCCGGTGACTGCGCCCCACTTGTTGATGGACCGCTGGTACTCGTTGCCCTCCTTGGCGATCTCCGCCAGACCGGCAACGATGCCGCCGCCCACCACCAGGTCGCGCAGGTGGTGCAGCTCCTGCCGGGCGGAGAGCACACCGTGCCGCAGGCGGCTCATCGACGCGTGCCCGTCCGCGCCGACCCGCCGCAGCCCCGCCCCGGCCTCGTGGGAGGAGCGGCCCACCGACCGCAGGCCGGCGGCAGCGGCCCGGCCGCCGTCGCCGATACGGCCCAGGCCGCCGCGCAGGGCGTCGGTGTCGCGCCGAAGCTCCCGCATCGCGCGCGACGCCTGCCGCACCTGCGAGAGCAGATGCGCCGCATCAGCGCGCATCTGCACGCTGAGCGTGTAGTTCGACACCGGGCGGCGCCCTAACTCCCCGCGCCCTGCCCTTCACCCCGGCGGCGTCGCCCCAACGCCGCCGGAGGTCCTACTGCTACTGCTGGTGGTGCTGCTCGCGCGGCACCAGACCGATACGCACCCCGTAGCCGGCGGGGCCGTCCGGCACCTGGTCCTGCTCCGTGGCGATCAGCTCACAGCCCACGCACCGCACCGTGGTCGTCACGTACGCATACCGGTCACCACCCTGCTCCTCGTCCCACTCCGCGGCCCGGGTTCCGCACTGCTCACACACGCTGCGCCGGTACGCCTCAAACGCCAGCGCCTTGACCCGGTCCGTCTGCGACCAGCGGCCGTCCCCGGCCCCGAGGAAGAACGAGTGAGGGATCCGGTAGCGGTCGCACAGCTCCAGCTCCGCCCGAAGCTGCGCGTCCGCGATCAGTCTTTTCCCAACTCCTCCGTACTGGCCCGGCTGATCTGCTGCGCCTGCCACGCCGCCGCGAACAGCGCGTTCGCCTCACCCGCCGGCCAGGAATCCAGCAGATCTTGGGCGTCCTCCTCGGACAGGCCCTCGACCTCGGCCCCGGACTCGTCCCGCTCGATGTGCGCCGCGGCGACCAGAGCGGCCGGGAACGTCTCGGGGTTCCAGGCATCCCCGTCCTCGGCCTGCTCCTCCGTCGGCGGGAACCGCCGGATCAGACCGTCCAGCACCGGCCGCGGCAGAGCCCGAAACGTCAGCGACAGCGACGCCGCCTCGTACGCGGTCTGCGCCTCCTTCAGCTCCACCTCGGCCCGCTCGACCTCCGCAGGATCAGCGCCCGTCTCGGCGTCGGCCATGCGCAGCCGCGCGGCCTCCAGCTTCGCCTGGTCCAAACGTTTCTTCGCAGCCAGGTCGTCACACAGACGCAGCGTGTACTCGGGAAGCTGCCTCGCGCGGAGCCGGGCGAGCTTGCGCGCCCAGTGCGCGTCACGAGCGACCGCCTCAGCGGGCGGGGCAGCGGGGAAGGGGGAGGTGCCGGGCATGGAGGACTCCAGGAGAACAGGCCCGGCCGGGCCGCGGGCAGGCGCCGAGGAGGGGGTGGGACGCCGCTGCGTGCGCACCCGGCCGGGAGCGGGAGGGGGCCGGGTTACTTGTCGAACTTCGGCGGCGACGGGGTATCAGCGGCCGGAACTTCGGCGTCCTGCGTCGGCTTCTCCGTGATCGAAAACGACACGGTGAACTTCGCGGCCTCGTTGTCGGTCGAGTAGTTCGGCGACCGGGAGCCGATCCGGACGGGGAAGACGTCCATGGACCGGTTGCCGGGCACGTCGCCCTTGCGCAGGAACACGACCCAGCCCGTGGCGTCCTTGGTGAGCAGCTGCTCGATCTCGTCGCTGACCTTGTCCTCGTAGAACCCCAGCGAGGAGTCGTCGGCCTTGTCGCTGCCCGGGATGCTGCTCTCGAACGTGCTGCCCAGGTCCGGCGTTTCGATGGGCTGGTTGGCGAGCGTCCACCCGTCGATGGAGGCGATGGCGTTCGTCAGGTCCGTGCCGGCCTTCAGCTCCGGGCGGGTGGGCACGTTGCCGCTGTCGGCAACCTTCTCCAGCCACAGAACACGGGTGACGCCCCGGCGGCTGTACTTCTTGACCTGCAAGGCTTGCTGTCCGATTCCGGGACGGCAGCCATACGTGCAGTGGTGGGATGGCCCCGCCCCTCGACGTCGTGTCGGGGAACCGGCCCATCCCGAAGAACCGGGTGGGCGTCCGCGCGGGGCCTCCGCGGTGAGGGCGCGACCAGCTCAGCGAAGCCGAATGCCGAGTCGTGCACTGATCACGATACTGCGCCCAGCCGAACGGCTTTCCGCGCACAGGTTGGCACTTCCAGACGAACGGCCGATGCCAGAGCTCTACTGTCAACTGCGCCCGCCTGGTGGCTCAACACCTGGCCGTGACAACTGATCGGCCGAGATACCGACAATCACGCGCGCGCGTCGGTGCGTTCACGTAGCCTGACGCTCAGGCAGCAACGAGACGTGCCTACCTCACTCCCTCACTCCAAGCGGTTCCGGCAGATGGAGATGAGGAGGCAGAGCATGACCGGTAAACACCGGCGTGGTCGAGGGTCGATGTTGTCCCGGTTGCGGAGGATCAGTCGCGGTTTAGTCAAGGTGCTCAAGGCAGCGGGCCCGTATATCGGCCTGCTGATCTCGATCTGCCCTGACCGACCTAACGACTGATCCCCCGCGGTGAAGAGGCGGCGAGGGTGCAGGTCCCGGGAAGGTCAGCACTCTCGTCAGCCTCCATCGCGCGCTAACGCAATGTCTCTTAAGACTCTACAGACCACCCAACGCACTCCGCAGTGCATTCGGGAGTACTCGCTGTACGTACATCCAGCCGCGGCGATCTCGCCCCGGACGCTCGCCCGCTGGCAGACAGGCAGAACCGTTGTGGGTAGCTGACGACACCTGCGGCGGACTCCACGTCGTCCGTGCCGGAATCGACCTTCAGCTCCCGCGCCCAGACGTCGACGTCCGGCACGTCAATCGGACAGCACCAGCCGCCGGTCGCGGTGCGTTCGAGGACCGCGCGCCGTACTCGGTCGGCCATCCACTCCGCCTGATCTGTACGGGCGGCGACGGCTGTCACCTGGTATAGGAGCTCCGAGTCCTCCGACGCGTCGGCCAGGGGCGCGCCGCCAACGGGGCCGCCTTGCGGGTACAGCACCAGGTACGGCATCTCGGCCGGCTGGCCTTCGACGATCGGCAGCTTCCCGAGCCCGCACGGTCTGCCGGTGGCTTCGGCCAGTGTGCGGCGGAAGGCTTGGGACACGGCAGCGCGGTCGATCATTGGTCGTCTCCCGGGAATCCTCTGCCGGTTTCGATGGACAGGGTTCCGTACCGGCACAGTCCGACGGTGTCCCAGTCGGGCACGCCTGGTGTGGTGATCACGGGCAGGGTGCGTTCGCCGTCTTCGTCCAGGACCTCGGCGATCACGACGGCGCGGGCGAGCATGCCCAGTTCCCAGTCGCCGAAGACTTCCGCCAAGGCCGTTTCGATCTCTTCGGGCAGTTCGTTCACAGCGACCTCTTCACCGCGTCGGTCAATTCCCGCACGAGAACAGGCCCGGCTTGGTCGACGGCCGGGCCCAGGTGTGGGAAGGGTGGTTGCGCGTAGTGTCGGCCGAGGCTGTCGGCGCCGACGAATCCGAACTCCAGCCGCCGCGCCTGCGCCGCAGTGGTGCCTACCTCGGCGATGACCACAGGGCCCGCGGCCTGTACGTCGGAGCGCCAGGAGGCCCGATACTTGCCGGTGATCACGCGCGGTCCCGGGCGGCCGGAGGCGTTGTGCTGCACCTGCTCGACCAGCGCCTGGGCGCGGTGCCGCATCACGGCGTTCATCGCGGCCTGCGTCTGGGCGGCCCTTCGTTCCAGGGCGGCGGCCAGCGCCGCGGGGTCGGTGAACGCGCCGCCGTTCATGCGTCCGCCTTGCGGTTGTGCTCCTCCAGCCACACCGTGCGCAGCGCGGGAACCGAGGACACCTCGCCGAGCGCCGCGACCCGGTAGGTACGGCCGACGGCCTGCTTGTCACGGGCCTCGACCATCTTCACGGTGTCGTCCTCGCGCAGCTCGGGCGCATCGAGCGGCAGCAACAGCCGGTACCCGGCCCGCACCTCTTCGACCCACGCACCTTCGTGGCCGCCCTTGCTGCGGATCCGTTCCTGGTGCCCGTACAGCCCGGCCTTGCCCGAGTGCACCTCCAGCGCAGGAGCAGGCACGAGGGCGCCCGTCCGCGGGTCGAGCGCGTCCTCACCGACCTCACGGGTGACGAGCACCGTGTCCGGCATCAGGTGCCGCTCGGCGAACCGGGCGAGACCGCGCAGATCAAGCACTCAGCACCCACTCCCGAAGCTGCGCCAGCACCCCGCGCGTCAGCTCCCCCGGCTCACCGTCGAGATCATCACGGGCGAGGACGGCTTCATCGAGCTTGCGCCAGTCCATCGCGTCCAGGAACCCGGCCACGACCTGCCGCACATCCGCCGGCTCGATCACCACGTCCGCCAGGCCCTCGAACCGCACACCGTTCCAGCCCTGGGCCACGTACAGCGTGACCTCGGGTCCCTCGTCCACGGTCTGGGTGATCCGGTACGCCTCCACCGACGAGGCGACATCGTGGCCGTCGATCTCGGCAATCGTCGTCTCGTCGGGCGCGGCGCAGATGCGGACATGACGGTGCTCCTCGTACGTGCTCATGCTTTGGAGCCTAGGTGTGTGAAGACAACGGGGTGCCACGTAGGCCGTGGGCCTAGGGCGTGTCTCTTCGATCAGGTAGTTCGTTGTCCTGGGCATGCTCAGCAGAGGGGATCTGACGGACGGCGAGTGGGCAGTACTGGAGCCGCTGCTGCCGGTGAGCAACAACCGGTGCGGCCGGTGGCGAGACCACCGGCAAGTGATCAACGGCGTCATTCATCGGCTCAGCACCGGAGTTCAGTGGCGTGAACTGCCCGAACGCTTCGGCTCATGGAGGACCGTCCACAAGCGGCATCTGCTGTGGTCGGCCGACGGCACCTGGGAGATACTCCTTCAACACCTCCAAGCCGCTGCCGATGTCGAGGGGGACCTCGACTGGAACGTCAACGTCGACTCCACCTCCGTGCGCGCCCATCAGCATGCCGCCGGTGCCCTCAAGAAGCCGCCGCCTGCCCCCGTCGGCTCCTCAAAAGGGGTGCCACAAAGATCAGTTCACCTGCGTGCGCACATCTCCCTGCGGCTCCGGCCGGAGGAGGCGGTGCCCCGGGCGAGGCTCTCGGCCGCTCCCGCGGCGGGCTGACCACCAAGATCCACGTAGCCGCCGAGGGCCGCTGCCGCCCGTTGTCCCTGCTCATCACGCCGGGGCAGCGGGCGGACTGCACTCAGTTCGAACCGGTCATGGACAAGATCCGCGTTCCCCGCACAGGACTCGGGCGGCCCCGCCGCACCCCGGACAGCGTCTCCGCCGACAAGGTGTATAGCAACCGCAAGATCCGTGCTTACCTCCGCAAGCGCGGCATCCGGCACGTGATCCCCGAGAAGAAGGACCACAAGTCCGCCCGCCTGCGACGGGGGTCACGCGGCGGACGCCCGCCGGGCTTCGACAAGGCACGATACAAAGATCGCAACACGGTGGAGCGGACGATCAACAAGCTGAAGCAGTTCAGAGCGGTCGCCACCCGCTATGACAAGCGCGGATACGTCTTCCTCGGCACTGTCACCGCCGCCGCACTCCTCATCTGGCTCCGCTCGTGACCGCAGCGACGAACTGATTGTTGCTGCATCGTGCCCCGCCGCTGGGGGCCGAGGTGAGCGAAATGAGCCGAAGCTCAGGAGTTGTCACTAGCGGGACCGGCTGAGCTGGTGAATGGCGACGACCGAGGCAGCCTGGTTGTCACACGTGAGACATTTGACTTGTCACAGGCGCTCATTCGGCAGTCTTTCTGTCACCAGAAAGATCCGGGAGCCCTCCGTGCCTGCGGCGCCGGCAGAGGCGACTGCTGCCGGCGCCGCGACGAGATTGAGGGGACGGTCAACCGGCTCAGGACCTTCCGAGCGGTCGTGCCCCCCTACGGCAGATGGGCCTACGCCTTCCATGGCCCGCCCCCGTCACCGAAGCAGCGGCCGGGTTATAACTCAGCCCGTACTCCGCTGGACAGTGTTAGCCGCGGTACACGCACATGAGTTGTGAAACGGTGCCGTTCTTGTCCCGGCCTGCGATCAGGCCGGGCCCCTGGGCGCTGGCCTGGCCCGTGAGGGCGCCGTCGCCCCAGCCTGCGCCATCCATGCGCGTCCAGAACAGGTTCGCGTCGGTGGACCCGCGGTAGACGCAGAAGAGCTTGCCATCGAACCCCGCAAGCCCCGGGCCGTCGGAGGTTTTTTGACTGCCAATGGGCTGCCCGCCGTTCCAGTTCTTGCCGTCGAACTGGGTCCAGTACAGCCCGCCGTTCGAGCCGCGGTAGACGCAGACCAGCCGGAGGTTGTAATAGGCCAGCGCCGGTTCATGCGTCGTCTTCTGGCTGCCAATGGGCTGCCCGCCGTTCCAGCTCTTTCCATCGAAGCGGGTCCAGAACATCTGCTGGTCGTGGGACCCGCGGTAGACGCAGTACAGCTCGTCCTCGAACACGCCCAGCGCCGGACCGGTGGTCGTCGTCTGGCTGCCGATGCGCTGGGCGCTGCTCCAGCGGGTTCCGTCGAAGGAGGTGACCCACAGGGCGTTGCCGGTGGTGCCGCGGTGTACGCAGTACAGGCGGTCCTTGTAGACGGCCAGGGCGGGGGATGAGGGGCTGGCGTAGTTGCCGGGCAGTTGGACGCCCGGGCTCCAGCCGCCCCGGTCGGGGTCGTAGACGGTCCAGAACAGGTGCTTCTCGCTGGAGGCACGGTAGACGCAGTAGATCTTGTCCCGGAACTTCGCGAGCGCGGGGTTCTCGGCGGTCTTCTGGCCCACGAACTTCTCCCGTGCACTCCAGCCCTTGGCCGGCTCGTACACGTTCCAGAACAGGACCTTGTCATCGTCGTTGATCCGGACAGGAATCAGCATGCCCGGGGCCAGCCAGGGGGAGACGAGCTTGACCGCGCCGCCGTTGGCGACCTGCTTGATCCACTCCCCGCGCAGCTCCGCGTAGACCTCGACGATCGTGCCGATGGGCTCCTTCAGGAAGGCGGCCACCACCTCCCCGATCAGCGGCGCTATCTCTGCCGCGAGCGCCGCCCCCTCGGCGTTAAGGTGCACCTCGAACTTCCACCAGAACGTCTTGACGCTCACCTCGACACCCCGAGCCTCAAGCTCCTTGCGGGCCCTCTCCGACCGCTCCAGGGTGGCGGCGCTGGGGGTGAAAGCGCGAGCGTCTTCGGCCGGGGTGTCACTCGCGGTGGTGTCCTGGTCTGTCGACACAGACTCTCCTGTCTGCTCAATGCACCGATCAGCGCGAAAAAGACGCAGGTCGGTACTGCGCGGCTCGTCCCGCGCTCCGCCATCACAACAGCACGTGACCGATCCCGTGCAGATTGTGTGCGGAGTTGGCGGGAAGTCACCTCCCAACGGCAGGAAAGCCCTGATCGGCCGGCTGCGGCCCACACCTCCGCCCAAGTCAGCATCTTCTGTTGCCCGGTCTCGAAGGCGTAGTACGACCGGAAGAGGAAGGAGGGCAAGGGACACAAGCAAGCCGTCCCTTGCTCTCGCCCGGCGCCGCGTCAACGTCCTGTGGGCCATGATCCGCGATCACGAACAGCCGGTGACAACAAGCGTGCCTATGTGACACCTATCGTGCTTCGGCTCACGAAAACGGGTTGTGCCTGGGTAGACGATCAGCTTGGGTTCGTGCTCGTGACTGACTTGAACGATCTCGTACGTCCGGACCGCTATCCGCGCTCCTCTCGCTATGACCCCGCATGGTTGCTCAACCTCGACATGGGACCGAACCCGCTGTGGTTGCTGGAAGACCTCACCCGGGACCTTGATCTGCGCCCGGGGATGCGGATTCTCGACCTCGGATCCGGCAAGGGCGCCACGTCGGTGTTCCTGGCCCGCGAGTATGGCGCCCAGGTCGTTGCGGCCGACTTGTGGATCGCCCCCGAGGACGCGGCAGCCGTCTTCGCCGAGGCGGGTGTCGGCGACCAGGTGAAGGCCGTGCGAGCTGAGGCGCACACCCTGCCGTTCGAGGAGGAGAGCTTCGACGCCATCGTGAGCGTGGACGCATTCGAGTACTTCGGAACGGCGGACAGCTACCTGCCCTACCTGACGCGGTTCCTCCGCCCTGGCGGGCATCTGGCGATGGCGACTCCCGCTATGACACGGGAGGTCCGTGAGCTCGGAGCCATCCCACCTCACATCAAGAAGGTGGTCGGCTGGGAAGCGATCGCCTGGCACACGGCGGAGTGGTGGCGCTTTCAGTGGGCGATCACCGAGCTCGTGGAGGTCACCTCCGCGCGGTTGCCGCAAGACGCCTGGCGGGACTGGCTGCTGTGGGCCCGGGCAGCAGCCGAGCACACGCCCGACGGCCGGAGCGCGAACCAGCCCGTCATCGACATGCTCACTACGGACGGCGGAGAATTTCTCTCCTTCGCTCTGATAACTGCACGTAAGAACTGAGCAGACTTCACGCCGTCGGCAATTCTGTCTCTCCGATCGTGATCGGAGAGACAGAACCTAGGCATCGCCATTGTCCTGTGACGGAGAAGGCTGCGGATTGAAGCTTCACTTTGCGGGGGATCTTGCGGACTGAAGAGTTACCTTGCGGACAGGGGCGGGGTTAGCTGGTCGTGGTCCATGCGTTAGAGGTTCTGCCGGGCGGTTGTGCCGGGCCGCCGGCGACCGGGAAGGAGTCCGTCACCGCCATCGCCGAGCACCTCGGCGTCGGCCGCTCCACCCTGTACCGCACCCTGGCCGCGTACGACGAGGCCATGGCCACCAACGACACCGCCCGCGATCCCCGGGACCGACCAGCATGACCAGCGACTACGCCCAGCAGGTGTGTTCTTGTAGTGGCGGCGTCCGGAGCGGCGAAGCAGGGTAGGAATGGGCTTCCAGCAGGCGCCAGGCATGGAGGATCAATGGCAGTGATCGAAGTAACCAGTGCCGAGCAGTTCGAAGAAGTGCTCCGTACCAACGCGAAGGTCGCTGTGGAATTCACGGCTACATGGTGTGGCCCTGGCAGGCTCATCGGCCCCGTCTTCAAGCAGCTCTCGGAGCAGTACCGCAACATCGTCTTTCTGTCTGTCGACGTCGACAAGGTTGCTCCAGTGGCTCAGCAGTACAGCATCCGAGCCATGCCCACCTTCCTCTTCTTCAAGGACGGCGATAGGTCCGACGACATTACGGGGGCAAACAAGGTGGGGCTCGAAGACAAGGCGAAGATGTGGGCCGCGTAGTGCAGCGCACGGCGGCCAGCCGCCATCGACGGCGGCATACTCACGGTCGCGCTCCTGCGCCGCAACGCTAACGAATCCGGTCACCGCCATCGCCCCGCACCTCGGGTCGGCCGCTCCACCCTGTACCGCACCCTGGCCGCGTACGATGAAGCGGTCGCCACCACTGCCCCCGTGTTGTGACTGAGCGCCTGAGGTGGCGGATGAGTGCTTGAGTTGGCGCGGTGTGCATATTGGGTCAGGAGGGGAGCCGGTAGTGCCCGTGGATCTGTGCCGGGTCCCCTGGCGGCTAGTGGTTCTCTAGTGGTGTCAGCGGCGGAAGACGGCGGCGAAGAGGCCGAGGGATAGGGTTCCGGTCTTCTTGGCGGCGGTGCCGACCGCCCCCCAGCTGCCGATGGACTGTCCGTAGTTGGCAGTCAAGGCCGCGCCACTTACTGCGCCTTTCCCTGCGGACAGGTCTGCGCCGAAAGTCATCTCCACGACGAGGGGGACCTGGGTGACGAGGTTGACCGAACCCTGGAGAACCTTTCCGCCGATCTTGCCGGCGATCTCGGACTTCCTGAGGATCTTGGCGCCCTTGGCGCCGACGTAGCTGAACATCGTTGACGCCTCTGAGGCGCCGGCGCCCCCCGTGGCCACCAGAAAGGCGCGCCCTGCGGACTTGGTCGCTACGCCGACCTTCCCAACGCTGCGCATGGCCACCTTGCCGGCCTTGAGGCTCTTGGCCACCGCACCGACCGCAGGCAGCGCGGCCAGAGCGTCAGTCGCCAGGCCGACGATGGTCGTGCCGTCCCAGTCGCCCTTGATGACTGCGTCGGCTGTGTGGGCTCCGAGTGCGGCGACGGCGGTGACAACGGCGATGGGTCCGGCGATCGGGGTCAGGATAGGGACGAGGGCCAGGATGCCGGCGACAGCGGAGACGACGCCCAGGACGTCGCCGAGCAGACCCCAAGGGCCACCACCCTGCTCTTCGGCCGCCTTGCGGGCTGCTTCGGCCTTGAGCCATTCGAACTCACGGCCCCGGGTCTCGATGATCCGGGTGAACTCGCGGTCGATCAGGAAGCACTGCAGTTGGAACTCGGCTTGGACCGCGAGGACGGTGTCGATCAGGTCGTAGAGCACGGCATCGGGGATCCGCTCGCGCCGGTAGCCGTTGTCCTTCAGCCGCCAGTAATCCCCGCCGAAGCCACGACCGCCCATGGCCAGAGACGGCACAGGGCCGATGTTCCGGGCAATCTCGGGATCATCGAAGTAGAGCACACTCCTGTCCGTCAGTGACCGGTCCCATTCCTCTGGAGGCCGCCAAGTCTCGAGTTCAAGATCGTCCATGCCCTCGCGCTGCTTGGCCAGTTTCTCGCCTTGCGCGGCGTCCCGCTTTTTCTTGGCCTCCCGGAGCGAGTCGGTGAACTGCTTGGCCTGAGCGCGGACTTGCGGCGAGGAGGCCAGATAGGAGCCGTACTCCGCATCCAGCCGCTTCAGCGCGGAGACGATCTGGCCCTCCTGGAAGACGAACAGGCGCAGGACCTGGTCGATCTTGTAGCGTTCGACGTCGGTCAGGGCGTTGCTGTCCCAGCCCCAGATCTGCAGGGCGAGACCGTCGTAGTCGTGGGTGTACATGTTGAGCTCGGCGTGGACGGCCGCGACGATCTTGTCATCGCCCGGATCGAAGCCGAGCTGCTGCATCGGCGCTTGCAGGGGTGTCGGGATCTTCATCATGCGTGGTCCCTTTCAGGCGAAGGCGATGGTCTTACAGACCTGGCCGATGATCTCGACGCAGGAATCCCACTCGGCGATCTTCTCGGTGGCGATGGCGAAGTCGGCCATCGCCAGGCGGCCGGGGATGGGCACGAAGACGTGGAGCTGGCGCACGATGGTGGGCTCGCCGCCGTCGCCGAGGAGGTTCACCGGTCGCTCGACTTTGCGTTCCTCGGTCAGCAGGACAGCCGGGCCGGTCTGGATGCGCACCACGCCGACCTCGGCGGCCGGGTAGATGGCGCCCATGGTGCGGGCCAGACGGTGAACGGTGTCCTCGTTGGACAGCTCGCTGGGGCGGGCGGTCACGGTGAGCATCACCGAGCTGAGGGGCTTTTTAGGATCCTCACGGGTCGGCCCGGACAGCAGAGTCCCGGCGTAGACGGCGCCGGCGGCGCTGAGCATCTCGTACATCGACTGCTGGGACAGGACTGCGTGCGCGATCTCCGCATCCGACGGCTTCGGGTCGACCATGTTCAGGTGCTCGATGAGCCGGTTGGTGTTCACCTCCGCGGACACGGTGAAGTCGATGTCCCTGAACTGCTCGGGGACAGCGAAACTGAGCGGCAAATCGATGGTGGCTTCGGGCACAGAGGGCTCCCCACAGGCCAGCAACGAAGGACGTGCCAGCCGGTCACGGAAAGCCAGGCGTGATCCGCCCGGCGTCGCGCCATACTCCGCGACGCTCACAGCACCCAACAATCCGGGAGGAGACCCGCCGCTGTCTCAAAATTGAGCGTTTCAGGACTCTTGGCCTTGTCCTTCCATGTCTGGAGCGCCAGAGCGTCGACATGTCATCGGCGGTTGTCCGGATCAGGCGTCACCCATCCGGGCGACCTCACCTCAACCGATACACCGCTCGCTTGCCTCGTCATTGCGTGAGCACGAATGTGACGCAGCGTAAGCAAGGGGCAAGGCGCTGCCCGCTTCGGGGGCCGACTCGGGGGAAGTTCGAGTCCCAGAGCCAGCCACAGAAGGCGGCCCCGCGGAGGGTCGGACAGGCCGCCCCTGCCGACGAGAGCCGGGGCCCGAGCACTAGGAACAGAGCGGCATCACCTTCTTGCTGGCGACCATCGCACCGAACTAGCACTCCCCCAAACGCTAACCCGCCAAGTGAAGTGCTCAGCCACACATGTCGCCGACTACTGACGATCTCGTGTCGCCCGACAGACGAGCTACCTTGCGGGCACCAGCGGTTTCGAGCGTGGAAGGCGGCCGGACGCGTCGCCGTCCGTCGAATCCGCAAGGTAGGTCTTCACAACCTCGGCGGGCGCTGTGCAGACACACGCTTCGTCCCACTGGTCACCCGGGGCCGGCGCCGCAACCTTCAGCCGCACCGGACAGCCATGCCATAGGTTCGCCAGCCCCGCCTCGACGGGTGGACTTATTAGGGGGGTGGGGACTCGTACAGGCCGCAGGATTGTCGCAGCCCCTGGTTAGGGTGCGCTCTCCAACTGGTGCCTGTTGTCGGCCCGGCGCATCTGTTCGTTGAGGCGGCGGGCTTCTTCGAGCTGGTCTTCGAGGATGATGATGCGGCAGGCGACCTCGACGGGGGCGCCCTGGTCGACGAGTTCGCGGGCGCGGGCGGCGATGCGCAGCTGGTAGCGGGAGTAGCGGCGGTGGCCGCCCTCGGAGCGCAGCGGGGTGATCAGGCGATGTTCGCCGATCGCGCGGAGGAAGCCGGGGGTGGTGCCGAGTATCGCGGCGGCCCGGCCCATGGTGTGGCGGGGTAATCGTCGTTGTCGAGACGGTCGGCGGGGCTGCGGGGTTTTTCTGCTGTCACGTGCACTTCTTCTGTCACACACATCGAGGGGCCCTGGTGCCGTGCGGCACCAGGGCCCCGAGGGGACTTCAACACCATCTGCCGGCGTACTGCTGGGCCGGCTCCTTGTTTCCGCCGACCCGCCCGGAGAGGGACGGGGCGTACGGGGATCGCGGATGCGTGACCGGGGACC
This sequence comes from Streptomyces sp. NPDC018019, assembly GCF_044327805.1. NCBI lineage: Bacteria > Bacillati > Actinomycetota > Actinomycetes > Kitasatosporales > Streptomycetaceae > Streptomyces > Streptomyces sp. NPDC018019. The sequence continues at coordinate 219,490 of NZ_JBIRGD010000005.1, read as the reverse complement.
ACCTGTCCTTTCGGCGTCTGCGGTACCCGGGCGGAGCCTTCCTCGCCCGGGCGATCCTGATGGCGTCTGCCTCCTTGCTCTTCTGGTCAACCTTTCGGTACTGCCGTGTGCGGTGATCCTCGTGGCCCCGGGGGCCATTGGCCCGGCAGTCAGTGGCGGGACCCACGTGCGTACCTGACGGCCCCGCCACTCCACTGCCGTGCCCTGCCTTCTGGCACCGCATGCGCGGCAGTTCACCTCTGCCGCGCCGTGATCGACTCTTGGCTACGGGCACCACCATAAGCTTCCCGCATGCAGATGTCTACCGTGACGAGAGGAGGTTTTGGTGCCCGCTGGGCGCAAGGTTTTGGCGTCCACCGGTGCCGGAAAAGCGTCATGAGGCGGTGACTGGGACTGACGGCCCGGAAGGCGGGCACATGCAGTTGGCAGCAGTGCGTCCGACCACGAATGGGGCACGCGTATGTACGACACCGAGGCCCTGCGCCGACCGGCCGCGCAGACGACCGTGGTGGAGGGCGCCACCCCGGCCGGCATCCGCGACGCCCGCCGGGCCGCCCACACCTTCGTCGGGCGTCTGGCCCCCGTACGCGATCCCGCCCTGGCCGACACCCTGGTCCTGGTGGTCTGCGAACTGGTCACCAACGCCCTGCGCCACGGCGGCGGCCACTACCGCCTCGAACTGACCGCCACCCCGGACAGCGTGACCGCCTCGGTCAGCGACCCGAGCCTCGTCCACCCGCGCGAGCGCATCCCTGATCTGGACGGCGGCAGCGGCGGCTTCGGCTGGCCCATGATCCGCCAACTCTCCCGCCACATCACCATCACCTCCGGGCCCGGGAACGGCAAAACGATCCGCGTCCGCCTCTCCCGCTGAGCACGAGCGCCTGCCGGTCGCCCACGTGGCTGTGGCCTGCCGGAATGAGCAGTCACCCGAACGGGGCAACATGGCTCCCGGGCCTGTGGGCAGCCGCCAGGGATGGGCATCCTGAGCGGTCTCGAAGCGTGGATGGACGACCGGGCCTTCGGCTGGCTCCGGCGCTGGCGCGCGGCACGGCGCGACCCGCTGGAGGTCGTGACCATACTGCGGCGGGTCTGCGACGAGCACGCCGTGATCGTGGGACGCGGCCGGGTAGTGGTCCCCAACACCTTCGTCCTCCATGTACCTGATGCCAGCCACCGCCAACTGCAGGGCGCCTTGGCGCCACTGGAACTGGAGCTGGCAGTCGCCGTCCGGAGCCACGCGGCCGCCCACGCCTACACTTTCGCGGGCCCGGTCACCGTCCGCCTCTTCCCCGCCCCCGTGCCGGCGCCCGAGCGGTACCGCATCCACAGCCGCATCACCCCCGTCGCGCGCCCGCCCGCTGCATCTGTGTCTGATCACGCCCGGGGAGCGGGCAGTTGACCGGGTAGAGAGACTGTCTGGCTCGGTAGCGTGCCGGATCCCGGGGCGGCCCGCCGATACGGCTCCTCGCAGGCGCGGTAGGGGTCTACGCTGCCGATAGCGGCACTGCCGCTGTCCGGCGTGTGCCGGTCCGCCCGTGCGGGCGGGGAGGCGGGTGATGGGGACACTGAAAGCCACCAATGAGCTGCTGGCCTCACTGGGGCCGTCGGCCGCGGCGGGCCAAGGGCAGCAGTGGGCCAGGCGGTGCGCGCTCGCCCTGGGCCTGGACGGTGCGGCGGTCACGCTGGAGGAGGAGCTGGTCTGGTTCAGCGACCGCACCAGTGCCCGGCTGGAAGACCTGCAGTTCGTCCTCGGCCGCGGCCCCAGCGTGCCGCCTAAATCCCATCTGCGCCAGGTGCCGGACGTGCGGCACCTGCCCGAGAAGCACTGGCCGCAGTTCGCGGCCGAAGCCGAACCCCTCGGGATCGCGGCCCTGTTCGTGTGGCCGGTGCACCTGGGCGCGGTGACGGCCGGGACACTGACCGGCTACCGGCGCACGCCGGGCCCGCTGACCGGACAGCAGGCCGCCGACGGATGGCTGATCGCCGATGCGCTGGCCGAACACATCCTGGCCCACTGGCCCACCGCCGCCGCCTCCGCTGCCGCCGACGGTCCGGGAACCACCGGCGAGGTGGACATGCACCGGGCCGAGGTCCACCAGGCCACCGGCGTGCTGAGCGTTCAGCTCGGCGTCCCGCTGGCCGAGGCCCTGGCCCGGCTGCGCGCCCAGGCATACGCCGCCGGCCGTTCCCTGTCGGAGACGGCCCACGACATCGTCAAGGACCTGCCGCAGTAGCCGCCCGCAGGAACGCCCCGCACGGCCCCCTGCACATCAGAAAGGAATACGCCATGAGCAGGGAAGCCCAGATCACCCAGACCTTCGTGGAACTGGCCGACACCTTCATCAAGGACTTCGACGTCATCGACTTCCTGCACCAGCTGACCGTGCGCTGCCGCCAGGTCCTGGCCATCACCGACGCCGCGGTCCTGCTCGCCTACCCCGGCGAGCGTCTGCACAGCCCCGCCCCGTGCGACCCCAGCCCCGCCTTCCAGCAGGTCCTGGACGCCGCCCTGGCCCAGGGACCGGCCCTGGACGCCTACCGCACCGGCACCGCCCAGGCCCCCGCCCGCCAGACCGACGCCCGCACCCGCTGGCCCGACTTCACCACCCTCGTCCGCGACGCCGGCTACCGCTACACCTGCGCCGTGCCGATGCGGCTGCGCGACGACATCCTCGGCGCGCTGCTGCTCCTGCGCACCGCCGCCCGTCCGCTGCCCGCCGCCGACCTCGCCCTGGCCCAGGCGTTCGCCGACGCCGCCACCATCGGCCTCCTGCACGCCCACACCCTGCACCACCACGAAACCGTCAATGAACAACTGCACACCGCGCTGCACAGCCGCATCGTCATCGAACAGGCCAAGGGCATCCTCGCCGCCCGCCGCAACATCACCCTCAACCACGCCTTCAACGCCATACGCCGCCACGCCCGCACCCACCAGATGCTGCTGACCACCGTCGCCCGCAACGTCATCGACCACGGTTTCGCCCCCCCCAGTCGACCAGCACATCAGCACGGCAACCGACACACAGCCGGAGTAGAAGAAGGTGGTAAGCGGCGGGAAAACGTGGCGTCGACTTGGCTGACGTAGCGTGCGGGGTATCCATCCATCCGAGCTGCTGGCTGCTCTCGGACCCAGCCCCGCCCGAAATCCGGGCGGGGCTCCACTGCTTCCGAAAAACGGCTCGTCGCACCTCCGCTCACGGAGCGGCGGAGCCGCCTCCTGTCACCCAGTAGCGCCGCGGTGGGGATTGAGGGCACGCAGGCGGTCGGCGAAGCCTGTGTCGGGGACCGACGGGATATGACGGCCCGTGTCGGTGTCCAGGTAGCCCCATCGGCCACGGACGCCAGGCCCGCAGACCATCAGGGTCAAGGTCCGGCCCGGCTCGTGGATGTCGGTCACCTCGTGGTACAGCGCGCCGCCGACGTCGTTGACGGTGCCACGCCGGTGGGCGACGGCGAGGTCTGCCCGCACTTGCCCGTCGGTCAGCTCGTACCGGTCCTCGTCGTATCCGCCCATCAAAATCCACGAGCGGAAGGACCAGGGGTGGGAGTGTGGAGTGGGGCGGCCGTCCTGGGCTCTCCGGTCCGGCAGCAGCCATAAGTTGATCTTCGCGGTGGCCTCAGCGTCTTCGCGGAGCACCAGCTCGGCCTTACAGGCGTCACCGGCCTCGTCGGGCACCAGCCACCAGCTAGCCGGCGCGGTGAACCGCTCCCAGCTCAGTCCCAGCCCCAACTGCGGGGCATGGGCGGCCAGCGCCGCCGCGGCGGCCTCATGCATCGCCTCATCGACAGTGAAGCCCGGGATGATGCGGGTGGTCTTCATGGCACCTCAAAATGGGCGCCGAAAGGCCGCTTGACCAGGGGTTTCCTGTTTCTGGATTCAGGAAATTCAGGAAACGTCCCTGAGCAGCCGCGTTTCCCGCGCGGACGTCTGCCACCACGAGCTGAGGAGGTCGAACGCGTTCGAACCCGAAGATCCAGTACGCGGAGGCGGGCGTTGTGCGACTACAGAGACACGCTTCTGCGTCAGGTGTGCGAGCTTGACGGCATTGGCCGTTACCTCGTGTGACCGTTGGGCCCTTCTGTAGCGGCACGGTGTGCTCATCGGCTGCGAAAAACTGCGGGCGCTGGATCTCGTACATGTGGCGGGGGCGCCGCAACCCTCCCCGTGGTTGCGGCGCACTTGAATGCCCGGGGCTCGGTGGGAGCCCCGGATGCGCCTCAGCGGCGGCCCCAGTGCTTGGTGTCGATGATGCGGCGGTGGTCGTTGCGCAGGGTGGCGGTGTCGCGCTGGTTGTGCCACACGTAGTCGCGGCGGTCTTGGTAGACGTCGTGGATCGTGTCGCGGCCGTGGCCGGTGTGGACGCGCACGCTCTGGTGGCCGGCCAGTCGCAGGTTCTTGAAGTGGTACTTCTTGTGGGTGCTGCGGCTGGTCAGGGTCCAGCCCTTGAGGTTGACCGGGCGCAGCCCGGTGTTTTTCACGGTGACCCATTCGGCGTTCAGGGACCGGTTGGAGCCGTCGTCGCGGCCGGGGCTGTCGGCCTGCACCGCGCCGATGACGATGGGGGAGCGGTGCGTGGCCGGGAGGGTGTGAGCGTCGGTGGCGGTGGCCGGCAGGGCGGCGGTGCCGACGAGGGCGGCCGAGCCCAGGACGATCGCCGCGAGACGGGCAGAACGGATCATGAACAACCTCCTGCGGGCAGCCCCGCACACAGCGGGGCCGGTGGGATCAGATGCCCGGACGGCTGCCGGGCGGACTCACTGTGCGCCCGTCCGGCAGGCCGTGGTTGAACATGCGACGGCCTATTACAGAACACGGACATTTGCACAACCCTTTCGCGTCCGCCGCGCACGCCCCCGCGCCCATCCGACGGCCGCGCGCCCCTGGTACGCCGCTCGGGACACGGCACTGAACTGCGCATTCGCTGGGACAGGCGCTTGTGAGGGTGGCGTTGTGCACGGGCATGCGGGGAAGGGGCCGGCCGCTGGAACGGATGTGCATGCCGAAAGCGGCCCTCGGGAAAGCTGCGGGCGGGCGAAGAACCGTTCCGGCAGCAGGGTGCCCGCAACACGGTGCGTTTCCTTGTAACGTGACGATCGTTTGGTCCGATACGACGCGCCCAGTACCCCGGCCCGCTTCTGTCATGGCTGATCAACCAGGGCGGGCACGACGGGAGTTCGCCGCATGGGCGGTGATTCCCGGCGCGGGGAGCTGGGCGATATCCCGTATGGGATACGGGCGCCTGGTCAACGCCAGGTGCCCGGTTCGTCATCTTCGAAAAGATGAAGGACCTCACGTGCAACATCTCGTGAAACAGAGCGTGCTGGTCGCCGCGACGGCGACCGGGATACTGGCTGGCGCGACGGCGGGCGCGCACGCCGACTCCGGCGCCGCGGGACGCACCGCGGCTTCCCCCGGCGTGCTCGCGGGCAACCTGCTCCAGGCCCCCGTCCACCTGCCGGTAAACCTGTGCGGCAACACCGTCAACGTCGTCGGCCTGCTCAATCCCGTCTTCGGCAACCACTGCGCCAACCCTGGCGGCCACCATCACCCACCCGGCCACAAGCCGCCAGGTGAGAAGCCTCCCGGTCACAAGCCGCCGGGGAACCACAAGCCCCCTGGTCACAAGCCACCAGGCCAGAAGCCCCCCGGGCACAAGCCTCCTGGGGGCCATCAGCCTCCGGGTCAGAAGCCCCCGGGTCACCAGCCGCCAGGTCACAAGCCTCCCGGTCACAAGCCGCCGGGGCATCAGCCGCCCGGCCAGAAGCCGCCCGGCCAGAAGCCGCCGGGGCATCAGCCACCCGCCAATCAGCCGCCTGGTCACCAGCCGCCGGGCTATGAGGTCCCCGGGGCTCCGGGGCCGGGACACCGGCCGCCGACCGATGTCGCCGGAGCGGTGGACTCCCGTATCCCGTCGGCCGCATCCCCGGCCGCCGGCAAGGGCCGGGAAGTAGGGCAGGCCGTTCAGGACCCGGCCCTGGCACACACCGGTAGCGGCCACCTCGGCGCCGCGACTGCCATGAGCGGCGCGCTGCTGCTCGGCGGTGTGGCGCTGGTGCGCCGCAGCCGCAGTTCACGCGCCTGACGTGGGCCCCTTCGGCACTGCGTGACCAGCCGCATCTGGCGGCTCCTGACCCGGGAGCCGCCAGTCGGGCACTCCCGCTCGGGTGCAGCGGCCAGCCGCACCGGACAGGTACACGGCGGCGCCTCTGGCCCCCGTTTCCCCGGCGATGCGCCATGATTCACCAGCTTTCCCCTCATGTCGTGGCCCGAATGGCTTCTGGACGGAGCAACGAACTGCCACCGCAGCCGGTCACCTACCGTTGCGACTCCTTCACCCGATGGTCACGTTCGGTGGCGTCACGGTGGCGGTGGTGGCGACTCGGCGAAGAGGTCACTGCGCCCGGCTGTCAGCTCCACCCGCTGCCAGGCGCGGCCGTCGTCGGCCAGCGCGCGGACCGCGGCCGGGCAGCCGGGGAAGACGGGCAGCAGCGGCCCGGTCCCCGTGCGTTCGATGACCTTGCGTATCGCCGGTCCGGGGCCGGTGAGCAGCAGTTCGCCTCCGGCCGAGCGCAGACGCATGGCCTTGCGGACCAGTACGGCCAGGGCGTCGATGGTCAGCCGCTCCACTGCCGAAACGTCGACGATTACGGTCGGGGTGGTGGCGCGGCACCGGATGACGGAAGCCAGGTAGCTGACCGTCTCCCACGATCCGTCCGGCAGAGTCAGCAGGTGGTACTGGGCAGGTCGGGGCAAGAGGAACGAGACCTTTCCGTGCGCAGGGCGGGAGCTTCGAACCCGGGAGCGTCTCGGCTCCACGGCCCAATGCGCTCACCGTGTCACTGGCCTACCCCGTGTCCCAGCAGAATCCCTGATCGCCTGCATGAGGTTTCCTACGCACGGGGCGCATCGGGTGCCGTTCGGCAACTGGCGTAGGGCACGGAGTTTATGGCCACAGGAAAGGGTTACTCGGCCATAACCTTGATCGGTTCGCCATAGAGGTCAGGGAATGTTGATCGCAGCCGGCCGGCAGACTGTGGTGAGCGGTCGCTGCCGTCGGGGAAACGGCGGCGGCGATAATCCGGCCCGCCTGCCCCGGGGCACGGCTCGACGCAGCAGAGCGGACACAGCGAGCCGAGGAGACCAAACGCGCTCGAACCCGGAGATCCAGTACGCGGAGGCGGGCGTTGCGCGATTACAGCGACACGCTTCTGCGTCAGGTGTGCGAGCTTGACGGCATTGGCCGTTACCTCATGTGACCGTTGGCTCTTTCTGGAGCGGCACGGTCTGCTTCTCATCGGCTGAGGTGAACTGGCCCCGCTGGACCTCGTACATGCTCCGGAACTTTCCGCCCGGGGCTGTGTCCGGGGCCATCAGGTCGGCGAAGGTGCCGGATTCGGCGACCCGACCGTTTTCCATGAGGTAGATCAAGTCGGCGGAACGTACGGAGTGCAGACGGTGGGTGATGAGGACGACGGTTTGCCCGCCGGCCGCCAGAGCCCGGATGTTGGCGAACGCCTGCTGCTCGGCCTTGGCGTCGAGGGCGGCGGTCGGCTCGTCCACGACGAGCACCTGGCCGTCGCGGAAGTGAGCGCGGGCGATGCCGAGTTTCTGCCACTGCCCGCCCGACAAGCTGTGGCCGTCCTGGTAGCCGCGGGCCAGGAGCGTGTCCCAGCCGCGCGGCAGGTCCTCGATTAGGTCTTCGGCGTCCGCGTGCTGGATGGCCGCGGTGAGCCGTTCCTCGGTTACCTCGGCATCGGTGCGGCCGATCGCGACGTTCATGCGTGCGGTCAGCGGCCAGTGGTAGAAGTCCTGGGAGACGTTGGCGATGCGGGAGAACCAGGCGCGCCGGTCGATCTCGCTCGTGGGTACGTCCCCGACCAGCACCTGGCCTTCGTCGGGTACGTAGAGGCCGGTGAGGAGCTTGGCGGCGGTGGTCTTGCCGGAGCCGTTCTCCCTCACCAGGGCCACTGTCTCCCCGGCGGGGAAGCGCAGGTCGATGCCGTCCAGGGCGGGCTTGTTGTCCTTGCGGGGCTTTTCTCGATGTAGCCCGGTCATCAGCGGGAATGCTTTTCGCGCGGGCGGGTTCAGAGGAGGCCGGTGTTGGTGCCGGTGTGCAGGGGGTGGAGATGTTGGTGCGGCCGGTGGGCCATTCGGTAAAGAAGGCCGCCCGCGGCCAGCAGCGTTATGCCGTCGGCATCATCCGCCCCGGACGCGCCGCCGGGGCCTGGGCCGAGCAGCTGACGCGACGTCCGGCAGCCAGCATAACGGACCGGTCACGGTCACCGACCTTGCCGGCCGGCCCCTCGGCCGCGGGCTGCCTCAGCAACAACGCGTACCTGGCGTCACATGCCCGTAGTAGCGTGATCAGACCACTGCATCCCGTCATCAACGAACCCTTCAGGTGGAAATTCCGGAATCCTCGGAAGTCAGCAAAATCCCGCACCCCGCCAGATGAAACCGCTGGTCGCGCCCTGTGGTCCCCGCGCATGCGGGGGTGACCCCGCATCGGCCGGCGGCTGCCGGACATCGGCGCGGTGGTCCCCGCGCATGCGGGGGTGACCCCTCCAGCGATCCCACGGACTCTGAGGGGTCGCCGTGGTCCCCGCGCATGCGGGGGTGACCCCGGCTCGTAGGCAACGATCGGGTCCACGCTCAGGTGGTCCCCGCGCATGCGGGGGTGACCCCGGGGTCAAGGAGTACGGGTGCGCCGAGGTGACGTGGTCCCCGCGCGCGGGGCTGATCCCAACGCGATCTACACCGCGGCCCGGACGATCAAGTCGTCCCCGCGCGCGGGCTGATCCCCTCGGGCATCGCTCCCACCGAGGACGGCGGGAGCGTGGTCCCCGCGCACGCGGGGTGGTACCCCGCCGTCGGCCCCCGCGATCCCGCCGGCTCCCCGTGCCTGCGGGGGTGGTCCGGCACGATGGCCTGGAACCCCGCTGCGCTGGACATGGCCTTGAGTGACGCCTCCAAGATGAAGCGGGAGAACGGTGAAGCCAAACGCGTGATCTTGGTCGACGGCGTCGACTGCATGGACATGGGCGACTTCGGCGGCAAGAAGTGGGGCAAGTTCGACCTGAAGGCCGCCGCCAAGGAGGCTGGGGACAGCGAGATGACCATGGCCGTCACCCCCGGCCTCGACGACACGAAGCAGGACCCGGCCCAGCAACTCGCCATGCTGCTGGGCTCGCCGAACATTAAGCACCTCGGCTCCGGCCAGGTCGTCGGTGCGTGTGCCGAGCACTACAAGGGCTCGCTGACGGTCGAGGAAGGCCGACGTGAGCGGTGCCGCCATCGTGAATGATCAGCCCGTAAGCGGCGCCCACGGAGAAAACGTGGCCTTGGGGCGGCTGATGGTGGCGGTGCCACGTACGTACGAACTCGGCAGCGTCCCGGAAGCGAACTGGCACCAAATGTAGCCTCGGGCTGGCCTGCTTCTGGCTCGTCGAGTGATCCAGTTGTGCAGTGCTCGGCGCGCCCGGGCGGCCCAGGTCTGCAGCGGTCGCCTGCACGCGGGTCGGCCGCCGGGAGCGCGGCCGGTCACCGGCGGCTGCGCGGGCACAGCTGGATGGTGCTCAGCAGGTCCCGGTCGGTGACCGTGGGATCGTCGGGGGCGGACTCGTCGGCGAGCTGGGCGATGGTGCGTTCGAGGGCGGTGACGTTGGCGGAGGTGTCGATGGTGGCGACTCCGTTGACGGTGACCTTCAGCGGTTCGGCCAGCAGCGCGGCGCGGCGTTCGTGCAGCACTTCGAGGACGACGCCGCGAGCGGAGTGCAGGCGCTCGTAGCGGGCGGTGAGATCGGTGGTGTCGGTGTCGGGGCCGAGCTGGGCGAGAAGCCAGCGCAGGACAGCAGCGGGCACGAGAGGCGTTCCTGAGAGAAATAGGGGCGGGGAGCAACGGTGGCTGCTCCCCGCCGAGTCGGTCAGTCCTGGACGGCCTTGGCCTTACGGCCCGGTGTGGGCTCGGCCGTCGGTGGGCTGGACCAGCACGCCGCGTTGGTTATCTGCTCGGCGATCGCCGGATCGGTGACCTCGGCGCCGGCGGTCAGCACCAGCGGTTCGCGGCTGACGGGATCGAGCACATGGACCGTGGCGGCCAGTACGTTCGGGGCGGGGGCGCTCACAGGACGGTCGCGGTGATGTGGCAGTCCGGCGAGTACAGGACCGGCATCGCCATGGCGGCGCCCTTGGTCCAGATCTGCACCGGGTCGTCCTGCACATCGCGGGTGATGACGATGCCTGGCGCGTCCTCCCGCTCGATCTGCGGGTTGGTTCCGCGCGAGAGGGCCAGGGATTCGGTGGTGGTGCCGTACTGGGTCTGGCCCCACTTCGCGCGTTCCGGCGGCAGCATGATCCACCGGTCTTCCGGCAGCACCCGCTTGGAGACGTCGTCCTGCCACACCTGGGCCTTGTAGAAGGTCACCGGCGGCAGGCCGTAGGTGCCACGCACGCTGTTGACCTGCTGGGGGTTCAGTGTCGCGGTCGGCGTCTGCCCGCCGGCCGGGGTGCCGTAGTAGGCAGCCCGGTAGGCGCCGTTGGACGCCAGGTGCGCATACGCCTTGCGGGAGGTGAGCACCATCTCCGGAGCCGGGGCGCCGATCGAGTCGAGGTAGTCGATCCACCGCAGCTCATCAGCGATCGGGTCCGCGTCCGGTGACGACCACGGCTTGGGGGCGGTGGGCATGTTGGCCTGCGGCACCCCGTAGTCGGCCTCCACCGTCAGCCCGTTCTCGCCGGTGAGGGTGAAACGGCCATCGAGCAGAACATCGGCAGCGGCCAGCTCCAGACGCGAGCGGATCGCCTCGACATGCCGCTCCACGTCGTCGTAGAGCAGGTCCACGAGCCGGTCTTCGTCCGCGCCGCGCGAGGCATCCAGCAGGAGCTGTTCCATCTCGCCGACCAGGAGCTTCTGTCCCAGGGCCGGGAGGGTGCCTTCGGTCTGCGTGGTCTGGGCCTGGCGCTTGGCGAACGGCACGCTCGCGTCGTACGCCCGGTACATCGCGGCGTTGATGCGCCGCTTGGACTGGCGCACCCGCCATTTCACATCGTGCACCTGCGTTTCCGGGAAGACGCTGCTGGTGAGCAGGAAGTCGTCCGGGGTGGGGATGGCGCGGGCGTAGACGGTCAGGTCGGCGACGCTGACGTTCTTCAGCAGATCGGCGATGCTCATGCGTCCACCGCCCCGAGGAAGCGGATCTGCGCGCCGTGCGGCGACGGGACGATCTTGGCGGGGTCAAGGCCGCCGGGGATCCTGTCGGTGTGGACGGTGCCGTGCCACAGCAGGGCGGCCGGGACCTTGCTGGTGCCGGGGGTGAACGGCGCCTCGGCGTAGACCAGGCCGGCGAGGACCGCGCGGCCGTCGTCGGCCGTCGGGTCGTAGGCGCCGTACAGGCCGGAGGCGGTGATCTGGCCCACCGGGACACCGGAGCGCACGAAGCCGTGCGGCTGGACGGCGGACGGTTCCGCGTAGTGGGTGCCGCGGGTCAGGTGGGACAGGTCGAGGGTGATGGTCTCGGTGGCGTCGGTGCCGTGCCGGGAAGCGAGCCAGTCCCGGTCACCGGTCACCGTCACGGAGGTGGTGTACGGCTGAATCAACGCCGCTGCTCCTGGTGGTGCTGGAAGCGGTCACACACTCACCGGCCGGTGGCGTCGTCCACGGGGGCAAGGGCGGGGCGTGGTCCCCGCAGTTCAAGGAGTTAGACCGGCGGCAGCAGGCCGCGGCGCCGCGCCATCTCGGCCCCGGCGGCTCCGGGCTTGCTGGCCGCGGTGCCGGGGCGCGGTGGCGGCACCGACGCTGGGGCTCCGCCGGGCGCGGCCGGCGGCAGCGCGGTGCCGGTGGGCGGCACGGTGAACAGCTCCGGCCGGCGCGCCTTCAGGTCCTGTACGGCCTGCTGGAGGGTGGCGTCGTCCGCGTCGTCGTCCACGCGTAGCAGTACGGCCGCGTCCTCCAGGTCCTGGCCGGTCGCGCCGACACCGGCCAGGACTGCCCGGCGGGCCGCGTCGCGCTCGCGGGCCAGCGCCGCGGCCTCGCGGGCGATCGCTGCCTTCTCCCGCGCGGCAAGTTCCTGTTCGCGGCGCTGTGTTTCGGAAAGCTGCTCCTGATCGGCCTGTCGCTGGCCGGTCACGTAGTCCGCGAGTTCGGTGGCGTTGGCGAAGCCGAGCTTGTCGGCCAGGGCCCGTATGGCGGCCCGTCCGCCCTGGTCCTTCTCCCGTGCCAGAAGGGTGTTGAGCTGTTTCTGGCTGATGCTGACGGTGGCTTCGTCGTTCGACGCGTCGTCGGAGGAGGCGCCCAGGACCGGGTAGATGGGTCGGCCGTCCTTGCGGTAGCCGAGCACGGTGCACGAAGCGGGCAGACTGCGGGTCATCAAAGAGTGCTACTCCCACGACGGCCCCGCGCCGAGAACGAGTCTACGGAAGCCAAGACCACGCCGATGCGGCCGGCCGGTGTGAGCAACACGGACAAGCGGGGCATACCATCGGGGCTGAGTGCAGGGGATGTGTGAGTGCATAACTGCCCGAGCGGAACAGGCGTCGGCTGACTGCCGCAGTGGGAACGGTCGCGGTTGTGGGAGCCGCCGCAGAGGGCTGGGCGTTCCTTTCTCCGGGCGACGAGTGGGATTATTCGCTTACGGCCTCCGAGAGCATTACCGCGACCGGTCGATCCGCACTGTGACCTTTTGAACGTCGACCGATAAAGCGTCATCGAAGGTCCAGAACTACGGTGACCTATCCTGCACGTGGCTCTCGCCGCGCTTAACGACTTCGGCTAGGGGCAGGGTCGTTTGAGTAACCTTATTGACTTTGCGGAGCAGCCAGAACCCTTTGCGCGCTGGCAAGGTAGGCGGCTTTGGCCTGCTTCAGCAGGCGGAAAGTCGCAGCGCGGGCGGCAATGGCTTGGCGTTGGAGAGCGGTCTCGGCCCTCCACCATGTCCGGACCAAGCCGGTGCGCTGCTTGCATTGGACATCGGCCTGAGCAGTGCGGGTTTCCGCGGGTGTTGGGCTTTTTGTGTCCCAGCGTGCGTCGTTGCCGGGCGTCAGTGGATTAGCGTAGCGGAACCCGTGCTCGCGCATGCAGGCACTCCACGACCGTGTGGCCTGGATCACCGATGGATCGTTTTGTGAACGTCGATGAGAGTCGGCGGAAACCCTGTCCCGCAGTTCCCAGTCTACCTTGTGGATGCCGGCCAATAATTCCTGCGTCGCCCTTTCGCGACAGCCGCTCTCCCCGTCGCGGCCGTACGCTGCGAGACGCTCTTTTCGAGTGAGAGCCGCTTCACGTGCGTCGCTTTGCGCGGTGCGGTGTTCCGACTCCGGGTCGGGTGGCGGGTGATAGCCGAAACGGGTTGCCACCTCCATCTCGGCCACCCCGTATCGTCGGCGATTGGGCAACGTATCGTCGTCCCTGCCGCGCTTGATCTTCGTCCATGTCAGCCCCTGCTGGGCCATGCAGCGGCGGGTCAGTTCATCTTCAGCTTTTTGAATGAGGGTGACGTCGGGCTGAGTAATAGTGTAGGCATCCAGCGGCAGAACTAACTCACGTACTTCCGCGCTCGCGGACGGCGGGCGGGACTTGTCCGTGGTAGTGGCTGAATTCGGTGAGTCTTGGTCGGCGCAGCTGGTGGCCCCCAAGGCCACGGCGAACATAGCGACAGCAGTTGTTCCCAGGCGTGCTCGCAACTGAGACAGTCCTTCCTTCGCGAGGTGTTCCGATTCCCGAAGCATGGGAACCGGAACACCTCCGTCAGGCACACCTTCAGCAGGACTTCTTCGCCGAGGTTATTGTGTCGTTGCCGACATTGTTGTTGCGCAGGTCAGGGTCCTTCTTCCCGGGACGGAAAGTCTTGTAGTTGCCGATGTAGCCACCCCACGCGTAAACGTTCCAGGTGCACCGGTCCACGTTCTTGATCGAGCTGATGCTGTTATCCAGCGACTTCCTGCTGTTGTGCCACTTGTTGTCGCCCAGGTCCCGGTCCGTCCTGCACAGCTTTTGCCAGGCTCCGCGGTAGTTGATGCTTTCGTAGACGTGCAGCGGGTTGCTACAGGCGGCCGTGGCCGTAGTGGAAGCCTTGGCGGGTGCCGCGGCGGTCGCGGGTGCGGCGCTCAGGACACCCGTAACCCCCATCGCCACGGTGCCAGCAGCAAGCGCCAACTTGCCGTAAGCCTTCATGAGTCCTCCCGTTTTTTGATGCAGCGAGCGGCCGAAGGCGCCAGCCGCCTGGTGCCGCTTTTCACCAGACGAAGCTACGAGCCGCCCTCCGCCCCGGCATCCGATGGCAGGTTGAACTCCCGGCTGAACTTCTGCGGTACGGAACCGCAGTGTGCACCGGACGCTGTATCCGCCCTACACCGGACGTGGTATACCCACTGCAACCCGCGCGTTACTGCTACCAGCGGCGACCGGCAACAAATGATCTCCATCGGCTGCCTGGTGATCGTGCTCGCCGGTCAGAGCGTAGGCGGAGTCCGCCCATCCCTGATCGATCTGAGGTGGGGGAGCCGCAACCGCCAGAGCAGCGCCTCGGGGGGGGATCTCGTCCCGGGGCGTTGCCCGGGCGTGACCGTGATCACCCCGGGCAGGCCGAGAGTGCCGACCACGACATCATCGGCCGGTAAAGCACATCAGGCAGCCGCGTCCCTGGGCCCGCCTGCTGGTTCAGCAGGGGTAGCCTCCCCCGGTTTCTGCCGTCGCGTGACGATCCGCTCGCTCTCTTCTCGGGCGTCTTCGATGGGGTATCCGGCGTCTTGGAGCATGCGGATGCCGGTTTCCAGCGACATCACGCCGGCGCCCACTCCCTTGACGACCTCATCCAGGATCGCGGTGCGGTCGGTGGGCGTGTGCGGACCGAACACGAGCCGCGCGGGCAGGCACTCGCCCTGCGGCCAGCCGTCAGCGTGCCCGGCCTGGTGGAGGCGCTGGACCATCTTCAGCAGCAAGGCGTACTTGTGGGCCCGAGCCAACCGCATCGCGTCGACGAGGGAATCCAGCGGACCCAGGGACAGCTGGAGGGCATAGCCGCTGGGGACGTCGGACGGGTCCACGGTGCCCAGGCTGACCGCCGGGATGCGCGCGTTCACAGCGGCCCGGTCACGGACCTCTTCGACACGGGCCCGGAGTTCAGCGAGCTGGTTGGAGGTGTCCAGCACATCCATGCGTCCGCCGTCGGCGAGCTGGAAGACGGTTCCCGGTGCCACGGCCAGCGGCTTCGGGCGGCCGGTGAGCCGGTCGACTTCCGCGTGGGAACCTGCCAGGCCGATGATCGGGGCGCCGGTGGTTGCTGAGGCGCGGGCGGAGTCGGTGTCGGTCTCGGCCAGCTCATCGAGGGCCTGCATCACCTTGGCCAGGGCAGACTGGCCGAAGTGCTCTCCGTCGGCGACGGTGTTGGTGATGTGCACCAGCGGCAGAAAGTCGATCCGCAGGTCCAGCCGGTCAAGGACCGCGCCGTCGCAGCGGGTACGGAAGACGGCCTTGCCCAGCGGCAGGTCATCGAGCTGCTGGCCGTGCCGCAGGCTGTCGAGGTCCCACTCGGCGTCGGTGAGGTAGCAGGTCTGCGCGGACGGCCGGTCCGGCGCCCACGGATAGGCACGGTGGACCAGGCCGGTGGCCTCGTCGTAGAACTCGTCTGCGGCCAGCACCGGGCCCCCTGCGCTGGCCGTTTCCGGTGCCCGCTGTCCGGCCACGGTGGGGTCGCTGTGGGCTGGTTCGATGGGGCCGAGCTCGTAGGTGATGCGCCGCACCTTGGCCTTGGTGCCGCGGCGCGGATCCTCGGGAATCTCCCAGGCCAGATGGACACGGGAGGGGTAGTCGCCGGGGTCGGCGTCGTCTTCGAGCACCGGAAAGTACAGGCCCGGATCGTAGGTCTTCAGCCGCACCCGGCCCTTGGCCGGGTCCCACGCCAGCAGGTACACCCCGTCACCGAGCAGGACGGCCTTGCGTTCGCATGCCTGCATCCGCAGGGCCAGCAGTTCGGTTTCGGCCCACTGCCGCAGTCGCTCCTGTGCCTGCGCGGCGGCCACCGCTTGCGGGGTGGCCTGCTCGTCCTTGGCGTGCTCGGCACCGGGCACCAGGATCTGCTGCGTCTTGCCCAGCAGGTGGGCGAGCGTGGTGTCCACCAGCGCCGCCGGGTCGCCGAACTCGCGCCGCTCCGAGGCTTCCTCGTTGCCGGCGGCGACAGCCAGTTCCCCGGCCTGGTTGGAGTCGTAGGCGGCCAGGACCTTGTACGCGGCCAGACGCCGCACTGCTTCGTCCGGCAGCCACGTCGACTGGATCTGCGGGGCCAGAGCCCGGTGCGGACGGCCGTCGTACGAGGCCGCCATGACCGGCTTGTAGTTCAGCCACGACCAGGCATCGATGAGGAAACGGGGCAGACCCACCAGCAACATCCCAGCGTCAGCCCCGCGCCCCTGATCAGCGTAGGTCACCGGGCGGAAGGCACCCGGCTGCGGAGAAAACAATGAAAAAGGTTTCCAGAACGGCCTGTGTCATCCCCTGAGTGCGCAGGAAACGATGTCTGCCCCCTTGGCGGGTGGACTGGTCCTCAGGAGGTACAAGCGAAGGGACGCGGGCTCCAAGAAGCCTGGAGGTTGGGCCACAGGAACCTGTAGGCGTAGGCCCCCGAGTATGGGTTGGCGGGCGCCGATGAACGCCACCGAGCGCGTCCAGGTGGACGGTATCGGCCCGAAACCTGCACTCCGGTTGGTCGGATGAACGTGCCGACGGCCGTCGGCGGTGAGTTCGATCGTGGCAGAGATGATGGCCTTGCAGAAGATCGACAGCGAGTCGATCCTCGCTATCCGCGACACCATGCGGGCGTGCACGAAGCCGGAACCTGCCCCCCCTCGGCACTGCTGCGTGAGGTCTGACCATTCACCGCGGCAGGCCCGCTCGGACTGTGTCTCGAAGTGGACCGGCGGAATCCTTGCCTCCGCCCCTATCGTTTTCGGCTTCCGCGCCTGAGGACCCCTAGGAGGACCTGCGAGTGTTACGCACACGACGGTTCTGCGGAGTGGCCGCATCAGTGGTACTGACGGTCGGCCTGACCGTATCGGCATTGCCCTCGGCTGCCGCCGACGCCTCACAGCTAAGCCGAAAGGAGAAAGCCACGGCAACCGGAAAAGACCAGCCACACGAAGACCTAACCCCCGCCGAACGGGAGGTCATCGACGTCACCATGGCCCCCCGGGACTGGGAGGCGCTGGGCAAGAAGAAGGCCACCCGGGCAGGCAACACCCTGCCCGCGCCCCGCAGCGCGCCAGGCTCCGACATCAGCCCCGAGGCTGGAGCACGGCAAGATGAGGAAGCCGGCCTCCAGCACCCTGGGCACATTGCGCAGCCCTCCGACTACGACGAGGACGCGGCGGAGGAGTGGCCCGACAGCGACGAGGACGACGAAGGCGCCAGAGCCCCCAGCGGCGGACTAGGCAAATCGCCCGTCCAGTCGCTGAGCAAACAGTGCCTTGCCGAGTCGCAGGCCAAGACCAAGCACGGCAACATCTTCCACCGGTTCCTGTTCTGCCGCGACTCCAAGGTACGGTTCCGCTACTTCACCCCCACCCCCTACGGGAAATTCTACCGGGGCAAGGTAGACGCGACCCAGCGCACCGTCTCCCAGGCATCTAAGGGAAAGAACGGCATCCGCTTCCACCGCGCCTACACCCAGTTCGTCGCCGGGTCCATCTCCTACAGCTTCCGGTTGCCCATTGATCAGGTGCGCGCCGAGTACATCAAGCTCGGCTCCCGCAGCACATGCCAGCAGGGCCCCCGGGTGTGCGACGTCAGCGGCAGCGGCTTCCAGGGCCAGGAGATCAAGGACTGGAAAAGGGAGCGGCCCTGGCGCAGTCAGTGGTTCTACCAGGACATCACCAATAAGCCTGGCACCAGCAAGGGACGCGACCAACTCGTCTACCACAAGTGGAGGGTCGAGTGGACCACATGGGGAACGTTGTTCCCGATCGTCCCGCTCCGGCGCCACGTCAGCGAGTACCGCCAGCTGCGCTGCCACACCGTGTACAACAAATACGGGTCGTCCGAAGCCCAAGACGGCTGCGCGTTCTCCGAGAAGCCGCTGATGATGCCCTACTCTCTCTCCAACTCCGAGACCAAGGAGGCCGTGGAGCACATCGAGCAGGCCGTAACCATGCCAGACACGACGTACCCGCTCAGCGCCCCGCCCGGCACCGACAACCCGCCGCGCAAGGAGATCCCGGGCGTGTGGGGCGTGGGCCCCAGGGCACCACTGCACCGCTTGCAGATCATGGATCCGCGGCGTGCCGCGAATGAGAGCCACAAGGACCAGGCGTGTGAGCAGCGCGGCCGTTACGCCAAGACAGGCATCCCGCCCGCCAAGCAGCCTGGTTCGGGCCAAGACTGCGACGAGTACCCCTTCCAGTCCACCCTGGAAGGCGCCTCGAACCGGGAATGGGACTTCTCTGTGAAAGCCATCAAGAGCGACCACAACCAGAAAGCTGGTGGGGCGCTGGGCAAGTTCTTCACAAAGAACGTCGTCCTGCCGTGGGACGACAATCTGCTCGCCCCGGCCAACGAACGGTTCTGGGTGCACTTCGTCAGGTAGGGGCCGCCGATACAGCGCCGGAGCTCCAGGGGCCCCGGCGCTCTTGGCTGCCCCACCCGCACTCTGACGCTTCTCGTTTCGACGCCTTGGTGGTAGACCCCCCGCACTGCTACGGGGGTAGGGGGTTCTTCTGTAGTTGTTGGCTATAGGTACTTACTAGAACCCCCAGGCCACCGGGCTACGGTTCACCGAACCCCGGTGAACCGACCCCCGGAAACCCGTTTTCGGTTCCGCCCGACGGCCCGAGGACGAGCCGGGTCCCGTCCAGTCCTGGACCCGCTGATGCGACAATCCCGTCATCCGTTACATCAGGGTGAGGGGACTATGCGGGACCGGGAAGCCATCTGGCGCGAACTGGACAACGGCAACGGGGTGGCGGCCGTCTCCATGGGCTGGCTGCGTGAGCAGTACAACAGCGACTGGAATCGCCTGAGCCTCGGCCGGGCCACCGAGATCAGCAAGTGGCTTACCGGCGACGGCATAGCCCACCTGCCAACGCCTATGCCCTCGCGAGAGGCCGAAGACGTCCTGCTGTACCAGCGGGAATCCCCCATCGGACTGCTGATCAGAGCTGCCCGGCTGGAGCCGCCCTTCGCCGAGAACCCGGTAGCCGCGGCCTACTTCCTCTCAGGAGCGCATCGAGTTCCCACCCACTCCGACGCCGTCGAAGCCAGCCCGTAGCCCGGCCGCTCGGCGCGCCATGCCGGTATCAACGGCGACCGGACAGCCTCCCGTCCCGGTACGAAGTACCGCCCGCGGTGCCGGGAGCCGTCCCCGCGAGCTGCGTGAGCCCGTGTACTGCGGCGTCCATCCGGTCCGGGCTGTCCATTCCGGCGACCCAGGTGACCATCTGCTGTTCCAGCTGCGGCCAGGCCCCGACGTGGTGGACGCGGCCTTGCTCGTAGAGCTGGGCGATCGGTTCGGCCCTGAGCCGTTTGCCGTGCTTGGCCGTCACCGACAGCACCGCCGGCATGGGCAGGCCCTCGGTGCGCTGCTCGCGCTCCAGTTCCTGCCACGCCTGCCGCAAGACCTGCCGGGACATGTCGCCGCCGTAGTTGGACTCCACCGTGATGGCGTCCGCGCGCAGCTCGATCGCCAGCAGGCACGCCTCCCGGCCCCATGCGTCGGCCCCGCGGTTGCCGGAGCGGTCGTCGAGGACGTACAGGTGCCCGGACCGGTCGCGGGCCACGGCCACGATGCCGGTCTCGTCGCCGACTGCCGACTCCCCGCCCGCCGGATCGACGGCGACGACGATGCGCGCCAGGTCGATGCCGCGCAAGCGGGCCGCGCTGATGCGGTGGTCGGTGATCCACGGCCACTGCCACACCCCGCCTTCCTGCGGGCGGGGCTGCTGCATATACAGCGACCACCACACCCGCTCGCCCACGGAGCGGCGGATCTCGGCGAGCGCGGTTTCGTCGTACCGCGCGGGCCACAGCGCGGCACCCACCGGCCGGCCGAGCGCATCGTCCTCGGACAGGGCGAGGGCGGGCAGGTTGATGACGGTCCAGCGGTCCGCCTCGTCGGCAAGGATCCGCCCCGCCAGGTCGTCCTCGTGCCAGCGGGTCTGGATGAGGATGACGGATCCGCCCGGCTCGATACGGGTCAGCAGAACCGCCTGCCACCACTCCCACAGGCGGCGGCGCATCGTAGGCGAGGCCGCCTCGGCAGCGTCCTTGATCGGGTCGTCCAGGACTGCCAGGTGCGCGCCCTTGCCCGTCAGGCCGCCGCCGACACCGGCAGCGGCGAAGCCGCCCTCCGTACCGGCGATGTCGAAACGATTCGCCGCCGAGGAACCCGGCCGCAGCGCGATGCCGATCTGCGGCCCGTAGGAGACGATCGCGTCCCTGATCCACCGGCCGTGATCGTCAGCGAGGTCGGAGGAGTACGAGGCGATCATCACCCGGTGCTCCGGGCGCCGCCGCAGATACCACAACGGCGCCCACCGGGCGGCCCGCCTCGACTTGCCGTGCCGCGGCGGCATGGTCAGCAGCAGCCTCGTCGGCTGCCCGGCCGCCACCCGCTCGAAGGCGGCGTCGATCTGCGCCAGGTGCGGGGCCTGCATCTCCCGGCCCTCGGTGAGCACCGCGGCCATCGCGCCGGGGGAGCGGTCCAGCGCCATCTCCCGCTCGATCCGCAACAGCTGCGCCCGCAACTGGGGGGTGGAGGCGGCGGCGATCTCGCGGCGGCGGCTTGCGGGCAGCGACCGGTAGAGCCGGAGGACCGCCGCCTCGTCAGCCCTCCGCATCCCCGTCCGCGCCGCCGGCCAGGCCGATCAGGCGCTCCAGTTCCTCCAGGCCCGCCGTCTCGACCTGCACCGCGGTCCCGTCCGGCCCCGACACCTCGGTGCGGGTCGGCCGGTCCAGGCCCAGCAGACGGCTGCTGCGCTCGATGATCCGCACCGCACGGTCCACCGCCTGAAGATCACCGCTGCGGATCGCCGACCGGTACACGGGGAAGAACAGCCGCTCCAGCCGCTCGGCCATCACCTGGCGCAGCTCGTCGGTGGACGCGTCCAGCGCCGTGCTGCGCTCCCGCAGCGCCTTGGTGACGTCCTTGCACGCCAGCTCGATCAGCCGCTTGTCGCTCGGCGGCTCCAGACCGCGCTTGTACTTGTCGATGCCGTACCCCTGCGGGTAGGCGATGCGGTCGGAGTTGATCGCCGGATCCGCGGCCAGCTTGCGGCCGATCGTCAGCCAGTCCACCCCGGCCAGCTTCAGGTCGATAGCGTCGGCACGGCGCTGGGTGATGGCGGCCCGCGTGGCGCGATTGGGGCGGCCCATGAACAGCTCCCTGGGCCCCGCGCCGTCTCACCATGATCCCTGACCGAAGCCATCAGCCGCCGGCCTCCAGGCCGCAGGCTCCGTGAGCGCGGCGGCATCACGGCGAAGCCGCGAGGCGGGAGAGAACCGTTTCTCCGGTTCCCGTGCTCGTCGTCCGGCGGGCACGGGAACGGTGCGAGAGGGAAAAAGATCATCTTCCCTTCCGCCTCCGGAAGATCAACTGCGCCCGTCAGGGACCCAATGCGACAAAACGCTCGGTTTTTTCGTACTATCCATACGGTTGTCGGAGGAATGGTGTAGTGCGGTGCAGGAACGGGCGGTCAAGACGCGGGAGGCAATCCTTCAGGCGGCTGCCGAGCTAATCGACGAGCACGGGTTCAGCGAGGCGAGCGTCAGCAAGATCATGAAACGCGCCGGGGTCACACCAGGCGCCCTGTACTTCCACTTCAAGTCCAAAGAAGCCCTCGCCTACGCGGTCATGCTCGGCCAGGGCGACGGACTGGAGATGCCGCCCGGCGGTGACGGCCTGCAAAGGCTGATCGACATGACGCTCTACCTCTCCGGAGAACTCCAGACCAACCCGAGGCTCCGCGCAGGGGTGCGCCTGGCGATCGAGCAGGGAGACTTCGGCCTCCAGGACGCTTCCCCGTACAACTACTGGATCGAGGAATTCGCCGAGCAACTGAAAGCCGCGCAGGCCAAGGGCGAAGTGCTGCCGGAGGTGGACGTGCGGGAACTGGCCTGGACGCTGGTGGCCTCCTACTCCGGCACTCAGCTCCTGTCCCATATCTCCACGCGCCGCACCGACCTGCACCACCGTGTAACCAGCCTGTGGAAGTACCTGCTGCCGGCGATCGCAGCACCGGCCGTCAGGCCGTCGCTGTCCTTCAGCCGCCAGTGGGACCGGGCGGCCTGAGCGCCACGGCCGAGGCCGACCGTGGGAAGCTCTTCCAGCCGCCGGCCCATATGGCGATGAACAGGCGATCATGGCAGTGGGTTCGGGTGAACTCCGACGCCCGTCCGGCGAGTAACTTCCTCGTTGATCGCGGTGTTGGCCACCCGCGATCAACGGGAGCGAAGTGGGCCTACGAGCGGGTTGGGTAACCGTCACGAATAGGTGCCCGCCGGCCGCGCCTGCACAGGCGGAGCCGGGCGGCTACACGAAGCCAGGAACTCTCGCGCGTGACGGGGCCGACTACGAGTCAGCCGCTGGGGCGACGCTGGCCTTCATCTCGCGGTTATGAATCCTGCAGCCGTTCAGGCCTTCGGCTGCTTGAGCCGCATCCTCAGCAGTGCTGTATGTGATTGAGGCGACCCCCTTGCACATTCCCTCGGGGGTGCGCTCGATAGTTACTTCCCGAATGAATCCGAAGCGGCTCCCTGCCTCGATCAATGATTCCTTGGTCGCGAAGGGGCTGAGATTCTCGATGTGCACCTTGGTTGTCACGACTACCAGCTCTCTGGTGATGCATGGGGAACGGGACACCTTTTACCACCCGGCCAACCCCGGAGCCTGGCTTCTCTTGGCCGCACCCTTGGAGATCACTCGCAGAGGTCAAATCGCGCCAACCGTCAGGTGACAGGCGTTTCGGGTGGTAGTTCACCAGGTCACTTGAGTGCGCAACCCATCAACCACCGGAGTCGCCACGGCGAGTCACATAACCCTAGCCACCCATTCGAGTGAAGCGCAGAGAGGGGTAAGGTCCGCACCCGCCACGCCTCGGAAGTCGTCATCGGTGCCATCACTAGAACCCTGAACCAGCCACGGACACTCTTGCTCGGCCGACTGGATGAACACCAGCACTTACGTTTCGTCGGACGCAGCACACCGCTCACCAAACACATCAGTCAGGACCTTGGCGCGCAGATGACGCCCGCCCCTGACCGCCACCCCTGGGCAGGCTGAACGTTTTCCACAGGCTGGGGATCGCGCGAACCCTTGACAGTCGAACTCGTCAGCCCGGTCCTCGTCGTGGAAGTCAGCGGCGACACGGCCGTCGATGCCGGCAGATGGCGGCATCCTGTACGGGCACTACGGCTGAGGGCGGATCTGACGCCGTCTGACGTACCAAGGTTCGGTGCCGAAAACACGCCTGCCGCCGGGTAGTCGGGATTCTGCCCAGAAAGGTTCCCTCAGCGATCAGGTGATCCTAGGGTGCTGAACCCCGGCTTACTCTCACGGACCACGGCGCCCCCTGACCCACCCAGTAGCCGCGGAGTCCGCGAACGCCTTTCAGGAGGCATTCGTTGTAGTCGGCCTGAGCGCCACAGGCTGAGCAAATGTCGTGGTCGGCAACTCCGTAGGTCCACCTGGGCCCGCCGTCGTCCTAACCGCAGACCCGGCAGGTGCTCTCGACAGCGTCGTCGTGCTGTGTGGTCATGATGCAAAGAGGCTAACGAGGAGGAGCGGCCTCTGCCTTGCCGGTCGCATGCAATGACTGCGGGAGCCGTCTCCGGGGCTCGCCCGGAGACGGCGTGACGATTAGCCGAGGGTCAACTGCTGTGGGCCGTCGGTCGTCTCCTCGCGTGGAGGGGGCGGCGCATCGGCTACGTCGCGGTGTGTGCGTAGCCACCAGGCGAACTGGTAATTGCGGCAGGTGCGGTGCCGGTACGACGACCGGCGAGGCGCGTTCCGCGGGATACTGTGCTCCCCCCATCCGGTGATCGGCAGGGCATTGGTGAGCCGTACGCGCAGGCCCGGTACGAGGGCGTCACCCTCCCACGTTTCGCCCGGTGCGTACTCAAAGGGCAGGTGGGCATTGCGCACCCAGTCCCATGGTATGGGCAGTGCGCACAGGTACCACGCGGCAGGCGGGTTTTCTGCCGGCAGACACAAGGTCTGGGCGCGTCGCTGGGGGGCGACGTCGTACCGGTCACATTCGGCGAACGTCTTCAAGCAGTGCTGCGTGAGGTCGAGTTGACGCACGCCGGCCAGCCACATGATGCGGTAGCTGTCGCGAGTCTCTATCTGTACGCGAACCCCTTCCGGGCTCGCCGGTGAATCCATTCTCTACCCCTCCAAAACAGAATTCCTATTCTTGATCAATTCTAGCAGAATTCCCACAATTGCCTCATGTTTGTTGTGTCGGAATTCATTTGGGTAGGGCATGTTGAATTCATTATCTAGGGCTTCCTTGTACTCCTCGATCGGGAAGGGGCGCGGCTTGCGGCACACCGCCTTGAGCGTGGCCCGCGTTGTGTCGCTCAACTCCACCTGTTCGAAGTAGCGCGACAGCAGGCCCCGCAGCGACTCCGGCGTGTGGTACCGGATGCGCTGCCACTTCCCTCGCGTGAAGCGCATGTCCACATTGTTCGAGTCGAGGAAGCTCAGCCGGGTCGAGTCGCGGCTGATGGAGTGCTCGGAGTTCTCATAGGCCAGCTCCCGGTCCAGGTTGCGGGTGCCGATACACACCTGCCCGTCCGCCGCGCACAGCGCGTTCACCGCCAGCAGCACCCAGTGCTGGTACTCCAGGGACGTCGTCGCATTGATCACCGAGTCCAGCACCACGACCTCGAACAGGCCGTTCGCGCGCAGGTCGCGCTCCAGGCCGCGGATCTGCCCGACGATGCTGCGGATATCCAGCGCGTACTTGCCCTTCAGCGTCCGGTACGGCTCATAGTCCTGCACCCGGTAACCGCTCGCACGCAGATGCCGGGCATAGTCACCGTGGCCGGCACCGAAGTCCACCACCCGGTGCGAGGTCGTCAGCCACGGCAGCACCAGCCGCTCCCACACCTCCGACTTGTAGCGCACCTGGTCCTTCTTCGCCTTCGAAGAGTGCTCCCGAAGCCGGTTGGGCTGCACGATGTGCTGGTTCCACACCGGCGCCTGCTCCTCCAGGCCGGACCAGTCGTACACGCCGTACTCGCCGGTGAGGTCTTCGACGAGCTGCCCCGCGTCGAAGGAGGCCACCGTCCACGCCAGCACGTCGAAGCGTTGTGTCTTGGCGACCGCCGCGTACTCGGCGTTGAGCACGATGCGGCCCTGGTCATCGATGACGACCGACCCCCATGGCCCGTGCGCCGCGGTCATGAACGCGATGGCCTGCTGGAACGGCAGGTTCTTCGACTCCTCCACCTCGATGGTCTGCCACGGAATCCAGCACCACTGTCCAATCGGCCCCGGCTCCGCGTAGACCACCGACGACTCGGTCTCGACGCGGTTGTGAAGGAGGTTGAACTTGATCTCGTCCTGCAGCCTGACCTTCTGCGGCAGGATCATTGCGGGCGTCGTCGTCTGCCCGATCGCCTTGAGACCCTTGGTCCTCTGGTGGCCGGCGACCAGTGTCCCGTCCGCATTCAAGATCACCGGCTTCACCACGCCATGGCGACGCAGCGAGCCCTGCAGACGCACGAACGACTCCTCGGACAGGTGCCGCGGGTTGTAGTCGGCCGGCCGCAGGTTCTCCAGCGGATACGCCGGGTCGAAGCGCACATCGAGACGGCTGCTCACGCCACGTCCCCCTCACGGGCCTGGTGCTCCTCGTTGAGAACGTGCCACCCGAAGCCCATGTCCGAGTCATGCGCGTCGACGAACTGCCGGTACAGCGCATCCAGCAGCTCGACCTCGGCCTGCGTGATCCGCACCCGTGTCGATGACCACTGCAGATAGCCCCACTGCAAGTAGTCCACCGTGGCCGCGGCCCCCGTCCCGGCCCCGTCACTGGGCAGCTCGATCGGCGCCGGCAGGGCGGTGCCATCGAGGAGCTGGTCCAGCTGCGCCTGGTCGTACCCGGTGCCCTGAAGGTCGGGCAGGTCGGTGAGGATGTCGGCGAGCAGTGCCGTGTCGTACCCAGCCAGGTCGTTGGTGCGGTTATCAACGATGACGATCTTCGCCGCCGCATCATCGTCCACGTCGAGCCAGGTGACCGCGATGTCGTCCCAGCCGAGCCGTTTGGCCGCCTTCAGCGTGTGGTTGCCCGCCAGAACCTCGTTGGGCCGTCCGGTCAGCGATCCCTTGTTGACGACGATCGGCCGGTACTGGCCATTCGTGGACAGCGACTCGGCAATCGCATCGAGATCACCGGTGCGCGGGTTGCGGTGGTAGGCGGCAAGCTGATCGACGGGTACGGCCAGGTCTGCGAGCGAGGCCGGGATGCGATAGGGGGACACGGGACTCCAGCCCCACGCCCAACCCCGAGCCTAGGCGACCAGAGCGTGTGCTCTGCCTCGTACCGAACCGCCGGCTCGGGCGTGGAAGTGTCTCCTGTAAGCACCCAGACTTACCCAACTCGAAGCCAGTGTCGGAGGGATGCGGTACACAAGGGGCTGACGCAGTAACCGAAGCGCGGGAGCAACGTATGGCAACGAGCTCGGTGTCGTCACCTGGCGGAGAGGACACCAATGCGGAAGGAGTCACGTCTGCATCTCCCTCCGCGACTGTGCATGTGTCGGGGGCTGCAGCGAGGGGGCAGCGGGGCTGGAGGAAGAAGGAGGTGTGGGTCCGGTTCTGCCTGTGGCTTGCCCTGTCCGTGATCTTCGCCCTGCTGCCCACAGTCGGCCAGTATTTGAACGGTCGCCAGACGGTGGGGTTTCACCAGCCGAGTTTCATGGAGTGGGTCAGCAAAGCACAGCTCTACATTGTGTCGATGGGGCTAACGGTTACGGCGCTAGGAGAGGCGTTGTTGCAACTTCGGAAGATGCAGTCCTTTAAGCTATTACTCGTAACTATCCTCAATGTCCTAATTCTGTCTATCGCCACCTTTCTTGCGCCTAATGCTGATTCCGAGTCGACAATCAAGGCAGTTGTCGGCGAGCAGTCATTGTGGCTCTTCGGCGGCGCCCTGCTGGCCTCTGGCTGTAGCACCTGGATGTGCGCTACCGGAGCCGGGGAGCGAGAATGAACGCCGATTGGGTCCTCACGCTCGTCGCTGCCGTGGCAGGTGGAAGTAGTTTTATCGTCACGCTGTACGCGGAAGCTGTTCGGCGTCACTGGTTCCAGCAGCTCCGACAAGCTATGAGGCGGGGCGGGCGGCGGCGTTAGAGGCATACAAAGTGGTGAGAATGGGCCTGCCCCTCCGTCGAGCGAGCAACAACCGAAACTTCATGCAGATTTGCGCCTGGCCCGGGTATGCCGTATGAGGCGCAGCGATCACGCTGTCGGCAGGGACGGTGCGGCTGACGAGGGTGACATCGCTGGCGATGCGGCAGCGGGGCCGATGGCGATGCCGGGGCCGAGGCTGATGGTGTTGCCGGTCTGACAGCCATCGCCGAGGACGCCGCCGAAGCGCGCGGTGCCACAGCGGTCAAGGCCGTCCGGTACGCGGAAGATGATCTCGCGGTCAGGCTAGGACGCCTGCGCGTGCGGCGAGGCCGCGGAGCTCGGGTATGGTGCGCCCGGAGACCAGCAGGCCAGAGATCAACGACTTCACAGCGGGGCGTGCGTGGGTCTCTTCTGGGGCTTGCTGCTCAGCGGCCAAGAGGGCGCGCACGCATTCGTCGCGGTGTCCGCGTCGAGCGAGGGCGGTGGCGACGTCCGTGTGGTAGCGCGAGCGTCGCTCGGCGCTGGGCAGAGCTTTGGGGGAGATGGCGCGAGCCGCTGCCAGAGCAGCCATCGGGTCGCCCGCGGAGTTTTCTGCGGAAATCAGGTGCAGTTGCACGGTGACGGGGCTGAATCCGCCACCGTGGTCGCGGAGCAGGGTGGCGCCTCCGAGGCCGTCGGCGATGGCGGCGGCCTCGCTGGTGAGGTCGCGCATGCCGTCGCGGTCGCCGCAGCGCGCGGCAGTGTAGGCCGCGGACTGGATGAGCAAGCCGCGCTGGGCGGTTCCCTGCCGCCCAGCTGTGCGGAGAGCCGGGTCGTCGGCGGCGGTCAAAGCGATGGACAGGGCCTGATCGTGCCACTGGGCCTTGCGTGCCAGGACTGCGAGCTGGCGGGCGGCCTCGGCCACCGATAGCGGATCGGCGCTGGCGGCGGCGAGCTGACGGGCACGGTCGGCCGCCATCCAACCGAGCTGCTGCTCATCGAGCTTGATGAGCATGCGGGTGGCCAAGGTGTAGCTGTTGGCGAGCAGCAGGTGATGCTCGGGGTCTTCGCTGCTGGTGGTCAGCGCGTGCCCGGCCTGGAGGAGCCGGGGCAGCCGGACGGCGAGGCTGGCGTACCGGCAGGTGTGGAAGTCGGCAAGGGCACGAGACAGGTCCGTGCTCAGGGCCTCCGGTCGTACGTCGGGCGGCCGGTGGCCCAGGCCGAGCATGGCATCCCGCAGCCGGCTGACGAGGAGCTGGCCCAGCAGAGCGTCGTTGGTGGGGGCGGCGTCGCCGCTCAGGAGCGGGGCGCCGGCGGCTGCGGCGGCCGTGACCGCCAGGTTCGCGAGCAACTTCCTTCGCCGCACTGATTCACCATCCTCCTGCCGGGGGCTGCCCACCCTATGAGCGGGAAGGCGGGGGTACGCCGAGATCGGCCCGACTACCTGGCCGTGTCGCACCTCGGCCACTGGCGCGGGAGCGGCGAGGCCGAAGGACTTCAGGGGGATGTCGAGGGCGTGGGCGAAGCACCGGAGCACGGCCACATCGGTCAGGGGGGATATGCCGCGCTCATAGCGGGAGACCTGGGCCGTGGAGTATCCGGTGAGCTGCCCGAGGTGGGCGAGCGTCCATCCCTTCTCCTTGCGAGTCCGGCGTACCAACTCCCCGGGTGAGCAAGCTGGAGAGGCAGGATCTGAGGTACCGGTCATCACACACCCCGTCCGCTTCGAGAGCCGAGGTCGCGCTGTCGCCGTAGAGATACCCAGCCGGTGTGGCCAGACCCGTTTGCATCGGATGCAAACGGGTTTGCATCTCCTGACAGTGCCCCTGCCGTCAGTTTCCCCCCTGCGGTGTCGTGGACGTGCGGCTGCCAGCATCCGGCAGGCCGCCCCGCGAACCCAGGAGGAACTGGTGCAGCCCTTGTTCGCCACAGCGCCCGCGACGCCGGCCGCAGACGCCCGCCTCGCCCCCTCGTACTTCTTCCACACCGACGACCTGCCGGCGGTCCTGGCCGACCTGCTGGCCCAGTGCCGCACCGTCTTCGACATCAAGGCAGCCGTCGCGGCCCTTCTCACCGATCCCGGCCCCGCTCACCCCCTGGCCCGCGGAGGCGGGCACATCGAAGACGGGGCCCTGGTCCAGGGCCAGGTCACCGTGCAACCGGGGGCCCGCATCGAGGCAGGCGCCCAGGTCATCGGCCCGGTGGTGGTGGGCGCCGGTGCCATCGTCGCCGCCGACGCGCTGGTGCGCGACCACAGCCTCATCGGCCCCGGCTGCCGCATCGGCTTCGGCGCAGAGGTCACCCGCAGTCTGCTGATCGGGCACGTCTTCATGAAGCACCCCAGCTTCATCGGCGACTCGGTCATCGGACAGCGTGTCAACATCGGATCGTTCTGCTCCACCACCGGGTTGCGCTGCGACCGCGGACCGGTCGCCGAACCGGCCCTGGACGAGATCACGATTACCCTCGGCGGGCAGCGCATCGGCACCGGGCAGACGAAGTTCGGCGCCGTCATCGGCGACGAGGTGGCCTTGCCCGCTGGAACCGTCCTGGCTCCGGGCACGCTCATCGGCCCCCGCACCGTCATCTACCCGCGCGACCACGTCGGCGGCTTCCTTCCCGCTGACTCCCGGGTCCGGTGACACGATGACCTTGACCTCTGTCTCCACGATCGACGACACCGCCGTCCTGCGCGTGACCGGCGGCTGGCCGCTGTCCGGCCGGATCCCGGTGCAGGGCAGTAAGAACGTCGCCCTGCACCTGTACGCGGCGGCTCTCCTGACCGACACCCCCGTCTGCCTCACCGCCGCGCCGGACATCATCGACACCCACGTGTGCGCGCAGATCCTTTCCCGCACCGGCGCCGCCACCACCGCCGAGACCGGCCGGTTCACTGTGGCCCCGGCCACGACGGTCTGCCCGGTCATCGACGCCGACCTGGGCCACCGCGTGCGCACCACCGCCGTCCTGGCCGCCGCCGTCCTGGCCCGCGCCGGACAGGTCGTCTTCCCCTACCCGGGCGGCGACGCCTTCTGCCCGCGCCTGATCGACCGGCACCTGGCCGCCATGCAGGCCGCCGGCGCCCGCGTCACCGCCGACGCCACCGGCATCCACGCCCGCGCACCGCGCGGGCGGTTGCACCCGTTCACCGTCGACGTGGCCACACCGTACGGGCCTAGCCTCGGCGCCACGGTGACCGCCCTGCTGCTCGCCGCCCGCACACCGGGCACCAGCCGCATCACCCACCCGTCCATCGACCCCGAAGTCACCGAGACCGCCCGCTTCCTCGCCGAGCGCGGCGCCATTGTCCGCTACGAGAACGACGGCTTGCACGTGACGGGAAGCGACTGGATCGCCGGAGGCACCTTCGCGGTGGCCGGTGACCGCATCGAGGCCGCCACCATGATCATGATGGCCGCGGCCACCGGCGGCAGCATCACCCTCGAAGGCATCAGCACCATAGACCTCTCCCAGGGGCTCACCGACGTCTTCGCCGCCGTCGGCCTCAAGGTCGCCGACGGCGCGGACGGCGCCCTCCGCGCGCACCACCACAGCCTCCGCGCCGCGCAAGTCGCCACCGGCCCGCACCCCGGCGTGCCGACCGACACCGCACCCCAGCTCGCCGCCCTGCTCACCCAGGCCCGCGGCACATCGCTGATCACCGAGCGGGTCTATCCCCGCCGCGACACCCACTGCGCGGGGCTGCGCGCCTTCGGCGCCGACATCACCTCCCGCGGCCCGGCCATCCGCGTGCGCGGGCCCGCGCGCCTGCGGGCGGCGCAGGCAGCGGCGTGCGACATCCGTGCGGTGACCGCGCTGCTGATCGCCGCCCTCGCCGCCGACGGCACCTCTACGATCCGGGGAACCTTCCATCTCCGGCGCGGCTACGGCCACCTGCTGTCCAACCTCGCCACGCTGGGAGCCGACATCACCCCCACCCCGGAAGAGGCGCCCTGATGCCCGTGCCGTTCCCCGCCGCCGACACCACCCGCCTGCACGAAACCCTGACCGCCGTGGTCGACGACGGCGCCAGCCCCGGCGGTGTCGTCATCTGCGGCACCACCGACGGGCAGCAGCGCATCCTGACGGCCGGCGCCGTCGCCCCCGAATGCGGCGACGCGCCCCCCACCGCCGAGACGGTCTACGACATCGCCTCCCTGACCAAGGTCGTCGCCACCTGGCCCCTGATCGGCCGCGCCCTCGACGCCGGGCTCCTGAACCTGGACGAGCCGGTACGCACCGCGCTGCCACCGATCTCCGGAGAGGCTCCCAGCGGCGCCCCGACCATCCAGCAGCTGCTCACCCACACCTCCGGCCTGCGCGCCTCCACCCGCCTGGACCACTACCGCGGCACCAACACCCCGCTGCACGAACTCCTCTTGCGCGAACCGCTGGAGACCGAACCCGGAGCGCACCGGTACATCAACCGTGGCTACATCCTGCTCGGCCTGGCCTTGGCCCACCTCCACCAAGAGCCCCTGGATCGCCTCGCCCACGGCATGTGGAGCACACTGGGCATGTCGGCCACCTGCTACGGCCCCGTCACCCGGGCCCGGACCGTCGCCCCGACCGAACAGCGCCTGCCCGGCGCCCCGCGTATCTGGGGCGCCGCCCACGACGACAACGCCGCCATCATGGGCGGCATCGCCGGCCACGCAGGCGTCTTCTCCACCCCCGGCGACCTCGCCACCTACGCCCACGCCCTGATCACCGCCTACCAGGACGGCGGCGTGCTGGGCGGGTGGCTGCGGGCCAGCCTGGTCCCGCACGCATCGATCGAGCCGGGCCTGCACCGGGGCCTGTCCTGGATCCTGGCTGACGGCGGCCGCACCGCCTACCACCACGGCTTCACCGGCACCAGCCTCTACCTGGCCCCCGACACCGGCCGCTACCTGGTCATCTGCACCAACGCGGTCTACCACGGCACCGCCCGCACCCGTATCGCACCCCTGCGGGCCCTCGCCCTGAAGACCATCTGCGCCATCTGACCCTGGGAGGACCACGATGGGTGAGCTGCTGGCCAACCACACCACCCTGCGCTTGGGCGGCCCCGCCGACCGGCTGCTCACCCACACCGACCCCGCCCACTGGACCGACCTCGCGCACAGCCTCCGTGACGCACCCCCACCGTTCGTCCTGGGTGGCGGCAGCAACACCCTCGCCGAGGATGCCAGGCACCGCGGCACCGTGATCCGCATGGCGACCCGCGGCATCACCACCCACCAGCGCGCACACGGCAGGGTGGAGGTCACCGTGCAGGCGGGGGAGCCACTGGCGGCACTCGTCGCGCACTGCGTCAGCGAGAGCCTGTCCGGCATCGAATACCTCAGCGGCATCCCCGGCACCGTCGGCGCCGCACCGGTGCACAACACCGGCGCCTACGGACAGCAGATATCCGACGTCCTCACCCGCCTCACCGTCTACGACTGGCAGCAGCACACGATCACCGAGTTTCATCCTGACCAGTGCGCGTTCGGCTACCGCACCAGCCTCTTCAAGGCGGCCCCCGGCCGCTGGACCATCCTCCAGCTCGTCCTGCGCCTGACCCGCACCGAGCAGGCCGCACCGGTCACCAACCCCCACCTCGCCGACGCCCTCGGAACTAGCCTCGGGGCGCGCCCGCCCCTGGCGGAAGCCGCCGCAGGCGTCCTCTCCGACCGTCACCAACGCGGCCTGGCCCTGCCCGAGGAGGGTCCGGACGCACGACAGGCGGGCTCGGTCTTCACTCAACCCGCCCCTCACCCGCGCCCAGGCCCACCTCGTTCGAACGGCTGGCGGCCCGGTCTACCGAGACGACTTCGGAACCCTGCGCGCCAGCGCCGGATGGCTGCTCCGACTGACCGGCCACCAACCCGGCAGCCAGATCACCACCGGTGTCCGCTGCTCCACCCGCCGTACCTTGACCCTGACCGCCCACCAAGGAGCGACCTCAGCCGCGTTCACCGCAGCGTTGCAAACACTCGCTCGCCAGGTCCGGGAAGCCACCACCATCCACCTGCGCCCTGAACCCGTCCGGCCCCCTGCTACGTGCACCGTGAACGGCGCCCCCACACGATGAGGGCATGGACGTACCGCCCGTGATCGTGCACCCGCCCTCGCCTACTGGTGGCCGGCGCGTCACCGTACGCGGCGAGGGCGCCGGGGTCGCGTACAACAAGCGAGACGTGCAGGAGTTCTTGCGGCGCGCTGGAGTAGCGGAAGACGCCGACACTATCTCGCTGGACGATCCGCACCTCATCGAGTGGAGGGGCGGCGGGCCAGAGATGTGGGGCGACACGGTGGCTTGAGGTAGCTTCGACCGCCCTTGGATCTGAGGCGACGTACCGATGAGCAAATGAGCGGGACGATCGCCACGCGTCTTGTGGGACGCCCCGAGACCCATGGGGAAGACACCCGTGGGCCTCCCCAGCTAGGCAGCGGGGGAGGCCCGTGGTCGGGTCTTACTGACCCTGACTGTGCTGTGTGCCGCCCAGAACACCAACCAGGGCAGCAGCTGCGGAGATCCAGTCTGGGCTGACACCGAGACTCGCAAGCACAGCCACCGTGATCGTCACCGTAATGACGACAGTCCGGCCTCTCGTATCGTGTGATGGGCCATGGGCTGGGGCATGCACACACTGAAGTACTGCCACGTACTTCTCCTCTCAGGCTTGCCTGGGAATGGGCCTGGGCGCATTTCGGTTGGGAAGCCAGGATCCGCGCCGAGGCCCTCCTCATAGAACAGCCGAGTCGCGCCCGAGGGGAACCAGAAGAACGCGTGACCTGCCCCTCCTCTGGGGCGCACGGGGGGCGCACGCCCGTGTCACGGTGCATCATCTGGACATTGGCGGTCGTAGAGGCGAAGCCAGCGACACCCGTACACGACGGACCAGTGGCGGGCTTGGCACCCCGAGAAGCCGTCTTCCAAACCCCATGACAAAGCCCCGTGGACGGGGGATACCACGGGGCTTCTCCAAATGAGTGTACGGCGCAGGTGTTGGCACCGCCACGATCGTCAAGGCTGTTCTGCTCTCGTCCACCCTGGGCCGGACGCACCGACGTAGCGGGCCCAGACCTCGGCGCCTCCGTCTTTGGTGCCGTGCGCCTTGGCCTCGAAGGCGCCAGCGGGCCGGAAGGCGGCGAGCTTGCCGGTACGCACCCGGTGGGCCTGGTTGGATGCCCGGTTCATGGTGGCGTGGGTGTCGATGTGGGCCCAGTCCCCGGGACGGCCTCGCAGGGCCTGAGCGGTTTCGTGGGTCTCCTGACTGCGGTGGGGGACAGGCGGGGTGTCGAACCGTACGTGCATCAGGGTGTGCTTCCCCCTTGGGTGTCGGTGGGTGAGGTGGCGGTTTCGGCAAGGTGCCGGATTCGGTCGGCTGCTCGCCATTGGCTGTCCGCCAGGTGTTCGCACAGCTCGTTGGAGAGACGGGCGATCTCGGCCAGAGCCGCGCCGAGGTGGGGCGGTGCCTGCGGGCCGGGGGTGGTGCAGGTGGTGTCAACCATGGAACGTGCTTTGGGTCAGCGGTTGTTGCACCGGCAGGTGTTGGTGATCAGGTTGAAGTAGCTATCGCAGCTATTGCACCAGGGGCCGGGCGCCGGGGCAGTGTCTGTGGTGCGGTCAGCAGTCACGGTGAGTTCCTTGTCCATGGTTCGGAGAGTTGGGCTCGGGGGCCGTTGGGGGCGAGGGTGGCGATGATGAGGCTGAGGTCTCGGGGGCGCCACAGAGCGGTTTCGAAACCGCAGGATGCGAGGTGGGTGAGCCACTCGCGCTGGGCGGGCCGGATGCGGCCGGTGTCCGTCTTGAGTTCGACGAACAAAGTGCGTTTGGTCTTGGGGTGGCCGTAGACCTCGTCGGGCCATCCAGCGTCAGAGCGGCGGCTGTTGTGGGTGTGGTAGGCCAGAGTCCAGCCGCGTGCGGCGGCGAGCTGGCGTACGTGCCGGCGGAACTGTTCTTCGGTGACGCTCACGCCGCCTTCACCCGCCGCTGGGCGATGGCCGCTTCGAGGTCGGCTCGGTGCCGGGCTGCATCCGGGTCCGGCGTTGGGTTGTGCCGCGGACGGTTCGCTACCGGCGGCGCGGGGCGGCGGTGGCGTTCTTTCAGGAGTTCGGGCAGGGGGGCCCTGTGGTGTTCCTGAAGGATCTCGCTCAAGGGGCGGCCGTATCGCTCGGCGATCAGCGCCTCGTACAGCTCTGGGTCGTAGGTGGTGGTTTCGGCAGGCATCTGGTTCTCCATAGGTGGGCCGGGGCCCGCTGTCGGAGGAGCGGGCCCCGGCCGGAGGGGCGGCCCGTATCGGACGGGCCTTCCGTGCGGGCTGGGCGCGGGGGGTCGCTGCCTGCACGGAGGTCGGGTTGTTGTGTGGGCCGTGCCTCGGGCCTGACAACGATCACGAATCTAACATGATCAAAGACGGCGGCCTATTTCTGGTCTGGGTCAGTCCATGATGGCGAGCTCGGTAGTGCGGCAGGGGGTGTCCGTCAGTGCGCCGGGCCAGCGCACCATCACCAGCGTTTCGCCAGTGAGGGGATCCTCGGCGTGTTCGTTCACGCACCCGAAAGGTCGCGGCTGGTCCCGTTGTCAGCGGATGGGGGTTACGCCTGTCTGCGGCCGGAAGTCCGCGCGGACGTCGTTCACTTGGTGCTCCCTGTGTGGCGCGAGGCGATCAGTTCCAGGCCGCACCCCCATGCGGTGGAGACGGGTTCGTTGAACGCGCAGTCGCCGTGCTGGCTCTCTTGAAGGTCGGCCCGCCAGCCTTCCGGGCCGCCTGGCCGGTTGCGGGTGAAGTGCTGGATCGTGCCGTCTGTCAGCGTGAAGCTCACGTGCAGGACTCCGTCGGGGTCGGTGGTGGCGCTGGTGTGCTGCCCGGTGGTGAGGGCGTGGTGAGCGAGCATGTCGCCAGTTCGCACGATTGTCCCCGTTTTAAAGTAGCGGCCTATTTCTGGTTAGTGAAGCGAGCCGTAGCCGTTGCAGGTCTCGCATGTGTCCGCAGTGGCGGGGTTGGTTCCGTCGGGGCAGTGGGGGCAAGGGTGCCGCCACCCGGTGCCGCGGCACTGCTCGCACTCGCGGACTTCCTCGCGGGGGCCGCGGAGGAAGGTGACGACGGTGCGGCCCTCGCACTCATCGCACTCGCGGGGGCTGATTCCGAGGGTGCTGTAGCAGTCGACGGTCGCGAACGTGGCGAGCACGGGGCTCCTCTGAGTGTCGGGCATCTCTTCGTGCTAGGTAAATTCTACTATGTCTAGTCGGGGTGTCCAGTTGGCTATTCAGCAATTGGGAGCTGACCCTTCCTGCTCGGTGACGAGTAGGTCAATCACCCGCGCTCAGGAGGCATTACCTGGCGACGTCTTACTGGCGATTGTCCCTGTGGTGCAGAACCCGCCGGGAGGCAGCGGCCTCGTCGGTTAGACAACGGGTCTGGTCAGCAGGGCGGGCATGACTAGGCACCATGGCCTCAAGGCGAGCCGGGGAGGGCCCGTATTCGCGAGCCAGTCGACGATGGAGCATCAGCATCCCAATTTCCGCTCTACGGGCCCCGGTGTGGCAGTGGAGTGAAGCGCCGCTGGCGGCGCGGCCGTATCAGGTGATGTCCAAGCCGCTGCCCGGGTGGGCGGCAGCATGGGGGTGCTGGCAACAGCCGCCGTCGGTCCGCGCATCGCGCAGGCGGGGACTGAAGGTGGCCTGGTAAGATATTGGGCTTTGGCGACGGACCCCTGGACGTTGGCCGGAGGAGACCAGCACTACGAGCAGACGGGAGCACTGTCGATGACGCCGAGCTGCGCTCCGCGAGAACGTGACTGCCGAAGAGCCTGGCAGGGGGGCTGAATTCACCGACACGCTCCGGACGAACAGGCGCAGCCGAGCAACCGGTTGGTCAGTCAAATCTACACACCCGCACCGGTGTCGGGCCGGTGATATGTGCGTCTGCCCCCTACCAGCCCCGGCGGTCAGGAGAACAGCACGCGGTACATCTGGTAGCCGTACCCGATGTTCCGTTTTTCCTCAAAAGGGGCGGCCGCGTTTCCGGTGCCCTTGTAAAAGTAGAGGTCGCCGTTGGGCTGGCGGGCGATGAGGTCGGCTTTCCCGTCGAGGTCGATGTCGCCTGGGGCGACCAGAGCATCGTAAGAATTCCAGCCGGCCCCGATTTTCGTACGGGTTGCGAAGGGGTCGGCTGCGTCTCCGTTGCCCTGGTAGAGCCACAGGACTCCGGAGGAGTCGCGGGCGACGATGTCGGGCCAGTTGTCGCCGGTCAGGTCGCCCTTACCGGTGATCTGAGTGTAGGCGTCCCAGCCGCCGCCGATTCTGCGGCGATCGGTGACGGTGCCGTCGCCGTACCCGAAGTACAGCCACAAGACGCCCGACCGGTCTCGGCCGAGTACGTCGTACCCGGAAGCGCCAGCAAGGTTGCCGGGGGAAAGGATGGTGTCGTAGATGTTCCACCCCCCTCCGACGTATCCGTAGCTGCTGGACATTCCGCCGTCGGTGGTCCAGATCCAGGTGTCGTCGGCGACACCGTCCCCGTCGTTGTCCGCGCTGCTCGCTGTCCGCACATCGCCGTAGTCGGTGGCGAGCAGCTCTCGGGGAGCGAGAATGCGCGCTTGATCGGGCGCATAGGAGT
Organism: Streptomyces sp. NPDC018019; assembly: GCF_044327805.1. Lineage (NCBI taxonomy): Bacteria > Bacillati > Actinomycetota > Actinomycetes > Kitasatosporales > Streptomycetaceae > Streptomyces > Streptomyces sp. NPDC018019. Next base: position 181,577 of record NZ_JBIRGD010000005.1, on the reverse strand, counting down.
AGAGCTTGCCCTGGGGGTCGATGGCAAACATGCCGAAGGCTGCGGCCTGTGACACCGACGAGCGAGAAGACGCGGAAGTTGCGTAGCGAGCCGCTTCAGTCACAACGGAGGCACTGGGAGCCTCGCGCGGTACTTCGTTGTCCGCCGATGCGGAGCTGCCTGTGGCTGTGAGCGCGGCGGCAGTTAAGAGCGTAACGGCCAGACTCGAGAACCGTCTGTGATCACGATAGCCGGTGAGGCGGGACATGGGGGCTCCTCTGTACGGAATCGGGCAACCGTGACGGCCCCACCTGATAAGCCGTCATCGACCGGTCGGCGGCCGGTATAGGGGGTGAGGTGGCTGACGTCTGTGACCGGTGCGCCAGGACCAAGGTTCCGCGACCATCACGATCTGGGTTGGCCGTCGCGCGGATCTTGTCATATGCACATCCAGTGTGCCTAGTGTGTGGGACCTGTGACCTACCGATGAAGAACGCGTCTGCTGACACAACCGGATGTCCGTCTCATCTGGTCATGTTCTGGGGGCGACGCGACGCAGGAGGCACGGGGTTCACCGGATACGCCACACACATGCTGCGCGCCGCCGATGGTGCGTACGGAAGGAGCCGATGTGTCCGCCAGGGGTACTTCAAGGAGACGTGAAAAGCGAAGACTTGCCCGCTTAGCGCCGGCGCTGACTCCGGTCACCGCGCTGGCGCTGTTGGCAGGGCTGGCCGTGCAGCCTGGAGATCTGGTAGCGAAGCAAAAGGTTCGCTTCGGCAAGGTTTATGACTCCTACGACTGGCACCAGGTCACCGCGGCCGAACAACTGCGGCAGGACCAGTGCCTGATGAACGACGTGCTGCGGCTGGGCGGAACGTCAATGGCCGCAGCCGCCCGGGACGGCCTCAACCAGCAGCCGGACAAGTTGCATACTCTGGCCAACCGCCAGCACTGGGAGGACACTCCACTTGGGCGGGCGTATGACAGTGATAAACACGCCGCGGACAAGGCGACGCAGTCCCTCGAAGCCCTGCTCCAGGGGTGGAAGGCGCCACTGAACGGGCTGGATACACCCGGCGGTTTCACGGAGACCGACTTCCATTGGCCGCCGGGTTCTCCGGGCGACGGGAAGCAGGACTTTTACTCCCAGACCGGTCTCTGGCAGTGGTACACGGGCCGCTTTTGGACGCAAGAGGACCAGTTCTACAAAGACTCCACCCCCCTGGCCGATGAGGCCACCAAGAACGCGGTGACCGCCCTGGGCGACCCGCTGTACTCCAAGGACCCGGACCCGAGCCTGCCGCCTGAGGAGCGAGATCGGGCCAACGCGTTACAGGACGCTTACGTCTCCCTGTCGCGCGATGTGTTCAAGCCGATGGCCGCCGATGACGCCCGGATCTTCCTGGAATCGGGCGGCTTCCCGAAGTCGGCACCGCAGCGGGACAGCGCCGAATTCCGAATCTCGGTCGAAAACCTGAAAGCCCGTTACGCCGCCTGCACATGGCGCAACCCGATCGACCCCGAGCGCGTGCTCGGTGACGAGGTGAGCACCGCTGCCCAGGAGTGGCAGCAGGAGATCACCGCACAGGCCACACAGCGTAACCAGATCCTGGACGCCAACACCGGAGCGACCAAGGCCCTCGCCTACGGAGCGAAGATTCTCGGCAACATGCTGGGCAACTCCTGGGTAGCCGATCACGCCACCCGGTGGCAGTCCTACTGGTCACCCGGCGGAGCCGGCAGCGGGCAGGCCACCAAGCCCGATGCGGCGCAGTTCGCCCAGGCCAAGAAAAGCCTGGCCAATGCCCAGTCGGTGACGAAAGCCCAGCTGATTCTGCTCAAGCAGCAGGCAGTCGCGGCCAAGCGGGCGGCCACCACCACCGAGGCAGCCGAACAAGCTGCTTACGCCATCGCCGACACCAACGGGGCGCCGCGCGGGCGCGGACTGCTGGTCGCCCAGCAAAAGGCGCAGATCACCCATGGCGTGGCAGCGGCGCTGGAGGCGATGGTCGTCGCCGCCCAGACGGCTGAGTCGGCCACGCACGCTTCGGCCTCCGACAGCGCGACGATCGCCCAGCGCGCCCTGGCTCAGGCCGCGCAGTCGAAGGCGGCATTCCGTAAGCAGGCAGCGCAGTACGCCGAGCAGCAGGCCAAAGCCTCGGCCGCCTCCGCAAAGGAACACCGCGACAACGCGAAGAAGGACAAAGAGACTGCCGAAGCCAAGCTGCAGGAGACTCTGCAGGCCGAGGCCGATGCTAAAGCCGCGGCAGCCGATGCGCACGCCAAGCGGCTGACTGCGGAGGCTGAAGAGAAAACGGCCAAGGCACAGAAGGAAAGAGCCGACGCCAAGAAGGCCGAAGCCGCCGAGCACCGGCGCAATGCCGAGACCTACCGGTCCACGGCGGAAGAAGCAAAGCAGAAAGCCGACTCCGCAGCCGGCACCGCAGCCGAAAAGCGCAAAGCGGCGGAGAGCGCGCGCGACAACGCCAAGGCCAAGCGGGACGACGCCTGGGACGCCGAACAAAAAGCAGAAGCCGCACGCGCCAAGGCGGACGCGAAGGGCGCGTACGCCGACGCGCATGAGGCCGACGACAACGCCACCGATGCCCGATCGGCGGCCGATGCCGCAGATCGCGCGGCCACCACTGCCGAATCGGCGGCGAAGTCGGCACGCAGCGAAGCGAACGCGGCCACGCAGGCCGCAGCGGACGCGGATGCCGCCGCTACGCGTGCCGAAGCTGCCGCGAGTCGGGCCCGAGCTGCCTCCGACGCGGCCCAGGCCGACAAGCTCAAGGCCGACGCTGCGCTGAGGACGGCCACCAGCGCCGCTGCTGACGCCATCGCCGCATCCCAGCATGCCGCCGCCGAAGCCAAGGCCGCAGTCAAGGACGCCGACGAGGCCGAACAGCATGCCAGGGACGCCAAGGCCCATGCCGACGCGGCCAGAACGGAGACCATCAAAGCCCGGGTAGCCGCAGCGAAGGCGGCCGGTTTCGCCTATGTCACCGCTCAAGCGGCCGTCGACGCCCGCCAGGCGGCGGCGCAGGTCGCCAAGCCGGCCAACGATGCCATCCAGCTGGGCTCGCCCTTCGTCACCACTGACTCCGCAGCCTCGCTGGTCGTACTCTCCGGCCAGGGGTCGAAGACCATTGCCGAGCAGCAACTCGCGGTGGCCGAGGCGCATGCCAAGAACGCCAAGAAGGAAGCGGCACTCGCCCAGGCCCTCGCCGACAAGGCCGCCGCGGACGCGAAGGCCGCCTCGCAAAGCGCCGCGAATGCCGCCGGCTACGCATCAGAGGCCCGCGGTTACGCCAATGAGGCACTTGGCTATTCCGCCGAGGCTGCCGAAGCCGCCTCCAAGGCCGCGCAATCACTGACCCGGACCATCGAGTACGACCGACAGGCCACGGAGGACGCCGCCGCGGCCGACGCGGCCGCAGGAAGGGCCGAGGGCTACGCCAAGGACGCCCGTGCCTCCGCCGATGCGGCCGCACTCGATGCCGAAGCGGCCCGTAAGGCCGCCGATGCAGCAGAACAGGCCGCCCACGAAGCACGCGAGGCCGCCAACCGCGCGGACGCGGACGCCACTGCCGCCGAAGAGGCAGCCAAGGACGCAAAGAGCTACGCAGAAAGCGCCCAGAAGGCCGCAGACGAGGCCGAACGGAAACAAGCCAACCAGCAGGTCTCCAAGGGGGCCGGTACCGGGATCGATCGTGTCTTCTCCGTCGTGGACAAGGTCACGCCGGTAGGCGAGCCGGACGCGACCACATGCGTATTGGGTATGGGCAACTCAGGCTGTGACGTGACGTTTACCCTCCATTTCGACGCCACGGTCAGCTTCTATCTGTGCCTGAACCCGAACGTGCCCGCCACTGCGGCGGGATGTCCGGCGCCGGATACCGTTTTTCTCGACACACAGTCCTACAAGGGACTCACCAAGAAAATCACCAAGCATTTTTCGAACCTTGACATAGTCAAAGAAGTCGACAAGGCATTTCTCGCGGGTATCTGGAAGGCTCTCACCCAGGACTTCGTCGACTGCTATCACCAGCTCACTCCGGGGAACGACGGGGGTAGTCTTTCTGGGTGCGCCTGGGCCGCTGTCGCGTTCGTACCCGGCGAGAAGATACTGCAAGGAGTCAAGTACGCAGTCAAGGTAGAGGATGCGATCAGAACCGGAGTCGGTGCCGAAAAGCTCCTCGCAGACTTGAAGAAGATCTTTGGGGAGAAACCGTCGGCGGTGGACCTGGCCAATCCGGAGAGCTTCGCAGGGATGGCCCTGAGGATTTCCGAGCGCATGACTGACCGCGCCAAGGCGGCCAACAGCGTCGATTTGGACCTGGTAAGAAAGCTCGAGGCCAGCGGCGCCAAAGTTAACCGGTCACAGACCATCATGGCGGTCCGCTTTTCCAGGCCGGGCGTCCCCGTGGCTTGGTTGGAATCTGGCAACGCGCGCGCCGGACTCATTCACATCATTTTCCGGCACGCAGGCGAGTTCATTGAGAGGGGAGTGGCCTCGGAAGACCTTCCGAAGCTTCTCGCAAAAGCGTTGAGCGAAGGAAAGATCGTTGGCATGCAAGGCGCGGGCAGTGGTCGGCCGATCTATGAGACCGTGTTCAATGGTAGGACCCATCGCGTCGCCATCTCGGTCGGCGACAACGGTTTCATCATAGGAGCAAATCCGGCATGAACGAGCAAGAAGTGCCTCGTCATCTTCTAGTGCGGGCACGAGGAGACGGCTCTCCCCTGTTCGCCTCGGAGGCGGGCTTCTATGCGGTTGCTCCGGGCGACTTCGCGGTCGTGGTGCCGGTAGACGACCCCGTCCTGGGCCTTCCTGACGACCTTGTGCGGAGGCTAATCTCCTGGAACGCTGCTCTCCCATCAGAAGGCTCCACTGTCAAGGCTACCCTACGTAAACACGATAAGGTCGGCCTCGGTCTCGCCCAATTCCTGGCGCGACACTTGGGACCGGAGTGGGTCGTACGCTATTGGGACACTCGGCACGGCACAGCGAAGTTTGTGTGCTGGGGATGCTCCCGCCTGCACTGGACGCTGGAGTCACATGGCAGTCCACCGCACCCCCTCCACGTAACCATGATGGCCGAGTATCAGTGGGGCTTGTTCCGCGCGGAAGGGTTCGGTGACTTTATGCCGGATGACCCTGCAGCTGCCCTCGATCTACCCGACGATCTGGTGGACGACCTGTATTCGTGGGCTCGCGACTATGATGCCGAAATAAATCGGTATGTGACAGAGCGCGACGAAGTCAGGCACAACGCTCGTTGTGCCGAACTGGAGCGCAGCGGCGAGAAACTGGCCAGTCGGGTCGCTCGCGCATTGAAACCAGGGCGGACGGTGACATACGCCGGCCTCGCGTGAGAATTCTTCATGTAAGCCGGGAACTGCTCATTGCGCCGTGAGCGCCAGCTAGATTGTTCACCCTTGGTATGTCGGAACGCTGAACCAAGTGTGGGCTGCTGCCGGTGTGCAGAAAAAGCGAGGTCAAGGAAGTGGTGGGTGCTCTTTCAGGGCGCCCACCACACTGGCTCATTCTGGCGACTATGCATGGGGCCAGTTGACGCGGTGATTCCCGACTTCGAGCGGGCTGTCCAGGCGAGCGGCTGGTCGATGCTGGTGGTGGTCTCCACCCGCATCCGCACTGCGGGGAGGGAGCCCGGCTTGCCCTACCTGGCCGAGAGCCCTCGGCTAAATCGATTTCCTTGACCTCATCCTGGCCGAGGGACTTGCCATTCGCGACGACTACCGCTTCCGCCAGGGCCTGCGGTTGGCGAAACTCCCGCACCACAGGACGCTCGACGACTGCGACTTCTCCTTCCAGTCCGAACTCGACCCGCACAAGGTCGGGGACCTGTCCACTCTGTCGCTCGGCGAGGTCAAAGCCAACGCGGCCCTGCTGGGACCGCCCGGAGTGGGGCAAGACGCACGTTGCCATCGCGCCGTCGGCCGCCGCCTGGCGGGTCGGCTTCTCCGCCTATCTCACCGCCCTCGACGAGTTGGTCCGTCACCTCAAGACCGCCGAGGTCGCCGGGCGGTTGAAATGGAACGAGCTCGATCCGGCAAAGGGCTTGGCTGGCTCCAGCAGGCTGGGCAGGTTCATCCGTACTCGGCCAAGCACTTGAACGAGTACACCCACACCCCAGCCGCCGAACACAATCCAGATCGCGTAGTCGCTGGTGGCCTTGACCGGCCGTTCACTCAGAAGAGATGGCTTTGCACCTGAGGGGCCTTCGGCTCGCAGGGGCAGGCGTGTTGGGCCTGTGTAGGGGGCACCGCCTCTCCGAAAAGAGCGGGAGTGCCGGACGCGTCGGGGATGGCCACGATACGCATTGGTCCGGTGGGTATGTCCAGTGTCCACATGCTGGGGAAGTGGGCATCGAAGTCGGATTTGGTCATGGTCTGCCACTGTGGGCGCTCGGCGTGAGCGGACATCGGAGACTCCTTCTGGTCGGGAGGGGGAGGTGGGGTGAGGCGGGGCTCGCGGCCCCGCCCGCTACACGTCAGGCCGCAACCGGCTGCGACTTCGCGCCCGCCACGGCTTCCGGGTTGACCTGGACCAGCTCCCTGGCCTCGGAGTGTGCCTTGGCCTGCTTGAGCTGGAAGCGCGCCTTCGTCAGGGACTCCGCTACGCGGTCCAACTGCTCCAGGCGCGCGCCGACGCCGCCCTCCAGGGCCTGCGCGAGCTTCAGCGGATCGCTGGCGCCGATCTCGTCAAGTATCGTCCGGACCTGCTCGATCTTGTCCAGCGTCGTGCGAGTCTTCTTCTGTGTCGCCGCGCGCTCGGTGCGCTGCTCGTCCGTCAGTTCCTCCGTGATCATCAGTACGGCCTGGTCCTGCTGCTGGCGCATGGCGTAGGCGAAGTGAACGATCGCGTTGTCCGAGGCCAGTTCGCCGCGGCTGAGCTTGGCGAGTACGGCAGCCTGGTTGGCGTGGCTGAGCGCGGCGATCTGTACTGCCGCCTGGGTGCCGATGGTCTTGGACTCCACGAGCTTGGCGACGTCCTCACGCAGGTCCAGCAAGGCCAGGCGGAGCTTGACGTACGCCGTGGTCTTGCTGAAGTCGGCGGCGACGGACTCCGGGGTCGCGCCTTCCTCTTCGTCCAGGATGCGCTGGAAGGCTCGTGCTTCCTCCAGCGGCGTCATGTCCTCACGGTTCACGTTTTCGCTGACCGACCGCTTGAAGCGGCGGAGTTCACTCTTCTCGCTGACGATGGTGACGCGGATCTTGGTGCGCTTGAGCAACTGGTGGGCGCGCCACCGGCGCTCGCCGGCGACGATCTCGTAGCCGCCGCGCTCGTTGTCGGGTCGGACCTCGATGGCCTGCATGAGGCCGTACTCGTCGATCGATGAAGCGAGTTCCTGAAGAGCGGCCTCGTTGAAGTATTCGCGGGGCTGGCGGGGGTTGCGGTGGACCTGGCTCATCTTCACGACGCGCTGCATGGGGTTGCTCCAAGAGGTAAGTGGCGAGGTTTTCCCTCAACCGATAACTAGATTCTACTATGCGTGAGGAGGGTGTCCACCTGCGAAGACCCCGCCCACTGTGACCTGCCCTACGCCAGCTAGGCGCATTGGTCGCGAGTGTTGCTAACGGCCCGTTCGGGGCGGTCCGCAGGCCGCGTCGCATCCGAACGGGAATCTCGCGGCCGACAGGAGTTGACCTGCCCGGCCGCATGCGCCGTCACCGCGTGGCGCCTGTCCTCGACGCCTGGTCTGCCGAGGGCGGCCTCGGCCCCCGCTGAATGGATGCATTGCCGTGAGCGAGGTTTGAGCGGTGACCCATGGTGAAGTCGCTGACGATGGGACGAGTAATGGCCCGAACTCCACTTAAGTCGGACTTTGATGACGCGAAACAGGCGGTCAGTCGGGTGTTTTGCTCGCCACCTAAATGATCTTGACTGGGTGTTTGCTCGCCTTGTGATCGACGCCATATGAGTTGCCCTTTTTGGCAACAAGGGTGGGTGTGTCCCAGTCATGGGGCGTAAGGTAATTGAAAGGTGTAAATGTATATGCGTATCGGCCTGCGCTCGGCCTTGGCAGCCACTGTGGTTACTACCGCGATCGTGTCCTCTACGGCTGGCACCGCCCTGGCTGCCGCTCCGGCTTCGCAGGACAAGCCCGCGAACGTTTTCGTCAAGCGCGGGCAGGTGGCGAAGTTCGCCGCTACCTCCACATTCAAGCTCAACCTGCCGAAGGGGGACCGCGCAGTCCTCACCCCCCGCGGGGTCCGGTTCCTTGACGCCAAGGGACAGGTCATCGGCGGTATGCCTCGACTCGACGTCAAGGACAAGGATGGGCACATCCACCACTCGAAGTGGGCCCTGGAGGGTAACCAGCTCACGCAGACGATTTCCGATGTGAACGGCGCCACGATAGAAGGCACCGTGGTCAAGCCGACGACCCCGGGCCGGATCGAGGCGCGCATCGACTGGAACTGCATGATGGACGGTACAGGAGCTGTCATCGGCGGGCTTGGCGTTGCTGGTGCCGCCCTCACATCTCCGATGACTGCCGGCACGTCGCTGGCCGCCGCCGGAGGGCTCCTTGGCGGGACGGTCTCGGCGGCCAAGGGTTTCGCCGACCACTGCGTTTAAGGACTGTTGGCAATGTTTATCGGACGGGTACTCCTCACCCTCGCGCTCATCGGTGCGCTCGCTATGGCGGCTATCGGTTTCTGGCGCGGTGATGCGTGGGGCATCGGCCTCGGCCTCTACTTGGCATGCACCACGGCCGGTGGCATGGTCGCGGCCTGCCGGACCCGGCGATAGAGGTGCCGCCTGCAGAAGGAAGGACGGCGGGCGTGAAACGTAATCAATGGGTCTGCATGGCATCCGGGATCGCCTGTGCCACAGTTGTGGGTCCCAACGGGGCGCCCGCGTGGCTCATGGCAGTGGTCATCGCAGCCGTCGCGGGTGTGGCAGCTGTCTACAACTGGATGACTCGGTCGAGCCCTGGGCACCCGGATTATGTGCCCAGTGTGATTGCTTTGACGATGGGCGCAGCGGTCATGCTGGCCTTGGGATGGAGCATGATGCACGCGCTTTCCGCCGGTCTTGCCCTCGCGGTGATGACAAGTGTGCTGGTGCGGTGGCGCCTGGGGCGCAGTACCCGCTGAACGTTCGGCACCCGGTAGTTCCGCCTCCGCCGTCAGGAATCAGAGGCAGGGCTAGCAGAGCAGTCCGGCCTTCAGCCTGTTAAGACTGGGCCAGCTTCTTGCGGCGTTGACGCAGACAACAAGGCCCGTGGGGCACCGGATTTACCGGCGCCCCACGGGCTCCCCTCCTGCCCCCCCTTATGGCTTGAGCGCCTAACCCCCGTCTACGCGCTCACGCCACCGCCGCACCTCGATGGGCGCACCCGCGAGTAGGGCGGAAGAGCACTCGCGGGAAATCGGACACCGGGTGCACAGCCCGGCCGGGTCGGCGCTACTTCCGGCGCCGGACGCCTCATCGAGGTTCGCCGAGACGCAAAGAGCCGCACTCCAGCGGATCGGCATCGCCAACCTGTCCGTCTGGCCATGCAGGTAGCTCAGTACGCGGACGGTTGCCGCAGGATCTCGCTCTTCGTTGCCTGGTCGCCCGCCCCGCGGCTGCTTCGACAGCGCCAGAATGCGCTGCACATCAATCACTTCACTCCTCGACAGTCAGGCCGCTTATCGCCTGCCCCTCCGTTCGACGCGCCCAACCCCCCCGTCGCGGCCACCCAGCCCGGCGCGGTGCCGGGTGGCCGTCGGTGCTGTCCTGCCGGTGTGGCCGAGCCGCCGCTCAGTGCCCCATGCCGGCGCCGCCATCGACCGGGATGACGGCCCCGGTGATGTACGACGCCTCATCGCTGGCAAGGAAACGGACCGCAGACGCGATCTCCTTCGGCTGGGCTGCCCTGCCTGCAGGGATCTGCTTGACCATGCTGTCCTTGATCTCCTGTGGCAGTGACGCGGTCATGTCCGTCTCTGTCAGCCCCGGAGTGACCACGTTGGCCGTGATTCCGCGGGAGCCCAGTTCGCGGGCGATGGACCGTGAAAGCCCGACCAGCCCGGCCTTGGCCGCCGCGTAGTTCGCCTGCCCCGTCTCGCCGCGCAGGCCGACGGTCGACCCCACGAAGATCATGCGCCCCTTGCGAGCGCGCAGCATGCCGCGGGTGGCGCGCTTGGCCAGTCGGTAAGCCGCCGTGAGGTTGGTTGCGATGACGTCGCCGAAGTCGTCCTCGGACATGCGCATCAGCAGGGTGTCGCGGGTGATGCCGGCGTTGGCCACCAGGACCTCGACCGGGCCGTGTGCTTCTTCGATCTGCTGGAATGCCGCGTCGACCTGTTGCGGATCGGTGATGTCGCACTTGACGCCCAGGACGCCGGCCGGTGGCTCCCCCGAGCGGTAGGTGACAGCGACTCTGTCTCCGTTGGCGACCATGGCCTCGGCGATCGCCAGGCCGATGCCTCGGTTACCACCGGTGATGAAAACGCTGCGGCTCATGGGTACCTCTCAGGTTGGTGCGCTCGTGCTCGCTCCGCTGAAAACGTCATGGGAGCGACCGAGGGGCCGGTGCCCGTTGGCCGGGCGGCCCCTGCGATGCAGCAACTTTTGCATAAAAACGAACGATCGTTATCGACAGGCGTCGCTACTCACGGTTACCGGTACGAAGTGTGTCGGTGGTTGACAAACCGTTGAAGCGGGATAGACGGGGGGAATGTCCGGCTTTGGGGGACTGAGAGGGGAAAAGTTGATCATGGGGGCACTTGCGAGGTGCCGTCAAGGACGCGTTAAGGTCGTCCGCGTCTTTCCGATACTTTTACCGTCAAGGAGGGGTAGCGCCCCAATGCCCAATAGGCACCGCGTAGGCGATTTTCTCCGGGAGTGGCGAGCCAAGATGGACCCCAACCTGGTCCCTGGCTTCACCGCCCGATTCGGGGCGCGCAACAAGCCTGGTATCAAACAGGCCGAAATGGCGGTGCTCACCGGCGTCACGGAAGGTTGGTACCGGCGCCTGGAAGCCGGCCGCATCGAAAACCCCAAGACGGAATGGCTGGAGCGCATCGTGCGCGCCCTCGACCTCAACGAAGCCCAGCGGTACACCCTGTTCGTGTACGCAAAGGGCCAAGAGCCGCCGCCGCTTTATCGGCCGGCCGCAGTGATCGATCCGTCAACGACCGCAGTGGTGCATGGCCAGCCCTGGCCCGCGTACATATCTGACGCTTCGTGGGACATGCTCCTGTACAACGACCTGTGCGTGCGCAATTGGCCGTGGATCAAGTACGGGATCAACATCATGGTCTGGTGCCTGACCTACCCCGAGGCCAGGCTGCAACTGATCAACTGGGAAGAAGACTGGGGCAAGCCCATGGCGTCCCAACTGCGCCTGGCCCACGAGCAACAGCCGGAGAACCGCAGGCTCGCCGAGGTCGTCGCCGAGATCAAAGAGCGCGACAAGGTCGCGGCTCGGCTGCTCACCGACGACCTCACGAGCGTCACACATCCCGACGGCGACCGGCGATGGATGTACCTGCCCAACCGCGGCGAAGAGGAGTTCGAAGTCATCTTCCGCTGCTTCGCTCCGCTCAGCGACAAGAGCCAGCGCATGATGCTTATCGTGCCGCCCGATTACTCGGCCGACAGCTGAGCCATTCCCTCTACAAGCCCCATAACTGTGGAAGGGCTGCCTTCCGCGCCTGCTTCCTTATAAGCAGCGGCGACGGCTGTGAAAAGCCGCTCAGGATGCGCGAGCTTGCCGGCGTGCGACGCCTTCACCAGGCGGACCGCGTCGGACAACTCGACACCACTCAAAGCGTAAGACGCGGCATCTTCATGCACACGAGCGAGGGCATCGCGGAAGGCGATCACGCCTGCCCGGTCGGTGATTTCGCCGTGCCCCGGAACGAATGTCGTGGCTCCCGTTTCCAACAGCCGGTCGCAGGCCGCGATACACGCACTGAGAGAGTCGGACCACACAATCATGTGGGCCCCAACGAACAGCGTGTCGCCCGAGAAAACGACCCGGTCCTCGGGCAGGTGCACGGCCACGTCACCCGCACTGTGCGCTGGACCGAGATCCAGGAGCTCCACCGCTGCCCGCCCGACCTTCACCTCCAGGGTTCCAGTGAACGTGCGGGTCGCGCCGGTGACCGTGATGCCGCTGAAGTCGAACCCGCCGATGTGCTTCGCGGCGTACGCGGTGACTGCGGATGTGGGCGCCGACCGGCTGAGCATCATCATCTGCTCCGGGCTGATCTCCTCACACAGATGCGCAGCCGACGCGGCTGACGTGATGATTTCCGCTTCGGGCAACAGCTGGTTCCCCCACGTGTGATCCCCGTTCTGGTGCGAGTTCACCACGGTGATGATCTCCACCCCCGGCACGGCCTCCTCCACCGCGTCCAGGAACTGCCGCGTGCCGGCCAGCGTGAACTGCGTGTCCACCAGCAGAGCCTGGCCCTCGGACGCGATGAGCCCGCAGTTGCTGTAACCCCAGGCGGTGCTGTTATGCATCCACGCCCATGCGGTGGACGACAGCGGAACGAGGGAAGGGATCGACAAGGAAGGCTCCAACTTGCTGTGCATGGCGTGCAGACACGACGGAGCGCCCCGGCAGACGGGGCGCAGGGTGTTTCAGAATCAGTTGGCGGGCGTGCGCCAGTCGATGGCGATCCGCTGGTGAGGGTCTGAGTGCCGTCCGCCGCCTGACGGCATGACGCGAACCCTGGAGACTTCCAGGGCGATGAGCGCCCGCTGAGAAGCCCGCGGAGCGGTCTTCCACCACGCGACGAAATCGGTGACGTCAGAGATCGGCACATCCGCGATCTGCTCCAGGAACCGAAGCCGGGACCGGGCCCGCTTCAGGTCCTCCTTGGTGGCCTTCTGCGCGGCCAGAAACGCCGAGCGCACCAACAGGCCGCGCCCGTAGAGGTCGCCCAGTTCCTTGAACCGCTCCTCGGCTCCCTCGACGTGCTCGCGCAGACGCCGCACTTCGGCCCTGACGTCCTCCTGGACTTGTAGTAGCCGCTCGTGGGTCCCCGGGCGCAGAATATCTGCGAGAACCTGTTCGACTACAGCCCCTTCCAGCCGGTTGGCGTTCATGCGGACGCCACCGCACGAAGGGCGGCCCTCCTTGGGGGGCGGGCACCGGTAGCCGGGATCGGCGTCACCGGTCACCCGTGCCCCCTGCATGGGGAAGGCGCACCGGCCGCACTCAGACAGCCCGGAGGTCAGCAGGTAGTCGTGCGGTTCGCGTGGGGGAGTCTGTTCGCCGCGGCGCTTAGCGAACAGTGCGTTCAGCCTTCGGTGCTCGTCTGGTGTGAGAACCGTGTCCCCGAAGTCCTCGATGGGGTCACCGTTCTTGTCGAGGCCCGCCATGAGCGGGTTGAGTACGGCCCGCACGAATGCGTCGGCGGTCCAGGGGTTGCCACGCGCGTTGGTGTACCCCTTGGCGGTGAGTTGGCGCACTACCGTGCCCACGGGCTCGTCCAAGAACAGCCGCGAAGTGCCCTCACGCAGACCTTGAGCTTCCTGCTGGTGCAGGACCCCAGGTCGAACGTAGCCCGATAGCCGTGCCATGAATCTCCATCCATCGGGAGTGCGACCGCCGTGCCCATAGCGGTCCCTTAGCTCCGTAATAGGCCAATGTACTTGGGCGACATAGGGAGTCTCTCCACTCCGTGGACGTTGACTGACGTTTGCGCAGGTCAAAGCGCGTGGGCTCGCACAAAAAAACGAAAAGTGACGTGCGGCACTCGCCCGTGTTCGGTTGCTCAAGGCTACGAAAGGGGCCGGTAAATGCCAGGTGGGCCCACGAGAGGGCGACGGCTCCTCGAGAAACAGGCCGCAGTAAAAGCTGCTACCGAAGGCCAAGCGCCTCCCAGACGGACGCCGTCGCCACCTTGGTCGTATCGCCCAGCGGGATCAGCTTCGCCGGGAAGGCGCCCTGCTCGATCAGCCGGTACGCCTTGTCCGGCCCGATCTTGAAAGCGCGTGCAGCAGTCGCCACGCTGATCGCAAGCGGAAGCGCCAGCACCTCCTCCACGGACATGTCCCCACGCTCAGAGGCAGATGCAGCAGAACCGATCGCAGATGCGGTCATAGGTGGTCAAATCCTTCATCCCCGCGCCACCTGACCGGAAGCATACGGCGCCCAAGGAAGCCCGAGCTCCGCTACAGAAAGATCAGGACACGCAAGGAAAACCCAGCTCAAACAGGAGCCTGCGTGTTCGACGGAACCACCTACAAGCGATGCTCGTGCACGGAGCCAGTCCTCGATGATGCCGGACAACCGGTGCTCAAGCCCGATGGCAAGCCGAAGCGCCGCGAGATCGGCTCGGCCTGCCCGAACCTGAAGAAGCGAGACCACGGCTCCTGGGCCTACTACCTCAACCTGCCCGACGGCCCAGGCGGCGAACGGCGCCGGCCCCGCAAGGGCGGCTTCCGAACCCAGACCAAGGCGAAGGAAGCAGCACAGAAGCTCTGGGACGAGGCCCAGGGCGGGATCAACATCGACTCCAAGGAAACGGTCGCTGAGTACCTGCGCCGCTGGCTGCGCCAGCGCGTCGATCTCAAGCGCAGCACCCGCAAGGACTACGAAGACTACGTTGAGCGGATCTTCATCCCCGCCCTCGGCCACCTCCCCCTGCGGCAACTGCGCAAGCGCCACATCCAGGAGATGTTCGAAGAGATCTGGGCCCTCAACGAAACCAAAGCAGCCAACCGGCTCGCAGCCCAGCAGGCGAAGGCCGAGTGCGACGACGCTCACCGAGCATGGAAGGCCGCGGCGAAACCCCGCCCGCCGCACCTGCGCCAGCGGTGGACCGAGGCCAAGGCGGCACTTCACGAGGCACGTCAGAGGCCACGCAGAGAGACGGGGCCGGGCACACAGAAGAAGTTCAAAGACACCCTCTCTGCCGCACTCGACGCCGCGGTCACAGAAAAGCTGATCACGGAGAACTTCACCAAAGGCGTTGTGCTCCCTAAGTACGAGCGTCCGGAAGCCCTCGTCTGGACAGACGAACGTGTTGCCCGCTGGCGGGACACAGGAGAAATCCCTGGCCCCGTCATGGTCTGGACGCCGGAACAGACCGGGCAGTTCCTCGACGGCGCAACCGGTCACCGCATGTACCCCATGTGGCACCTCGCGGTCTTCAGAGCGACACGACGCGGCGAAACTGTCGGCCTGCCCTGGACGGAAACGGACCTCGAAGCCGGGACGATCAAGGTCGTCGAGCAATTGGTCAAGGGCCGCACCTACAGCGAGGTCTGGGAAGACACTCCCAAGAGCCGCAGTGGACGCCGCACCGTCACCTTGGACGACGTGACCCGCGCACTGCTCCGAGCTGTGCGCGAGGCACAGAAAGTCGAGCGCGAAGCCTGGGAAGCGAAGCACTTGGCCGAACCCGAGAAGTACGGCCCCTACGTCAACTCAGGCCGCGTGTTCACCACTGAGGACGGAAGCCCCCACAACCCGGACAACGTCTCGCAAGCCTTCGAACGCCTGGTCAAAAGGCTCGATCTTCCTCCAATCCGCCTTCACGACCTCCGTCACTGCGCCGCGTCGCTGAGCCTCGCGGCCGGCCTGTCCATGAAGGCCATCCAAGCTCTCCTCGGTCACAGCAACTACTCCCTCACCGCCGACACCTACACCTCACTCATGCCACAGTTCGATCAGGCAGCGGCGAACGCGCCGGTCACCCTCGTACCGCGAGCCAACACGACGGAGGACGGTACTGCTCCGAAGCTGTCCCTCGTCGTCTCGGTCCCAGAACCAGAAGAGCCTGGGGCCGGCGGGGGCGGCCAGGATGAAGTCGACGGTTGCTCCGTCCCCTGTCAGGTGATGTCGGCGTGAGGGTGTGGTTATGCGTGGCGAGCGCGAATGCGAAGCGTTGGACCGGTAGACGGCAGGGCAGGGCTGACCTGCGGGAACTCGCGTTCGTCCTCCTGCGTCAGGCCGCTTCCCAGAAGAAGGGGTGTTCGGGGACTGACCGTGGACAGAACGTGGACAGAAGGCCAGGGACAGGCCGGGAAAGATGAGGAAAGCCAAGGAAGGGCCTGCGGCAGAGCAGGCTCCAGGACTACCTATTGAAGAGCCGCTGAGCAGGTGAAATGCCTCTTCAGACGGCGTTCCGCGGTTACAGAAAGGCGGGTTGGGTATCGCTCCGAACCGCTGCTTATCCGGCTCGATTTCCGACCGGACCGCTCTTGTAAAGCGTAGGTCGTCGGTTCGAATCCGACAGGGGGCTCAACGAGCGAAAGCCCCAGGTCATCGATGATGACCTGGGGCTTTCTGCTGCTACTTGATCCGGCGGCGGCGCCGGGCGCGGGCGTCCTTGGTGCTCGTGGTCTCAGTCCTGGTCTCAGTCCTGGTCTCAGTTTTCTCGGTTTGCGGCCACGGGGACCTGCCGATGCACCGGGCGGCTTTCTGGGGCAAGGGGCCGTGGGCTTCACGTAGCAGTGGGTTGTACTCAGGTGGGTGGGTGTCCCCAAGCTCCCCAGGTTTTCAGGAAGCCTTTTGCCTGCTCCTCTCCTGCGTGAAGGGTGCGGCGCCCCCACCGAGGGGTCGCCTACGAGGATGGCGGCGTCGCACCCTGCCAGCTCGTGGTGGTGAGCGATTCTCAAAACACCTGATAGCGGTCGGTGGGCCTTGAGCACGTAAGACGGCGCGTGCCTCTGGGGCGACAGGTCGGCGTAGAGCTGGCCCAGGTGCTCCGGGCGCAACCGGTCGAGACGGTGCTTGCCGATGTGCGGGTTGATGTCGTTGCGGGCCCTGGTCAGTAGGCGTCCTACGCCAGTCTGGTTTTTTGGCGTGCCGGTGACGCCGGTAGCGTTAAGCGCTTGCAGATCAGGAGCGCGCGGAGCAGTATCTCGCGGTTCTTATGGGTAATGCTCTGCGTTGCCGCAGATTAGCTTGATGACTGAGGAGCTATGGCCAGGCCCTACGGGCTGCCCAGATTCGTCCTTTGATCGAGTGTCGACCCAATGATAGTAAGCACTTTGCCAGGCTGAGGTCTCGTTGAGCCCGGTAGTCCCATTCCTCTAGCAAAATAGGAGGTGGCTGCGCGGCCCTGACCTGGTATCGAATAACGTGTGGCGGTGGCGCAGCTGGGGCCAGGAACGCCTTTTCCTCTTCGGTCTGTGGTTCCTTGATCCGCAGCTCTACGAGTGGATGACTGTGGCCCCCGCATGCGGTCTGCCCGAACGGCTCTACGCTCTCGATCACGCGGATAGGAATAGGTGACCACTCGCGACAACTCCACCCGAAGAGCACGTGGTCGTGGCCTCCTTCCCGGCCACCGGCGACACCCATCCGAACCAGGGGTAGCGGTTGATCGAGTGGCCTCGCCTCCAGTTTTCAAGGAACTCACGGGGAGAAGTAGCATTTGCATCCCGCATCAATTCACTCCTTCGGCGAGGCGGCAAGGGGTGAGTATGTTATTCTCCTTCTGAAGATTTTTCTAAGCAGATCGAGCCGTGTCGCCCCAGTGGTTTGCTGCAAGGGTGGCCTATAGATCTGTGGCGCCCATGAACGCTGGGGAGGCCCAAATGCCGGTGAGGTTCGCGTACCAGAACGTGGGTGCGCCGGATCTGCGCCGGCGCGGTCTTCAGCCCGAGACGGCGCCTGTCGGAGTTCTGCTCGTGGACATCGAGGCCGATCTGGTCATCCAGGACGGCGACCGCGTGGTGTTCGCGGAAAAGCTGTTCCCTGTAGCTGAGTTGGCACGCGCTCTGGTGAGCTGGCTTTACCGGTTGGACGGTGAGCGGGACGACTTCGCCTTCGACTCGATGTCCTACACGGACCCGGGTGCCGTGCGGATCGTGAGGTCGGCAGAGGGCTGGCAGGTCGGCTCCGTCTTCGAACCCGACGCGTGGACCGCGCCCGTCACTTGGGACGTTCTTGTAGCGGAGGTCAAGAACTTTGTGGGTGCCGTCCGTAGGGATCTCGCGGCGATCGGCGTCAGGCCCGATCTGATCACCGGTCTTTGAGCCTAGCGAGCGTCTGCCTGCCTGAAGGTCGGTTCGGCTTTGTGGGCCGCAGCCGGACTTGCCGCGACATCCTTCGGAGTTCCAGCCATCGCCTGGCTGTCCGGTTCGTACTGGCTGGGTCTTGCGCTCGGCGGCGCCTACTTCCTGCTTCAGACGTTCCTGGCCATCAATGTGTACGGAGCGGCTGAACGCGATATCGCTGATGCGTTGCGATGGCTGGCCAGAGCCTGGGGCCGTGCCCTTTGCAGGCGCCCTTCAGGGAGCATTTCTGGGCCGCCGCACTCATCGTTCCTCCACTGCCCACTCCGGGGCGGGTGCTGCGCCCAGCTGACATCGCCTCCGCCGGGCCATTCACCCTCGGCCCGGGTCCACTTCCTCGGGAGCGTTTTCCTCGCAGTCCCCGCGCTCAGTTGGCGCAGCAGGTGACGCTGTTGGTGCGGATTCATGGCTGGTCCCGGGGCAGGCGTGGGCGATGGACTCGGCCGGGGGCGCCTGGCCTGGCAGGGAGGGGACGAATGGACGGGCGGTATCCAGAAGCCCCGACCTCATGACGGCCAGTTTTCGCAGTGGCGCGCTGTTTAGGACGCCAACGACGGAGTTGGTAAAGATGTGACTGATTTGTTTGCTGACGGCCGGTGAGCGCCGTCGGGTGACTGGCTGAGCCAAAGGTCTGGGGCGTAGCAATGCGCGACAAGTCCGTTTAGAGGGGCATAGGCACCATCAAGGAAGATCGCTTGAGACATGCCTTTGTGAGGTGTTAGCTTCGCTCCGGCCGCCGGCGCTGACCTCGCCTGTTGCGGCTTGGGGAAGAAGAACGGGGAAGAAGACTGGGGGGAGACCGGTTTGTGCTTGCAGGCTGTTCACCGATCACTCCGCCATGCCCTCTTCCCCGGCATCACACAAGGAGTGCAATAAGTGAAGTCTAATACGCTGCGGATCGCTGCGACAACGGCACTGATGGCGGTGACGCTTGGTCTTGCCGGCCCGGCAGCCAACGCCGTCACTCACCGCCAGGCCCCGGCTGCCGTGTCGGCTGCACCGGACGTCAGCGATGCAGCAGCGATCAAGGCATTGGAACGGTTCGCGCGTGCCATCGAGAACGCCCCGGAGCATCTGCAGAAGAAAAATCTCAACGACCGTGAGGTCATCGAATATCTGACCCGGTCCATGGGAGACAAGGGGTCTGTCGCCGCCACCGCCAACGGTCCAGTCCTGCGGGTCAACTGGATGGGCTGCACCATCGCCATCGCAAAGTTCGCCGCAGAGAACGGCATACCCGTAGCGAAGGTCAGCCGTATCATCGGCAAGCTCGGAGGCTTCGCGAAGTTCGCCAAGTACGCCTGGAAGTTCATCAAGGAAGGGCACGTTCCGCCGGAGGCCGGCGACGAGTTCGCCGACTTCGTCATGGCCGTGAGTGGTCTCGACGGAGTCGCCAGCGCCTGCGCCTAACGGTAAGGAAGGCCGGCCATACGATTGCCAGGGAGTAGGAGTGCTGGGTAAGGCGTCCGAAGACGGCGAGCAGGTAAGCGTGAAGGAGGCCATAGGGTACAGCGCCGTCGCTGTCGCTCTGTGCTTTGCCCTGTCCTATCCGGGGGCCTCCTTCATCCGGGAGTTGATTGGCCAAAAGGGTCTCGCTCTTTCGCCGGTCATCGCCCTAGTCATCGTGTGGCCGGTTGCGGCCGTTCTCATGTATGCAGAAGCATGGGTGCAATCTCAAAGCTGGTGGAGTGGCTTCAAAAAGGTCTGGTCCTGGGGTCTGGGCATTCTCCTCTGTGGAGTTCCCCTCATCACCGCCTTGACCATCCCCTTCCCCACCGGTGAGGGATGGCCCAGTGGACTTCCCACAGTTGTCGCGGCCTGCCCCATCGTCATCCTGTTCGTATTCCTGGTGGCCCGCAGACTCTGGCGCGAGCGTAAGCAGAGTTAGCGCGATGCGTGGCGGGGCCCGTCATGGGGACGGGCCCCGCTTCGTGGAACCAGCACGTCGGCGGGCACTGGAGGCAGGTAGCCGTCAAGGAGAGGGTGATCTGCCGTCCACTGTGGATAGCTGTCACGCGTACATGCGGCCTGGGGCGCCCACGGTGACGATGAGCGCAAGGGTGAGCGACGTCCAATCGGTGGCGGGGCGCGTCATCTACCCGCCTCCACGGCTATGCCGTTCGGGGGCTTCGTTATTCCGTTGGGTCACCCACAGCGGAAAGAGGTAGGAGCCGACCTATCAGCTTGCGATCACCTGTTCCAGCTCGTGGACGCTCCGGGTGTGCTCAGCGGATCGTCCGCCGACTCCTGCCCGAAGCGCCACATTTTGCCTTGGACTGTCTAGTTACTTCTAGACCAGTGGTGTGGTCGCGAAGGGTGCTGTGGGCTATCTGGCATCCGGGTCAGAGACCCACCCCAGGATTTCGTGCCAACGAGAGTGACGGACACCGAGGGCCGCCGGGTCGATAGCTCGCATTTGCTCGGTCAGTCGTTTCCCGGCTTCTTCGGCTCTCTCGGGAACGAGGTCTTCATTCAGTTCCTCGTCGTAGTTCGGGCGCTCGACCTCAAGCAGGTAGAGAAAGTGGGCGAAAGAGTAGAGGTCCTTGTTGAGTGGGTAGACCTCATCCTCGTCCTGCGGGAGGCACAGGACGGTACCGGTAGCAACGTCCAGGGCAATGTCGTCATACGGAACCGTGCCGAGCAGGATCCAGTTCGCCGCGTTGTCGGGAAGGTTCGCCCAACGCTCGTTCAGGCCTTCGTAGCAGGCGCCGACCGTCTTGAGGTCCCGCGCGGACCTGTCGATCAGGTCGAACCACGGATTGGCGTGAACCGGAAGCCCCACCTCGCGTAGGAAGCGCCGACTGGGTGCATGCTCGATGCATTCCAGCGTCTCTTCCGGCAGAGTGACCAACTCGTGCTCGCTGAAACAGCCTTCCAGCGTTGCCTTGTCGACGGGAGTCGTCATGTGATGCACCTGGTCCTTCGCACGAGGTAACGGAGGACAAGAGCATGCCCTTGCCCCCGTCCAGTTTGAAAGCCGCGGACGAGCCGGCCGATGCCATCCGGGTCGAGTACAGGGAATGAGCGACTACAGGACAACCCAAGTGCTGCCGATGCTGGGCCGGTTCCCGTGAGGGTGACTTTGCTGGTGATGTGGCAGCGGGGGCTGCGGTTGGGGGGCAAGGCGCGCCGGTTTTCTGGTGGGGTTTTGTCGTATGTCGGGTGGGGCAGGTCAGGCCCCGCCCGTACTCACGTCAGTCCGAAGCTGTCGCCCTCTCCACCGGAATCCACAGCTCTGCGTCCGCCCGCGTCGCGTCCTCCGACAACCGGGTGCGCAGGATTTCCGGGCCCGGGCGGCTCTGGTACGGGTTGGACGGGAACCACTGGGCGAAGATGTCGCGCCACAGGAGCTGGAGGGACTCCGGGAACGGGCCGGAATTTTCGAAGACCGCCCAGGTGCCTGCCGGGACGACCAGTGTGTCCAGGCCGTCGGAGTTGGCCGGGGCGTCTGCCTGTGTCACCACCCCGTGGTAGTAGTCCAGTTCGGTGCCCTCCGCCCGGCTCGGGTCGAGGTTGTCGCACACTGCGACGAGCCCCTCCGGCTGTCGGTCGGACAGTGCCTTGATGTGCTCCAGTGTCTCCTGGTCGATGCCGCGGATGAATTCCGCGATTGCCGGGTTCACGCCCTGGTGGACGAGTGGAACCCGGGCTTTCTTGCCGACGACGTGGAACTCTTCCCTCTCCGCGATCCGGTATCGCATGCTGCTGCTCCCCTCGACGATGAGGCGGAAGGACATCCGGGGCTGGGAGTGCAGCGCCGCACCGGCTCGCCGGACTTCACCCGGCCCGACGCCGTGTACGGCCCTGAAGGCTCGGGCGAACGCTTCGCCCGAGCCGTAGCCGTACCGCACCGCAATGTCCAGTAGAGTCCGCTGCCCGGCCAGTACCTCGGCTGCCGCGACCGTGAGCCGCCGGCGCCGGATGTACTCCGACAGCGGGATTCCCGCGAGTGCGGAGAACATCCGGCGGAAGTGGTATTCCGACGTCATCGCGATGCGCGCCAGCTCAGTCACCTCGATCCGCTGGTCGAGGTGCGACTCGATGTGTTCCAGGGCCTCGTTCAGCCGCTCCAGCACTCCGGTCTCCTTACCTTTGCGCTCATCACGTTAAGAAGATCGCATGCTGTTGGGCCCGATATTTCATGCCCGGTCCGGTCGGGTGCGGTTGGGCTCGATCCTCTGCGATCGGTAGTGGTCGGAAGTCGTCCGGCAGCGGTCGCGTTTCAGAGTGTGGTTGGGCGGACCGGGGCGCCGCTTGGCGGTGGCGTGTTCGATCGGGTGAGGCGTACGCGTAACGGCGTAGGTTCGCCGGCATGGTGACTTCACTGGGGCGTGTGGATCACGAACGGCGGATGACCCGGGCGGTCCGGGCCGCGGAGGAAGCGGGGCTGGCAGGGCTGATCGTGACGCCGGGGCCCTTGATGGTGTGGCTGTGCGGATACACCCCCGCGCACTTCAGAGGGCTGGTGACCGCGCTGGTCATCACCCCCGAGCGGCGGCCGCAGCTGCTGGTGCCGGCGGACGAGGGGGCCGTCGCGGAACGGGCTTCCGGTGCGGACGCGCTGGACCTGACCACCTGGTCGCTGGGCGCTGACCCGTACGGCCTACTGGCGAACTGGCTGACCGCGGGCGAGCGCTACGCGATTTCGGACATGACGTGGGCGCGCGACCTGCTGGCCTTGCAGCGCGCCGTGCCAGAGTCTGCGTACCTCGCGGTGACGGAGGCGCTGCCGATGCTGCGCGCGGTCAAGGACGCCTACGAGGTGGAGCGGCTGGCGGCTGCCGCGGCGGCCTCGGACGCCACGTACGAGGCAGTCCTGGGCCTGCGCTTCGCCGGGCGGAGGGAACGAGAAGTCGCGTCTGATATAGCGCGGTTGCTCGCCGCAAACGGGCACGAGGCGGTCGCTTTCGTGGTCGTCGGCTCGGGCCCCAACGGTGCTGATCCGCTACATGAGGCGGGCGACCGGGTGATTGCGGACGGGGACATGATCGTGCTCGATTTCGCCGGGCTGAAGAACGGTTACGGTTCGAACACCGGCCGGGCCGTACGCGTGGGATCGCCGCCGTCCGCCGAGGAACGCAAGGTGCATGAGGTCGTACGGGAGGCGCAGCAGGCGGCCTTCGAGGCGGTACGGCCGGGCGCGGCCTGCCAGGAGATCGACAGGGCGGCCCGGAGGGTCATCAAGGCGGCAGGCTACGGGAAGTACTTCACCCACCGTACGGGCCGGGGGATCGGTGCCGTCACCCACGAACCGCCGTACCTGGTGGAAGGTGAGCAACTGCCGCTGGTTCCCGGAATGTGTTTCTCGATCGAGCCGGGGATCTACCTTCCAGGGCGGTTCGGCGTACGGATCGGGGACATCGTGACGTGTACGGAGACGGGCGGGCGGTGGTTGAACGGGAGTGATCGGGGGGTGTTGAGGGTGGTGAGGTGAGATGTGGGGGGAGGGGCGGGTGGGGCGACGTACGGCGTCGTGGGGCCGCCGTACGGTGTGATGGTGCGGCTCGTACCGGGGGGGCGTTGTGGGCGGGTTACGGGATCAGTACGACCTTGCCCATCGTCCCGCGGCTCTCCAGCGCGCGGTGTGCCGCCGCCGCGTCCGCGAGCGGGAAGCGCTGTACGTCCGGTACGAGACGGCCCGCCGCCGCCTCGGCGAGCGACGCGGTCTCCAGGGTGCGCATCGGATTGTCGCCACCTGCCTTGGCCAGCATGGCGGGGCCGAGTACGGACTCGGAGGTGATGCCGCGCTCGGCCAGCTCACCCTCGGCGAAGGTCAGCGGGCCACCGGTGAGCGGGCCGCCCGAGGACCATCCGAAGACGAGGTGCCGCCCGCCCCGGGCGAGCAGGTTCACCGCGGCGCGGCCCGGGTCGCCGCCCACGGAGTCGAAGACGACGGTGGCGCCCGTGGCTTCGCGCTCGTCCAGGAAGGCGCGCACTTCGGAGGGCCAGTCGGCGTCCTTGTAGTCCACGGCGAGGTCGGCGCCCAGCTTCCGTACGCGTTCGACCTTGGCCGGGCCGCCCGCGAGGCCGATGACGGTGGCGCCGACGTTCTTCGCGTACTGGACGAGCAGCGAGCCGATGCCGCCGGCCGCGGCCGGGACGATGGCGATGTCGTCGGCGGTGAGGTCGGCGAAGAGGAGGATGCCCATGGTGGTGCGGCCGGTGCCGATCATGGCGACGGCCTGGGCCTCGTCCAGATTGCCGGGTATGTCATGGAGCTTCTCGGCGTCGACGACGGCCTGCTCGGCGTAGCCGCCCGGGTTCATACCCAGGTGGGCGACGACCCGGCGGCCCAGCCACGCGGGGTCGGTGCCCTCGCCGAGGGCGTCGACCGTGCCCGCGACCTCCCGGCCGGGGATGGTCGGCAACTCGGGAAGCGGGGCCGGGCCGCCCGCGAGGCCCTGGCGCAGCGCCGTGTCGAGCAGGTGGACGCCGGCTGCCGCAACGGCGATCCGGACCTGGCCAGGGCCCGGCAGCGGGGTCTCGACCCGCTCGTAGACGAGGTTTTCGGCGGGGCCGAAGGCGTGCAGGCGGATCGCGTGCATGGTGTTGCTCCTGGTGAAGGTGGTAGGTCGTGCTGCCTGGCCCTCACTCTCGTTCCTCAACTCTGGTTGAGGTCAAGGTCGGTTGCTGTCGGGTTTTGCGCAGGGCGCGTCGGTGCGCGATCCAGGGCGATCGGGCACGTGCAGGACGTGTCCGAATCCGCAAGGGCTTCCGTAGTACGGCGGTCGGCTCACGATGCCTGGAGGCGAGAGGCGGGGCCTGCGGGGCTGGGCCTGCTGGCGTCGTTGGTCTTGCTGGCGTCGTTGGTCTTGCCGGTGTCGTTGGTCTTGGTGGTGCTGGTGGGATTGACGGTGCCCTTGGTCCTTGCGCTGCCGTTGCGGTTGGCGGAACGGAGCGCCAGCGTGCTCGCCTCCAGAGCGCTGCTGAACGAGACCTCACTCAGTACGCCAGGGGCGGCCACCTGGTCGCCCGCCAGGTAGACGCCGTCCCCGCGTTCGACGGCGGGCCGGTCGCGCCAGGTCGTGCCGGGCAGGTCCACCGCACCCGTACGGCCGAGGGAGAGGGCTTCACTGCGCCAGGTCAGGCGCTCGCGCCACTGCGGGAAACCGGAGTCCAGCAGGTGCTCGGCGCGGGCGATGCCGTCGGCGCGGTTCTCGTCCGGGCCGATGCCGACCTGGCACTGGAGGAGTTGCTCGCCGTGCGGGGCGAGGGAGCGGTCCTGAGTGGTGAAGCGTTCGATCCAGCCGGGGAAGTCGAGGCCGGAGATCGCGAGCAGGTCGCCGCGCCGGGACCGCAGGGCGATGTCGAGCAGCGCCGTACGGGCACTGTCCCAGGTCAGGCGCTCGTCCTTGAGCAGGGCGCGGGCGGATTCGAGGTGCGTCGCGACGATCACGGGGCCATCCTCGGGCAACGCGTCGACGCGGGCGCCGGTCTCGATGTGTACGCCCAACTGCCGCGCGTGGTCCGCCATACGGGCGATCAGTTCACCCCAGCCGCCTCGGATGTAGTGCGCCTCGGGCGGGAGCGTTGTGGTGCGGCGCAACCGCTCCTGGACGAAGGCGGCGGAGAGCTGGCCGGGGTCGTGGTGGAAGGTCGCGACGCCGACGTAGTGGGCGGCGGCGCGTGCCGTCGCCTCGCCCGCTTGGGAGGCGGCCCAGCTGAGGAAGTCCCGGTCGACCGGCGCGTTCTTGTGGCCGCGCAGCTTCAGCAGGCCGGCCGGAGGGAAGCGGCGCAGCACGCCGCCGCGGTGGAAGCGGACGCGAGAGGCTTGCAGGGGCGGTAGCGGTGCGAGCGGCTTGAGGAGGCCGCGCTGCTTGAGCCAGGTCCAGTGCGGGCCGCCGTTGTACAGGGCGTGCGGGCCCTCGTTCGTACGGTACGGGCCGTCGGCGGTGCGGGCCCGGCCGCCGAGTGAACGGTGCGCCTCGTAGAGAGTGACCGAGGCGCCGCCCTCGGCGGAGGAGATGGCCGCGGTCAGGCCCGCGGAGCCGCCTCCGATGACGGTGATGTGGGGTCGCATGGCGGGTGCTCCTTGGGGTGAGGTGCGGGGCGGATACGTGGTCGGGCGTCCGGGGGCCCGGGCGTGTGGATGTCTTCGCGGAGTGGACGGGTGGGGCGGCGGCGGTTGTGACATGCACCCGGGAGTACTCGTGTTTCCGCTGGTCAGAGGCCGGTTCGGGGCGATTGTCAGTGGGGTGGTCCACGATGGGTTCAGTCAGCGATGTGCGGCGGGAGCGGCACGGAAATGTGGAAGGTGGTGGGCAGGCGTGCGGGAGCGTGACGGCGGGGCGGGGCGGCCGGGACAGGCGGCTCGGGAGGGGCGTTCCGTAGGGGATCGGAAGGGGCGTTCCGCGGGGGAGAGGCCGGCGGCGGGCGCGGGGCGCACAGTGCGGGAGGTACGGCGGCCCACGGTGCGGCTGCCGGAGCTGAGCCCGTACGCCGACGCGGAGTTGGAGACCGAGGGGGATTACGACGGGCTGGAGTTCGCGGACACCGACCTGGCGGGGCAGGTGGGGCGCGGGGCCCGGTTCATGGACTGCGCGGTGCGGCGGTGCGCGCTGGACGAGGTGGCTCTGAGCCGAGCGCGGTTCATCGACAGCGTGCTGGACGGGGTGCGCGGTGTCGGGACGGACCTGTCGCAGGCTTCGCTACGGGATGTCGAGGTCCTGGACGCGCGGCTCGGTGGCGTTCAGATGCACGCGGCGGTGCTGGAACGGGTCGTGGTGCGCGGCGGGAAGATCGACTTCCTCAATCTGCGCAAGGCGAAGCTGAAGGACGTGGCGTTCGAGGGATGCGTGCTGGTGGAGGCGGACTTCGCCGGTGCGGAGCTGGAGCGGGTCAGCTTCGACGACTGCACGCTGTCCCGGGTGGACTTCAGCGGCGTACGGATGCGGGATGTCGACCTGCGCGGGGTCGCGCGCCTGGACATCGCGCGGGGCATCGACCGGCTGGCGGGTGCGGTGATCAGCCCGGCCCAGCTGATGGACCTGGCACCCGCGTTCGCCGCGGAGATCGGGGTGCGGGTGGAGTGAGTGAGGGGAGCCGGGGAAGAGCGGGGCGGGGACGGGACTGCGAACCGCGCCGGGGCGCGAGCCGGGACGGGGGCGGACTGAGGTGGGAACGCGAGTCGAGGTGGGCGTGCGGATCGAGGTCGGGACGCGAGTCGCGGCGAGGAGATGTGTCGGGGCGGGGGCGCGTGCCGACGTAGGGGCGCTGGTCGAGGTACGGGCGGCGGGCGGGATGCCGGGGCGTGCGCGCGGGGACGATGCGGCCGGGCGAATGGTCAGGCGCGGGGAATCGGTCAGACACGAGCGAACGGTGCGACGCGGGCTAACGGTACGACGCGGGCTAACGGTACGAAGCGGAGGAACGGTCGGCGGGGGAACGGTCAGACGCGGGGGAAGCGGGCCTGGAGGTCCCATACGGCCGGGTTGTCGGCGAGCCCGTCGTGCAGGTCGGTGAGGTCGGCGATCAGATCGTGCAGGAAGTCGCGGGCCTCGCGGCGCAGCGCGGAGTGCTGGAACGTGAGCGGGGCCTCTTCGGCCGGCATCCAGTCGGCGTCGACATCCACCCAGCCGAAGCGGCGCTCGAAGTACATCCGGTCCGCCGACTCGGTGAAATCCAGTTCCGCGTACTGCGGCTGTGCGGCGCGGTTGCCGAGCGGATCGCGGTCGATCCGTTCCACGATGTCGCACAGGGCCCAGGCGAAGTCCAGCACCGGCACCCAGCCCCAGGCGGTCGAGACCTCACGGTCCGCCTTGGTGTCGGCCAGGTAGATGTCGCCGCAGAAGAGGTCGTGGCGAAGGGCCCGTACGTCCGCGGTGCGGTAGTCCGTCTGCGGCGGGTCCGGAAAACGGCGGGAAAGGGAGTAGCCGAGGTCGATCACATCCTCGATGGTGTCACGTTCGTACGTTCGGCCGTGCCGCCAAAGGCCGGCGCAGCCGTCCGAGGGTGTGGCTGTGGCCGAGCCGGAGCGAGCCGGAGCGAGCCGGAGCAAGGAATCGCATGAGTCAGAGGGCGGGGATGGATCATGACAGGTACCAAGGGCAGACGCTCGGGTGTCGCACTGCTCGCTACCGCGGTGCTGGCCGTGCTGCCGGCGCTCGGTACGGAGCGGGATGCGGCTGCCGTGGCCGCGTCGGCGTCTGCGACGGGAGAAGTGGGGGCGGGGAAAAGCAACGGCGCACGGGCCGGGAGCGTCCAGGGCACTGAGCAGGCCAGTGCCCACGGTGCTGGCCAGGCCAGTGCTCACGCTGCTGGGCAGGCCAGAGCCGACAGTGCTGAGCAGGCCGGTGCCCAGGCCGGTGCCCGGACCAGCGTTCCGGGCAGTGCACCGAGCAGTGCCCCGGGCAGTGATCGCGTCGGCGAATGTGCCGGAAAACACGGCCACGGGCAGCGGTGGCGAGGTGGCTGGGCGGCCTCACCCCAGGCGCCGCACGCGCTGGTGCCCAACTGGTCGACGCAGGGCTTCACCAACCATACGGTCCGGCAGGTCGTCCGGGTCAGCACGGGCGGGGCCGAGGCCCGTATCGAGGTATCCAACCGTTACGGCCGTACGCCGCTGACGGTGACCGGTGCGACCATCGCCCGTGCGGGCAAGGGAGCAGCGGTGCAGCACGGTTCCGTACGGGACCTGTTCTTCGGCCGGCACCGGTCGGTGACCGTGCCGGCGGGCGGCGAGGTGCGCAGTGACGGGCTGCCGATGAAGGTCCGGGCGCTGGAGTCGCTGACCGTGACGCTGTACGTGGCCGGGCCGACCGGCCCCGCCACCTTCCACCAGTCGGCCCTCGCCACGACCTACCGTGCGAAGGGCGACCACCGGTCGGACACCGGGGCGGAGGCGTTCACGGAGCGGAACCAGTCCTGGTACTACCTGTCGGGCGTCGAGGTCGCCGGCGGCAAGGACGACGCGCGCCGGAAGGCGGTGGTGGCCTTCGGTGACTCCATCACCGATGGCTACGGCTCCACCCCCGACGCGCACCGACGCTACCCGGACGCGCTGGCGGAGCGTTTCGCGGCCACCGGGCGCCCACGCAGCGTGCTCAACCACGGCATCGGCGGCAACCGGGTCACCGCGGACTCGATGTGGGCCGGGGAGAAGGGCGTGGCCCGTTTCCGGCACGACGTGCTCTGCGAGCCGAATGTGGGCACGGTGATCGTGCTGGAGGGGATCAACGACATCGGTGCCAGCGAGTCGCCGGACTGGCCCGACGGCCCGGCCCCTGACGTGTCGGTCGCCCAACTCATCGCGGAACACCGGTCGTTCATCCGGCAGGCGCACGCGGCCGGGGTGAAGGTGATCGGTGCGACGGTCACGCCGTTCAAGGGCGCCGCGTACTACTCCGAGCGCGGCGAGGCCAAGCGCGACGCGCTCAACGACTGGATACGCACCTCCGGTGAGTACGACGCCGTCATCGACCTGGACCGGGCCCTGTCCGACCCGGCCGACCACGACCGCCTGGCCCCGCTCTACGACGTCGGCGACCACCTCCACCCGAGCGACGCCGGTTACCGCGCGATGGCCGAGGCGGTGGACCTGGACGAGTTGTGAGGGCCCGGGGCGAGTGAGGAGGCGGGCCCGGAGCTGTGTGGCCCCGGGCCAGTGAGGAGTCAGGCTTGGGGCCATGTGCCCCCGGCGAGTGGGGGCCAAGGTGCGTGGCCGGGCTCCGGCTCGCGGCTGGGCGTGATCTCACCTGCCGCCCGGCCCGGAAACGGGGGACGCGGGTGGTGTCCATCAGCTTCCGGTCCGCCGGGCTCGGGGTGCCGACCGTGAAGCTGAGGGCGGCGTCTCCCGCCCAGCCGTTGATGATCGCGCCGCAGTCGATGCTGACCAGGTCGCCGTCGTGCAGCCTGTACGGGCCCGGTATGCCGTGCACGCGCGTCGTTGTCCGAGGTGGAGAGGACGGCCGGGAAGGGGATGGGGGCGAACTGCGGGCGGCCCGCGGAGGCACTGCGCAAGATCGAGACGGGCTGGGCGCCGACACCGGCCTTCTTCACCGTTGCCGCGCTGGTCGGGGCGCTCGGGCTGTCGCTCGACGAGCTTGCGGTGCTGGCCATGCCCGAGCCGGAAGAGGACAGGAGCGGGGGATGCCAGGCGTGGCTGCTTGAGGCTGCTTTGAGGGGATGGCTGAGGGAGGCTGAGAGGGGGCCGGGGAAGGCTGGGGGAGGGGCCTCAGAGCGCGCGCAGCCGGTGTCTCGTCCGCACGGTCTCCATCCGGATCCGATCCCCATCCGATCTGGACCCGGCCCCGTCCTGGCCTGCCCTGGCGTCCTGACCTGGCCCCGCCCCCACGTGGAGCGCAATGCGGCTCGCGACGGGACCGGTCCCGGCCCGGACCCGGTCCCGGACCGGTCCCGGACCGGTAAGCGGCCCTACGGCGTCACGGTTTTGTCTTGATGGCCGCGCTGACCTCGTGGAGATGGATCAAGACGTCGAAGGAGCGGGCGATCGCTACGTGGGCGTCCGGGTGAGGGTATTGGGTGCCGATGTTGCGCGTGGGGCGGGTGACGTTCAGCCAGGTGCGTGCGGCCTGCGGGGCTTGGCGGACGTCGAGGTAGAAGTTCCGGTAGCGGACCTGGTCGAGGGTGTGCTCATTCATGGCGGGCTTCGGCGCGCCCACAGTGAATTTTTTCCAGCCGCCGGAGAGGGGGTCGTCCTTCGACAGGAAGGAGCCCCGGTAGAAGGTGAAGCCGATGGGCAGGTAGCCCTTGCCCATCGTGTCGCGCAGAAACGACCCCTGCGTCTTGGGGTACAGCTGCGGGTCGCCGGCCACGTAGCCGACGTGGTCGTTCTGCGCGGAGAGCAGGATCTTGTGGCCGGTGCGCCGCTGCCACCAGGTGATGTTCTGGGCCATCACCTGGTCACGGAAGCGCTGGGCGGCGGTGAGCGAGGCCGGGTCCTCGACGTCCATGGTGAGGAACTCGGTGGTCTGCGCGATGTACCGGGCGTTCTGCTCGGCCCATGCGTACGCTTCGTACGCGTCTCCGCCGGCGCCCTTCCGGCTGGTGATCAGCTCCAGAGCCTGCTGCGCCTTGGCGGCGAGCCGTTGCCGTTCCGCCATCGGCTTGCGCAGATAGGCGAAGACGTCATCGATCGGGCGCAGGCCGGCGTACAGCTCGTTGAGCTGCGGCAATGCCTCGGGGTGGGTGCGCTGGACGTAGCCGGTCACCCGGTCGAAGAACGCGTCGTCGATCGAGGGAGCGCCGATGTCGTCGCCCATGAAGTGGACGGTGTGGTGGGGGTGGCGACGGTTGTAGTCGCGCATCCAGGTGATGAGGCTGACGAACTCTTCGCGGTCCCAGGGAGAGTTGGCCAGCGCGTGCTTGGCGACCCGGCGGGCGTCGCCCTTGCCGGTCTGGAGGTACGCGTCGATCTCCAGGCCCGCGGACCAGCTCAGCTCCAGGGCGAAGGTGGTGAAGCCTTTCTCCTCGACGAGGTGGCGGAACAGGCGCTGCTTCATGGTGAAGAACTCGTGGGAGCCGTGGGTGGCCTCGCCGAGGCCGACCACCTTGGCGTCGCCGATCATCGCGGAGAGGGCGCGCAGGTCGGCCGTCTTCCGTCCGGGCTCGGTCGAACGCAGCGGGTGGGCCGCCTGCTCCAGGGCGCGGACCGGATTCTGGTTCCTGTGGGCCGCTGGGGTGGTCGGGGCTGTTGCGCCTCCCGTGGCTGCTGCGGCTGCCGTGGCCACTGGCGCTGCTGCTGCCGCCGCTGCCGCTGCCGCTGGCGCCTTCACCGCCGGAGTCGCCATCGCAGCCTCCTTCGCCGCCGGGGCCGCCGTCGCAGCCTCCTTGGCCGCCGGAGCCGCCACCTGCGCCGCCGGAGTCGCCCTCGCAGCCACCTGGGCCACGGGAGTCGTCGACGCCGCCACCACCGCCTGGGCTGTGACGGGAGCGAGGACCGCTCCCGCCGTGATCATCGCCGTCGTCAGGAGTCCCTGGCGGCTGATGCGGTTCGGGTGTCTGGCCATGCTGTCCGTCCCTCGGCTTGCGTGCGGCGACTTGGGAAGGATCATGGCTCGCGCGCACCTGGCCGCGCGCTACGGACAGCCGCCGGATCCGACAGGGGGACAGCCCCCTCTGCGAGGGGCCTCTGAGTACACCTCCGGCCGCCCTCCACGCAGAACACCGCGCCCCGCCGGGACCGAAGTTCCGGCGGGGCGCGGTGTGTGGCCGACCCGGGGCAGGCCGCCGGTCAGGGGCGGCCTGCGTCCGGGATGCCGTACGGAGGATCAGACGTTGACGCCGAAGTCCTTCGCGATGCCGGCCAGGCCCGAGGCGTAGCCCTGGCCGACGGCGCGGAACTTCCACTC
Source organism: Streptomyces sp. NPDC018019 (assembly GCF_044327805.1). Taxonomy (NCBI): domain Bacteria; kingdom Bacillati; phylum Actinomycetota; class Actinomycetes; order Kitasatosporales; family Streptomycetaceae; genus Streptomyces; species Streptomyces sp. NPDC018019. The sequence continues at coordinate 149,279 of NZ_JBIRGD010000005.1, read as the reverse complement.
GGCGCCGTTGCGGTACAGCTCGCCGAAGACCATGGCGGTCTCGGTCGCCGCGTCCTCGCTCAGGTCGTAGCGGGCGATCTCGGCGCCGCCGGCCTGGTTGACGATGCGGATGAAGGCGTTGCGCACCTGGCCGAAGTTCTGGCTGCGGCTCTCGGCGTCGTAGATCGAGACCGGGAAGACGATCTTGTCGATGTCGGCCGGGAGGGCGGCCAGGTCGACCTTGATCTGCTCGTCGTCGCCCTCGCCCTCACCGGTGACGTTGTCACCCGTGTGCTCGATGGACCGGTCCGGCGTGACCTTGTTGTTGAAGAAGACGAAGTGCTGGTCCGAGTAGACCTTGCCGCTCGTGTTGACCGCGATGGCGCTCGCGTCGAGGTCGAAGTCCGTGCCGGTGGTGGTGCGGACGTCCCAGCCGAGGCCGACCGTGACGGCGGTCAGGCCCGGTGCCTCCTTGGTGAGCGAGACGTTGCCGCCCTTGGACAGGCTTACAGCCATGGGGATGTCCCTTTCCTCGTCGAATCGTCGGGCTCCGTACTGCGGACGAAGCTACCGTCACCCTGCACAACGCGATGAGGGGACCGTCGGGTTCCAGCTCCCTTTACTTTCTTTGCCAATTCCTGATGCCGGGTGGCGAGACGGTACGGCAGGTGAAGGGGAGGCGGCTGTGGCGGGGCGGCAAAACAAGGAGGGGCGGCTGTGGCGGTACGGCAAAACAAGGTGACGTGAGCGGGCGGAAGCGGGATCATGGGGGCATGTCAGGGCCCTATGTCATCCGCGGTTCGGTCGCTCTTCCGGAGGTCGAGCTGGTGTGGCGTTTCTCGCGCTCCTCGGGGCCCGGCGGACAGCACGTCAACACGTCGGACAGCCAGGTCGAGTTGCGTTTCGACGTGGCCGGCTCGGAGGCGCTGCCCGAGGTGTGGAAGGAACGGGCGCTCCAGCGGCTGGCCGAGCGCGGCCGGCTGCTGCAGGGCGGGGTGGTGTCCGTACGGGCCTCCGAGCACCGTTCGCAGTGGCGCAACCGCGAGACCGCCGCCGTACGGCTCGCCGCGCTGCTCGCCGAGGTCACCGCGCCGCCGCCCAAGCCGCGGCGCAAGAGCCGGATACCGCGCGGCATCAACGAGCGCCGGCTACGGGAGAAGAAGCAGCGCGGCGACATCAAGCGCGGGCGCTCCGGCCGCGACTGGTCGTGAGCGACGGGTCCGCGACCGGTCGCACCCTGCCGCACCCCGCGCGTCCCCGGCTCGCACGTACGCGAATCCCCTCTCCGCCGGCGCGCCTGGCCCTCCCCGCGCCCCCGCACCCCGGCGCCCTCATGCGCCTGCACTCCCGCGCCCCCGCCCCCGGCGCCCTCTCACCCCAAATGCCGGTACTTCCCCCGGAAGTACATCAGCGGCCCCCGGTCCTCGCCGGGAATGCCCGCCGTCAGCACCCGGCCGATGACCAGGGTGTGATCGCCGGCGACGACCCGTTGTTCCGTACGGCATTCGAGGCGCGCCAGGGCTCCGCCGATCAGGGGCGCTCCGGTGGCTTCGCCCTGTTCCGTGGGAATGTCCTGGAAGAGCAGTCGGTCGCTGATGCGGTTCTTCATGGCGAACCGGCCCGCAATGTGCCGCTGCCCTTCCGACAGCACCGAAACCGCCCATAGGGGCTGGCGTTCCAGAAGGTCGTCCATGCGTGAGTCGTTGCGAACGCTCACCATCACCAAGGGCGGTTCGAGCGAGACGGACATGAAGGCCGTGGCGGTCATTCCCACGTCCTCGCCGCGCGGACCGTCCTCCGGATCGTGCGCGGTGATCAGTACGACCCCGGCGGCGAGCCGGGACAGGGCGGCGCGGAACTCGTCGTCACTCACCCCTCCAGGATGGGGGATCGCCGTTCCGCCGGGCGCGGAGAGTGGTGTGGCGGGCGCGGCGGAGCGGTCGCCGGGCGTGGCGGCGGAGGTTTTCGTGAACACGCCATGAACGCTAACGGGGGCCGCGGAACGTCCGCATCGGGCCGCGGGACCAGGCGCGCCCTAGGACCGGCGACGGAGCCCGCCCTTGCGTCCGTATTTGCGTTCAGGAATTGTAGAAGTGCCTCCAGCGGCCCCGTTTCGAAGATCATCAAGTGGTCGCCACGCTCTGTGACTTGAGTCACAGCAGGCGGTAATTGTTGACCCTGTGTACCGAGTGAACAGCTCACTGTGATTCAGTGGCCGTGGCAATCGGACGACACAGAATCCTGGAGTTGCTGTCGAGGTCTCGGGGAGAGCGAGCGATGGAGACCGAGTCGGAGCCATACGTCCGTCTTGCGACCCTGCGGCAGCTGCACCAAGTGGTCGCCGAGCTGAACACCGCACGCAGCCTTGCAGACACCCTGCAGACCGTCGCCGACGGCGTGATCACGGGGCTCGGTTACGAGCTGGCCGCGGTCAACCTCGTCCGGCCGGACGGTGACCTCGTGGTGGCCGCGGTCGCCGGCAGTGCCGGTGCCGAGGCCCTCATGGCGGGCCGGGTCGGCTCCCGCGCCTCGTGGGACCGCCGGCTGAACATGGCCGAACGCTGGGGCGGCCTGTGCTTCATCCCGCACACCGAGGGCTGGGTGCTGGACGACGACGATGTGCCGCAGTGGCACGCCGCCGGGCCCGAGCCGCGCTTCCCCGACGAGTGGCATCCGATGGACCGCCTCTTCGCGCCCATGTACACGGCCGCGAACGGCGGCGGTGAACTGCTCGGTGTGCTCTCCGTCGACAAGCCGCGCAACGGCCGCCGGCCCGGCGCGTGGGGGCAGGAAGCGCTCCAGATGTACGCGTTCCAGTCCGCCATCGCGATCAGCAACGCCCGGCTGCGGGCCAACATGCAGCGCGCGCTGGTGCGCCTGGAGCGCGAGCAGCAGGCCCTGCGTGCCAGTGAGGAAAGCTTCCGGCAGGCGTTCGAGTACGCGCCCAGCGGCATGGCCATCGCCGAGATGGGCGGCGACCAGCACGGCCGGCTCCACCGGACGAACGACGCGCTGTGCCGGCTGCTGGGCCGCCCGGCCTCCGCCATGCGCCGCTACTCGTTCGCCGACCTGGTCCACCCGGAGGACATCGGCACGCTGCTGCGCACCTCCGCCGAGGGCGGGCGCGCCGAGCTGCGCCTCGCCCGCCGCGACGGCACGTACGTGTGGGTCTCGCTGCGCAACTCCGTCGTCGCGGACACCGCCGACGGGCCGCGCTTCCTGCTGACCCATGTCGAGGACATCGAGGAGCGCAAGCGCCATGAGCTCCAGCTCGCGCACCGCGCCAGCCACGATTCGCTGACCGGCCTGCCCAACGCCGCCGAGCTGCGCACCCGGCTCGGCGCCCGGCTGTGTTCGCGCCCGCCCGGCTCGGACGCCGACGCGTACGCCTCGGCCGCGTCCGCCGCCTCGGTCGCCGCCTTCCAGGAGGCGCACGGCTTCGGCTCCGACGCCCCCGAGGTGTTCGACGGGTACGACGTCATCGACGGCCCGGACCGGGTGCCGCCCGGCCCGTACGATCATCATGTGCACGTCATCGCACCGTCGGACGGGCCGGAGGACGACGGGGCCAAGGGGCTCGCGGTCCTCTTCTGCGACCTGGACGGCTTCAAGTCGATCAACGACCGCTTCGGGCACCACACCGGTGACGCGGTGCTCATCGAGGTGGCCCGGCGGCTGACCAACGGCGTCCGGGACGGCGACACGGTCGCCCGGCTCGGCGGCGACGAGTTCGTGGTCCTCGCGGACGGCCTGGGCAAGGCCGACGCACAGGACCTCGCGGTGCGGCTGCGCAACGGCATCATCCCGCCGATCCGGGTGGACGGCCGGGCGGTACGGGTCGGCGCCAGCTTCGGCATCGGCTGGGCCGCCTGCGGGATGTCCGCCGAGGAGGTCCTGCAATCCGCCGACCAGCGGATGTACGTCGAGAAGCGGTCCCGTTCGAAGGCGGGGCGGCGGGCGGGCTGAGACGCGCGGGCGGGCACGCCGTACCGCGCGCCGGGGTACGAGCTGTGCCGCGCGCCGGTCCGCCCGCCGGATCGCACGCCGCGCCGTACGCCGGATCGCGCTCTGGGGCGCGCCCGGGACGCACGCCCGGGCCGTGACGTGCGACGCGCCGGGCCGTGGGCCGGCGGTAGCGGTCCGGTGGCCGTTCCGGCTCGGCGTGGCATCCCTCGTACGGGGTAGGCTGCGCCGATGCGGCGGGGCGCCGCCGGGGGCCTGAGGACTCAGTAAGCCATCTCGTACAGACCGCTGGGGAGTGACACGGAATGACGGCCGGCAACAACGGCGCGGGCACGCCCGAGGACGACGACCCGTTCGCCCACCTCTACCGCTCCGAAGGCGGCGAGGGCGGCGCACAGGACGCGGCGGGCGGTTCGGCGGCGCGTCGGCCGGGCGTACCGCGGGCCTCGTACAACCAGGTGCGCGCGGTCGGCGAGCGGCAGTACGGGCAGCGCCAGTACGGCCAGCAGCAGGTCCCCGCCCAGCAGCCCTACGGGCAGCAGAACGCCCACTACGCCGCCCCCGAGACACTCCCGGGCGGCAGCGGCCCCCGCCAGGGCCCGCCCCCGGGGCACGGCCAGGACGGCCCGCCCAAGCGCAGCCACAAGGGCCTGCTGATCGGCGCGGTCGCGGTCGTCGCGGTGGTCTGCATCGGCATCGGCGTGGCGATGCTCACCAACACCGGCGACAAGAAGGACGAAGCGGGCGGCGGCGACCCGACGCCGACGGCCGGCCAGTCCGTCGAGCCCAGCGAGAAGCCGTCGGACAAGCCGTCCCAGGGCCCGCTGCCGAAGGAGGCCGCGGCGTCGCTGTCGCTCAGCCCGGAGGCGACCACGGACAAGTCGGTGCCGGGCGCGAAGTCGACCAACGGCGCGTATGTGTCGCTGAACAAGGTCGGCGCCTCCGCGACCTGGTCGGTCGACGTCCCCCAGACCGGTGACTACACGCTGCTCATCGACTACGGCGTGCCGGGCAAGGACGCCAAGACGACGCTCGCGGTCAACGGGGGCACGCCCGACAAGATCAACATGTCGAACTTCGCGCGTGCCTCGGAAGGTGCCTGGGACAAGGGCTGGACCAACACCTGGCGCTGGATCAAGCTCAACAAGGGCACCAACACGATCAAGATCTCCTGCGAGCAGGGCGACCAGTGCGAGGTCAACCTCGACCGCGTCTGGCTCAAGGCGGGGCATGTGAAGCGCTGACGGTCCGCCGCCCGTCACGCGGCCGGCTTGCCCGCCGCACGGTCACCCCGCCGTCGCGCGGGCACCTCGCCCGTCACCCCCGAGGCACCTGCACCCCACCTGTCACCTGTGCCCCGTACCGGACCGGCGCCGTGCGCCGTCACGCCGCCACCGGATGCTCCTTCACCGTGATCTGCGGCAGCAGTTCCTCGTACGTCCCCCGGTCGAACTCGCCGGCCGCCGGGGCCCGGACCGTCGCTGCCGACAGGGCCACCGCGCGGGCCAGGCGGGCCGGCCAGGAGAGGTCTTCGACCAGGCCGGAGAGCAGGCCGGCCACGGCGGAGTCGCCGGCGCCGGTCGGGTTGCCGGCGATGCGGCGGGGCGGGGCGGCCTGCCAGGCGCCGTCCGCGGTGACCACGAGCATGCCGTCGGCGCCCAGGGAGGCGGCCACCGTGTGGGCGCCGCGGCGGCGGGCGTCGCGGGCGGCGCGCAGCGGTTCGGTGGAGCCGGTGAGGGCGGCGAGTTCGTCCGCGTTGGGCTTGGCGAGGTCGGGGCGGGCGGCCAGCCCGCGGCGCAGCGGTTCGCCGCTGGTGTCCAGGAGGACCGGCACGTCCGCCGTACGGGCGGCGCGGGTCAGCCGCGCGTAGACGTCGACCGGGACGCCCGGCGGGAGGCTGCCGCACAGGGCCACCGCCCGCGCGTCGGCGAGCAGTTCGCGGTAGGTGGTCATGAACGCGTCCCACTCGGCGGGCGTCACGGTCGGGCCCGCCTCGTTGAGCTGCGTGGTGTCACCGGTGGACTCGTCCACGACGGCGACGGTGCGCCGGGTCGCGCCGCCGACCGGGACCAGCGCGTCGGTCACCGCCGTCTCCTGGGCGAGCAGCGAGCGCAGCGCGTCGCCGGTGCCGCCGCCCGCGAAGCCGGTGGCGACCGCCTCGTGGCCGAGCGCGGTCAGCACCCGGGCGACGTTGAGGCCCTTGCCGCCGGGGCGCTCGGCGACCTCGGTGACGCGGTGGGTGGTGTGCGGCTGGAGCCGGGGCACGCGGTAGGTGATGTCGAGGGCTGCGTTCAGCGTGACCGTGAGGATCATGGTTCCCCCTCCCCGGAACATACGTGGACGAACGGCGGCACACCGGGCCGGCGACCGGTGGGCCCTTGCGGGACGGACTGCTGCGCGGGTGCGCGAGTGCGCAGCGATCATGCCATCGCGAGCGGCGGTTGGCCCACCCCTTGGGCCGACCGCCGCACCGCCGCGACCGGTCCGGCAGCGCCGAACCGGCCATGGTCGGGCCCGTACCGCCGTACGGGCGGGTACCGCCGAAGCACCGCACCCGCGCGTGCCCGCCCCACTGTCCCCGGCTCGCCGCACCCGGCTCACCCGCCGCACCCGCGCGTGCCCGGCCCTCCCGCCACACCCGCCGCCCCGTAACGTCCGCCCTCTGTCACACCCCCCGCGGCCGCACCACCCACTCCCCTCGTCGCACCACGCCCACCAGGTCGTACGAGGCGTCCAGGACGACCAGGTCGGCGTCCTTGCCCGGCTCGATCGAGCCGGTGCGGCCGTCGATGCCGAGCAGCCGGGCCGGGTTGCCCGACAGGGCCTGTACGGCCTGGGCGACGGACAGGCCGTCGACGGTCACGGCGCGCTTGAAGGCGTGGTCGAGGGTGAGGGTGGAGCCCGCGATGGAGCCGGCGGTGGGGCCCTCGCTGATGCGGGCGACACCGTCCTTGACCTCGACCTTCATCGGGCCGAGCGGATACATGCCGTCGTTCATGCCGGCCGCGCCCATCGCGTCGGTGATGAAGGCGACCCGGTCCGCGCCCGCGTCCCGGAAGGCCAGCTCCAGGACGGCCGGGTGCAGATGCGTACCGTCGTTGATCAGCTCGACGGTGACCCGCTCGTCCTCCAGGAGCGCGGTGACCGGGCCGGGCGCGCGGTGCCCGAGCGGCGGCATCGCGTTGAACAGGTGGGTGGCGACGGTCGCGCCCGCGTCGATGGCCTCGCGGGTCGCGTCGTACGAGGAGTCGGTGTGGCCGATCGCGGCGAGCACGCCGGTCTCGGCGAGCAGGCGTACGGACTCCAGGCCACCGGGCAGCTCGGGCGCCAGGGTCATCATCTTCGCGGTGCCGCGCGCGGCGTCGACGAGCTTGCGCACGTCCGCCGGGTCGGGGTCGCGCAGCAGGCCGGGCTGGTGGGCGCCGCAGCGGTGCGGGGAGATGAAGGGGCCCTCGAAGTGGACGCCGGCCAGCTCGCCCTGCTCGGTCAGCTCGGCCAGGACACCGGCCTGCCGGGACAGGTCGTCCAGGTCGCCGGTGACGGTGGAGGCGAGCATGGTGGTGGTGCCGCGCCGCCGGTGGGTGTCGATCACCGTCAGGCACTCGTCGGGGTCGGCGGACGAGAAGGAGCCGCCGCCCCCGCCGTGGACGTGGATGTCCACGAAGCCGGGGACGACGAGGTGGCCGGTCAGGTCGACGACCTGGTCCCCGGGGGCCGGGGCGGCCGTTCCGGCGGCGCTCGCGGCCTCGGTGATCCGGGTGCCCTCGAAGGCCACCCGGCCCGCGTCGGCCACGCCGGACGGCAGGGCGACCCGGGCTCCGGTCAGGACGGTGCGCCGGGGGCTCGGGGCGCGGTCCCCGGACTGTTGCAGCGGCATCAGGCAGTTACCTCCGTGGAGAGAAGATCCCAGGCGAGCAGACCTGCGCCCAGGCAGCCGGCGGCGTCCCCGAGCGCCGCCGGAACGATCAGGGGGAGCCGCTGGAAGGTCACCCGCTCACGGACCGCCTCCCGCAGCGGCTCGAACAGCGTGTCGCCCGCCTCGGCGAGTCCGCCGCCGATGATCAGGGTGTCCGGGTCGAGCAGGGTCAGCGAGGTGACCAGCCCGTCGGCGAGCGCGGCCACCGCGTCCCGCCACACGGCCAGCGCCCGCTCGTCGCCGGACTCCACGGCCTTGGCGGCGTCCACCGCGGTGGCCTGCGGGTCGTGGCAGGCGGCGGCCCAGGCGCGGCCGACGGCGGCGGCGGAGGCCAGCGTCTCCAGGCAGCCGCGCTGCCCGCAGCCGCAGGCGGGTCCGCCGGGCCGGACGACGATGTGGCCGATCTCGCCCGCGCTGCCGTGCGCGCCCGCCTCGATGCGGCCCTCGATGCCGATCGCGCCCGCGATGCCGGTGCCGAGCGGGACGAACAGGAAGCGGTCGGCGTCCCGGCCGGCGCCGATCCGGCCCTCGGCCAGGCCACCGGTGCGGACGTCGTGGCCGAGCGCGACCGGGACGCCGCCCAGGCGCTCGGAGAGCAGGGCGCGCAGCGGTACGTCGCGCCAGCCGAGGTTGGCGGCGAAGACGGCGAGGCCGCGCGCGTCGTCGACGATGCCCGGTACGGCGACGCCGGCCGCCACCGCCGGGGCGCCGAACCGCCGCAGTCCGGTCTCGCGCAGTTCCCCGGCGAAGTCCAGGATCGCCGCGACGACCGCCTCCGGGCCGCGTTCACGCCCGGTGGGACGCCGGGCCTCGTACAGCAGCGTGCCGTCCGCCCCCGCCAGGGCGGCCTTCATTCCGGTGCCGCCCACATCAAGGGCGATGACGTGTCTCACGGGAACAGTCTCGCGCGATCCGGCGTGAAAGGTCTAGTCCACTCGCGGGGGATGGCGTGGTTCGGTCCGGGGCGGGCCGGTCGGACCGGCGTGATCTCCGTGTGTGACAGGCGATACGCAAGCGATATGGGGGGTGGTGTAGACCTTGTGTGGGTACACGGGGGAGACTCGTTGTTCATGCCGGTTGAGGGCGGACCCCTGAAGCCACGGGGCATTCCCCGGCAAGCACGGAACATTCGGGACAAAAGGCGGTAATGGCAGTGCAGCGGCGGTACTTGAGCCTGGCGGCAGCGGGACTCACCACGGCCATGACGCTTTCCCTGTCCGCCTGCGGCAGCGGCGCGGGCGGCGGAGACGTCACGCTCAAGCTCATCGCGGCGGACTACGGCGACACCGAGGCGAACTCCTCCCAGCACTACTGGGACAAGCTCACCAAGGAGTTCGAGAAGAAGAACCCGGGCATCAAGGTCGAGGTCTCGGTCTACAGCTGGAAGGACGTCGACAAGAAGGTCGAGGACCTGGTCAAGTCCGGTAAGGCGCCGGACATGGCGCAGATCGGCGCGTACGCGGACTACGCGGCCGAGGGCAAGCTCTACAGCGCCGACCAGCTGCTCTCCATACCCGTGCAGGCCGACTTCGTGCCCGCCCTCGCCGAGGCGGGGGAGTACCAGCGCATCCAGTACGGCATGCCGTTCGGCGCCAGCACCCGCCGCCTGTTCTACAACAAGAAGCTCTTCGCCGAGGCGGGCATCACCGACCCGCCGCAGAACTGGTCGGAGGTGGCCGCGGACGCGGCCAAGCTCAAGGCCAAGGGCGTGAAGATGCCGTACGCGCTGCCGCTCGGCCCGGAGGAGACGCAGGCCGAGACGCTGATGTGGATGCTCAGTGGCGGCGGCAGCTACACGGACAGCATCGGCAAGTACACGATCGACTCCCCGCAGAACGTCAAGACCTTCGAATGGCTGAAGAAGGACCTGGTCGGCCCCGGCCTGACCGGTATGGACCCGGCCAAGCTCAACCGCCAGGACGCCTTCAACGCCTTCGCGGCCGGTGACGTCGGCATGCTCAACGGCCACCCCACCCTGATGAAGCAGGCCGAGGCCAAGGGCATCGACTACGGCACCGTCGACCTGCCGGGTGTGGACGGCAAGGCCAAGGCGACCATGGGCGTCGCCGACTGGATGACGGCGTTCAAGCAGAACGGCCACCGCGACGAGGTCGGCAAGTTCCTGGACTTCGTCTACAACGAGAAGAACGTCATGGACTTCTCGGGGGAGTACGGCCTGCTGCCCGTCACCACCTCCGGCTCCCAGGCGATGCTCGCCGACAGCAAGTACGCCAAGCTGCACAGCTTCCTGCGGCAGCTGGCCACCGCCGAGTTCTACCCCGCGAACAAGACCTCCTGGCCGCTGGTCAGCAAGACCGTCAAGGCGAAGATGGGCACCGCGGTGGGCGCCAACGGCAACCCGGCCGGTGTGCTCAGCGACATCCAGAACACGGCGAACGAGGCGGACAACACCGTCAAGTGAGCCGGCGCGCGAGAGCGCGCGGGCGCGGGGCGCCGGGCGGGCCCCGCACCCCGGGGGTTCCGGGACGGCGGCGGGGATTGTCGTACCGCGGCCTTATCGTGGACGGGTGATGACGAGCGACGGCACCGAGGGCGGCACCGGAGGCGGTGGCATAGGAGCACTGTCCCCCCAGGACGAGGCGGTGCTCGGTGTCGAACGCCGCTCCTGGCCGCGCCCGGGGGCCAAGGAGCGGGTCATCCGCGAGCGGCTCGGCATCTCGCCGACCCGCTACTACCAGCTGCTGAACGCGCTGCTGGACGACCCGCGGGCGCTCGCCCACGACCCGGTCACGGTCAACCGGCTGCGCCGCGTCCGCGAGGCCCGGCGCAGCCGCCGCTGAGCCCTGCCGTCTGCCGCCGCCCCGCCGCCTGCTGCCGAGCCCCGTCCCGCCGCCTGCCGCCGAGCCCCGCCCCGTCCGGCGCGGAGCCGCCCGTACGGTCCGGCGGCGACGGCACGTTGTAGCCGATGCGCCGGTACGCCCGGCACGCGCCCGCGCCCGCCCGGTAATGTCGTCGCCATGGGCAGCCCCCCGAACACCTTGCCGACGCCGGTCACCGAAGCGGGCCGGGACGGCCTCGCCGCGCTGCTGGACAGCCCCGGCCGGGCCGTGATCGCTCTGGACTTCGACGGCACGCTCGCCGACATCGTGCCCGACCCCGAGAAGGCCCGCGCCCACCCCGGGGCCGTGGCGGCGCTCGCCCGCCTGGCACCGCGCCTGTGCTCGCCGGTGGTCATCACCGGACGCCCGGCCGGCGTCGCGGTCCGCCTCGGCGGCTTCGCGGACGCGCCGGGCCTGGAGCGGCTCGTGATCCTGGGCGGCTACGGCGCCGAGCGCTGGGACGCGGCCACCGGCACGGTCCAGGCCCCCGCGCCGCCCCCGGGCGTCGCCGCCGTCCAGGCCGAACTGCCCGGCGTCCTGGACGGGCTGGGCGCCTGGCACGCCTCGTGGGTGGAGGACAAGGGCCGCGCCATCGCCGTCCACACCCGCCGCGCCGAGGACCCGCAGGCCGCCTTCGAGCTGCTGCGCGAGCCGCTGTACGCGCTCGCCGAACGGCACGGCCTGATCGTCGAACCGGGCCGGTACGTCCTCGAACTGCGCCCGCCCGGCATGGACAAGGGCGTCGCGCTGGCCGACTACGTACGCGAGACCGGCGCCACCACCGTCCTCTACGCGGGCGACGACCTGGGCGACCTCGCCGCCTACTCCGCCGTGGACAAGCTCCGGTCGGACGGCCTGGCCGGGGTGCTCGTGTGCAGCGGCAGCGCGGAGGTCGCCGAGCTGGCCGGCCGGGCCGACCTCGTCGTCGACGGCCCGGCGGGCGTCGTCGCCCTGCTGAACGCCCTCGCGGACCGGCTGGAGACGGCCGCCTGACGCACGCGGCCGGGGCCCTCCCCGGGGCCCCGGCTCCGCTACTGCTCCAGCGCCCGCAGCTGCTGGAGGAACCACCGGTCCGGCGGCAGCGCGGTGGCCGCCGCGGCCAGCCGCTTCGTGCGCTCGGCCCGCTCGCCGTCCTCCAGGGACAGCGCCTCGTGCAGCGCGTCGGCGGTGCCGGTGATGTCGTACGGATTGACGCAGAACGCGTCGTCGCCCAGCTCCGCGTACGCCCCGGCCTCACGGGACAGCACCAGCGCGCAGCCCCGCTCCGAGACCACCGGGATCTCCTTGGCGACCAGGTTCATACCGTCCCTGATCGGGTTGACCAGCGCCACGTCGGCGATCCGGTAGGCGGCCAGCGACCGTGCGAAGTCGTCCTTCACGTGCAGCACCACCGGCTGCCAGCCCGGTGTGCCGAACTCGGCGTTGATCTCCTCGGCGAGCCGCCCGACTTCGTCCGTGTACGCGCGGTAGACCTCCAGGTCCTGCCGGGAGGGGTAGGCGAACGCCACGTGCACGACGCGCTCGCGCCACTCGGGGCGACCGGCCAGCAGCGCCCGGTACGCGCGCAGCCCGCGCACGATGTTCTTCGACAGCTCCGTACGGTCCACCCGGACGATCGTCCTGCGGTCCTCGCCGCCGATCTGCTCGCGCAGCGCGGCCAGCCGCTCGTCCACGTCCGGCCGGTGCGCCCGCTCCCGCAGGAACTCCGCGTCCGCGCCCAGCCCGTGCACGCCGAGCCGGGTCGTACGGCCCGCGTGGGTGACGCTCAGCCCGTCGTCCCCGTGCGTGACCTCGGCGCCCAGCACCGCCACGCAGCACTCCGCGAACGCCTCGGCCCAGCGGCGCGTCAGGAACGCCGCCCGGTCGCCGCCCAGCATCCCGAGCAGCACCGCCTCGGCCACGTCGTCCGGCAGCATCCGGAAGTAGTCGGCGGGCGCCCACGGCGTGTGCGAGAAGTGCCCGATGCGCAGGTCGGGGCGGCGGGCGCGGAGCAGGCCGGGGACCAGCGCGAGGTGGTAGTCCTGCACCAGCACCACGGCACCGGGCGCGGCCTCGTCGGCGAGCGCGTCCGCGAAGGCCGCGTTGTACGCCTCGTACGACGCCCACCGGGCGCGGAAACCCTCGTCGAAGGACGGCTCCAGCGGTGTCTGGTAGAGCAGGTGGTGGACGAACCAGAGCACCGAGTTCGCGATGCCGTTGTAGGCGTCGGTGAAGACATCGGCGGGGATGTCCAGCATGCGCACGTGCTGCCCGCCCGTGTCGGCGGTGTCCAGGTGGCCGCCGGCGCGCCGGGCGGCCACACGGTCGCCGTCCCCGAGGGCGGCGCACACCCACACCGCCCCGTCGGAGCCGATGGCGGAGAGACCGGAGACCAGCCCGCCGCCGCCCCGTTTGGCGGTGAGCGAGCCGTCCTCCCCCTTCGTGTACGAGACCGGGCCGCGATTGGACGCGACGAGAACCTGGGCACCAGAACGCGCGGAGACCATGCTGCGAGACTAGCCCGCGACAGATCCGCTCAAACGTGCGGCGCCCAGGGCGGACGTCACGGTTTTCCGCGGTGGCCGGCGAGGTACCCGGAGGGCTTCTCCGGCTCTGTGCCGGGAGCGCCCCGACCCGGCCCCGGCTCAGGCCGCGCGGCGCTCCGCGTACTCCGGTATCTCCGCCATCGGCGGCCGCTCCTCGGTGTCCACGTCCCAGGTGCGCGGTACGAAACCGGCCTCGCCGCGCTCGAACTGGGTCAGCCGCGGGCGCACCAGGTGGCCGCGCGCCAGCCGCAGCTGCGCGGTGCGGTAGATCGCCGCCGCCATCCGGCCGAGCGCCTGGCCGCCCTGGTGGCGGTGCTTGCGCACCCCGACGTCGACCTGGGCCAGCGCGTCCAGCCCGGCCGTGTGCAGCGCGTCGACCAGCAGGCCCAGCTCCACGCCGTAGCCCACCGGGAACGGCAGCCGCTCCAGCAGCGACCGGCGGGCCGCGTACTCGCCGCCCAGCGGCTGCACGAATCCGGCCAGCTGCGGCCAGTGCAGGTTCAGCAGCGGCCGGGCGACCAGCTCGGTGACCCGGCCGCCCTGCCCCGCCGCCTCGCCCAGCGGCCGGTCGTACATCCCCTTGACGAACTGCACGCCCGGGTCGGTCAGCAGCGGCCCGACGATCCCGGAGACGAACGTGGCGGAGAACTCGCGCAGGTCGGCGTCGACGAAGCAGACGATGTCACCGCGGGTGACCAGCAGGGAGCGCCACAGCACCTCGCCCTTGCCGGGCAGCGCGGGCAGCCGCGGCAGCACCTCGTCCCGGTGGACCACCCGCGCGCCCGCCTCGGCCGCGACCTTGGCCGTGCCGTCCGTGGACCCGGAGTCCAGCACCACCAGCTCGTCGACGAGCGGCACCGACGGTGTCATCAGCTCCGTACGGATCGCCTCGACGATCGCGCCGACCGTCGCCTCCTCGTCGAGCGCCGGCAGCACGACGGAGACCGTCTGCCCCGTCTCGCGCTTGGCGGCCAGCAGCCGGTCGAGCGGGCGGTCGGCGGCCGACCAGGACCGGCTGGCCAGCCAGCGCTCCACCTCTTCCAGCACCTGCGCGTCTCCTTCGTTCCCGGACCAGCGATGTGATCCATCTCGCGGTGCGGACGGCTGTCTCAACCGCCCGGCCCTTCGGCTACAGTCTTGAACAACGCGATCGCCCCGGACATGCCGGGGTCGCCGCGACAAACGCCTGGGCCCCGGCCCAGCGCCATACCGCTCATCCAGAGGGGCAGAGGGACACGGCCCGTTGAAGCCCCGGCAACCCTCCAGCCGTCTCGTCTCCGCGCCCGCCGCGGACCGCGGGGCTCCGGCTAGGGAAGGTGCCAATTCCGTCTCGTGGCGAGATGCGCCGCGAGGAAGATGAGGAGAAAGGGCCTCGCCTCCATGGCTGTGCAATCCCCCGAAAGCACCCTCTCCACCACGGTCTCCCTGGGCCCCGCCGTCGCCCTGTCCTGCCGCGAGTGCGGCGAGCGCTTCGACCTCGGACCGATCTTCGCCTGCGCCGTCTGCTTCGGGCCCCTGGAAGTGGCGTACGACCTGCCGGCGGGCGACCCCGAGGGGCTGCGCAAGCGGATCGAGGCGGGCCCCAACAGCATCTGGCGGTACGCGCCGCTGCTGCCCGTCCCCGCCGACGTGGCGGCCAAGCCCAACCTCAACCCCGGCCTGACCAAGCTGGTCAAGGCCGACAACCTGGCCCGCGAGCTGGGCGTCACCGGCGGCCTGTACGTCAAGGACGACTCCGGCAACCCGACCCACTCCTTCAAGGACCGGGTCGTCGCCATCGCCGTCGAGGCCGCCCGCGCCTTCGGCTTCACCACCCTGTCCTGCTCCTCCACCGGCAACCTGGCCGGCGCGGTGGGCGCCGCCGCGGCCCGCGCCGGTTTCCGCTCCTGCGTGTTCATCCCGCACGACCTGGAGGCGGGCAAGGTCGTCATGGCCGCGGTCTACGGCGGCGAGCTGGTCGGCATCGAGGGCACCTACGACGATGTCAACCGCTTCTGCTCGGAGCTGATCGGCGACCCGCTCGGCGAGGGCTGGGGCTTCGTCAACGTCAATCTGCGCCCGTACTACGGAGAGGGCTCCAAGACCCTCGCCTACGAGATCTGCGAGCAGCTCGGCTGGCGGCTGCCGGACCAGATCGTCATCCCGATCGCCTCCGGCTCCCAGCTCACGAAGATCGACAAGGGGCTGAAGGAGCTGATCGCGCTCGGGCTGGTCGAGGACCGGCCGTACAAGATCTTCGGCGCCCAGGCCGAGGGCTGCTCGCCGGTCTCCACCGCCTTCAAGGCGGGCCACGACGTGGTACGGCCGCAGAAGCCGGACACCATCGCCAAGTCGCTGGCGATCGGCAACCCGGCCGACGGCCCGTACGTGCTCGACATCGCCCGGCGCACCGGCGGCGCCGTCGAGGACGTCACCGACGCGCAGGTGGTCGACGCGATCAAGCTGCTGGCCCGTACGGAGGGCATCTTCGCGGAGACCGCCGGCGGGGTGACCGTGGGCGTCACCGAGAAGCTGATCGAGAACGGCCTGCTCGACCCGGCGCTGACCACCGTCGTGCTGAACACCGGGGACGGCCTCAAGACGCTGGACGCGGTCGCGCCGACCACCGGGCCGACGGCCACCATCCGGCCGAGCCTGGACGCGTTCCGCGCGGCCGGCCTGGCGGGCTGACCGCCACCCGTCCCGTCCCTCCCTCCCGCATCCCGCCCGCAAGCCGGAAGGCAGAACACCATGAGCGTCAACGTCCGCATCCCGACCATCCTGCGCACCTACACCGGCGGCCGGGCCGAGGTGCCCGCCGAGGGCGCGAACCTCTCCGAGGTCATCGCGGACCTGGAGAAGAACCACTCCGGGATCGCGGCGCGCGTCCTGGACGACACCGGCAAGCTGCGCCGCTTCGTGAACGTCTACGTCAACGACGACGACGTGCGCTTCGAGCAGGGCCTTCAGACCCCGACCCCGGACGGCGCGGGCGTCTCGATCATTCCGGCGGTGGCCGGCGGCTGCTGAGCGCCAGGAAGCCGTAAGGATTCTTTCCGGCCCTTTCCGGGGCCGACGGCCGGAATCGCCCCGTCCGCCACGAAGCGGACGGGGCGATTCCGTGTTGTTAAAGGCGATACAGTTGTGGTGATCCCTCGTCGTACGCGTGCCGAGCGCAGAGAAGACCCCGGCAAGTTGTGGGCGAAGTGTGGACATGAATTGTCGCGTTGGTGAGCTATGCCCGGCCCGACTTGCCCAGGAGTATGGGCATATATCCGCATTTTTGCGATTGTTCGCACGCAGAATTCTCGTCCGATTGACCTGTTGCGCTGGGCAGTTGGACAGATACATTCAGCGGCGGTCGACGCGTTCCGGCGCACACCCCCTCCTGTCGGGGGGTGAGGTCTGACCCGGGTCCGCGGAGTGCGGTCCTGTGCAAGGGCCAGTAATAGGGGAGTTAGGCATGGCTCAGGGCACCGTCAAGTGGTTCAACGCGGAGAAGGGGTACGGCTTCATCGCGGTCGACGGTGGTGCGGATGTTTTCGTCCACTACAGCGCGATCCAGATGGACGGCTACCGCACCCTTGAGGAGGGCCAGCGGGTCGAGTTCGAGATCTCGCAGGGCCAGAAAGGGCCGCAGGCGGACATGGTCCGCGTGGCCGGCTGAAGCGCCGACCGACTGCTGCGTACGAGGGTCCGCGTCTCCTTGGGGAGGCGCGGACCTTCTGTATGCGGCCCGGACGCCGCGGGGCGCGCCGGGCCATCCGGCCGTGCCCGGTTTGACGGTTGTCGCGCCGGGGGAGAGCTCTCGCCAACGCGCTTGCACTCTCGTGGGTCGAGTGCTAATCATTGCGTTAGCACTCTACGAGTGAGAGTGACAGCTAAGGACCGACTCGGTGAGGTCGGCGGGCCGGTGGGGCAAGGAACCACAGGGTCGCAGACCGTCCGTCGCGGGCGCCAGCGCGGTCCGGAGTATCCACCCTCCCCCAGACTCCGTCCGGGGGGACCCCCAGTCCGGGAGGACCACTTCACATGGCCAAGATCATCGCGTTCGACGAGGAGGCACGGCGCGGTCTCGAGCGCGGGATGAACCAGCTCGCCGACGCCGTCAAGGTCACCCTCGGCCCCAAGGGCCGTAACGTCGTCCTCGAGAAGAAGTGGGGCGCCCCCACGATCACCAACGATGGTGTGTCCATCGCCAAGGAGATCGAGCTCGAAGACCCGTACGAGAAGATCGGCGCCGAGCTGGTCAAGGAGGTCGCGAAGAAGACGGACGACGTCGCCGGTGACGGCACGACGACCGCGACCGTCCTGGCCCAGGCCCTGGTCCGCGAGGGCCTGCGCAACGTCGCCGCCGGCGCCAACCCGATGGCGCTCAAGCGCGGCATCGAGCGCGCCGTCGAGGCCGTCTCCGCCGCCCTGCTGGAGCAGGCCAAGGACGTGGAGACCAAGGAGCAGATCGCCTCGACCGCCTCCATCTCCGCCGCCGACACCCAGATCGGCGAGCTGATCGCCGAGGCCATGGACAAGGTCGGCAAGGAAGGCGTCATCACCGTCGAGGAGTCCCAGACCTTCGGTCTGGAGCTGGAGCTCACCGAGGGTATGCGCTTCGACAAGGGCTACATCTCGGCGTACTTCGCCACCGACATGGAGCGGATGGAGGCGTCGCTCGACGACCCGTACATCCTCATCGTCAACTCGAAGATCTCCAACGTGAAGGACCTCCTTCCGCTGCTGGAGAAGGTCATGCAGTCGGGCAAGCCGCTGCTGATCATCGCCGAGGACGTCGAGGGCGAGGCCCTGTCGACCCTGGTCGTCAACAAGATCCGCGGCACCTTCAAGTCCGTCGCGGTCAAGGCCCCGGGCTTCGGCGACCGCCGCAAGGCCATGCTCGGCGACATCGCCATCCTCACCGGTGGCACGGTCATCTCCGAGGAGGTCGGCCTCAAGCTGGAGAACGCCGGTCTCGACCTGCTCGGCCGCGCCCGCAAGGTCGTCATCACCAAGGACGAGACCACCATCGTCGACGGTGCCGGCGACAGCGAGCAGGTCCAGGGCCGCGTCAACCAGATCCGCGCCGAGATCGAGAACAGCGACTCGGACTACGACCGCGAGAAGCTCCAGGAGCGCCTGGCGAAGCTGGCCGGCGGCGTGGCCGTCATCAAGGCCGGTGCCGCCACCGAGGTCGAGCTCAAGGAGCGCAAGCACCGCATCGAGGACGCCGTGCGCAACGCGAAGGCGGCCGTCGAGGAGGGCATCGTCGCCGGCGGTGGCGTCGCCCTGCTGCAGGCCTCCTCGGTCTTCGAGAAGCTGGAGCTGGAGGGTGACGAGGCCACCGGTGCCGCCGCGGTGAAGCTGGCGCTGGAGGCCCCGCTCAAGCAGATCTCCGTCAACGGCGGCCTCGAGGGCGGCGTCGTCGTGGAGAAGGTGCGCAACCTGGCCGTCGGCCACGGTCTGAACGCCGCGACCGGCGAGTACGTCGACATGATCGCCGAGGGCATCATCGACCCCGCCAAGGTCACGCGCTCCGCGCTGCAGAACGCCGCGTCGATCGCCGCGCTGTTCCTGACCACCGAGGCCGTCATCGCCGACAAGCCGGAGAAGGCCGCCGCGGCTGCTCCGGGCGGCATGCCGGGCGGTGACATGGACTTCTGATCCTCCCGGATCACCTGTCCTTGGTTCGCCGGGGCGGTACCCCTCCTCCCAGGGGGGTGCCGCCCCGGCGGCGTTTTCGGGCCCGGCAGGCGCCCGGGACCGGCGCGCGTCCGGGTCCGTGCCCGGCGGGCGCCCGGCTCCGTACGGCTGAGGTCCGACGGTCGGGCACGGCGGTTGGGTACGGCGGTCCTTGCGTGGCCCCCGGGTGACGGGTACACGAACCCCCATGACGACTCGAAACGGGCAGACCGCCCGACCGGACCGGTTCGACGCGGACACCGTCGCGCTGATCACCGGCGGCAGCAGCGGTGTGGGCCTGGCGGCCGCGCGGCGGCTGCTCGCGGACGGCGCGCGGGTGGTGGTGTGCGGACGCGACGCGCGCCGCCTCGACACCGCCGCCGCGCACCTGCGGGAACGGGCGGAAGCGGCGGTGACGGGCGGTGAGACGGCCGTCGCGGGCGGCAGCACGGGGGTGGCGGGCGCCGCCGCGGACCGGGTGCTGGCCGTACGGGCCGACACCGCCTCCGTCGCCGACCTCGACGCCGTGGTGCAGGCCGTGCGCGAGCGCTTCGGGCGCCTCGACATCATCTTCGCCAACGCCGGGGTGTACGCCGCGGCCCCCTTCGAAGAGATCACCGAGGCCGACTTCGACCGTGCGGTCGGCGTGAACTTCAAGGGCGTCTTCTTCACCGTCCAGCGCGCGCTGCCGCTGCTGCGGGACGGTGGCGCAGTCGTCATCAACGCCTCGTCGCTCATCCAGCGCGGGCAGGCGGACGCCACCCTGCACTCCGCGACCAAGGCCGCCGCGCACAACCTCGCGCGCACGCTCGCGGCGGCGCTCGCCGGGCGCCGTATCCGCGTCAACTCGGTCAGCCCCGGCTACGTCGACACGCCGATGTTCGCGGGCTCGGACATCGATCCGGCGGAGGCGGAGAGGCTGCGGGCGCAGACGGCGGCGGGCCGGTTCGCGCATCCCGAGGAGATCGCCGCCGCGGTCGCCTTCCTGGCCTCCGGCGAAGCGGCGTACGTCAACGGGCAGGACCTGGTCGTCGACGGCGGGCTGCACGGCTGCGCCCTGTGAGCGGGCACCGCCGGGCCGCCTCGGCGGTATGTCGCTTTCTGTGAGATACGGCATGTAAGGCGGCGCTGGTCCCGGTATGGACATGGCGGCCATACTTTCCGGAGCCTTGCCGGAAGGTGATCTTCCGGTACGGCCGCCCCCCGCACCCCGGACGCCCCCTTAAGGACGCCCATGAGCACGCTCGACTCCCTGATCGTCGCCGTCAACGACGGTCTGTGGACCTACCTGCTGATACCGCTGGTGGTCTGCGCGGGCCTGTATTTCACGGTCCGTTCCAAGGCCGTACAGCTGCGGCTCTTCCCGGAAATGCTGCGCGTGCTCAGGGACCGGTCGCAGCCCCGGGCGGACGGCTCCAAGCCGGTCTCGTCCTTCGGCGCCTTCACCATCTCCGCGGCGGCGCGGGTCGGTACGGGCAACATCGCCGGTGTCGCCACCGCCATCACCCTCGGCGGCGCGGGCGCGGTGTTCTGGATGTGGGTGATGGCGCTGATCGGCGGTGCCTCGGCCTTCGTGGAATCGGCGCTGGCACAGCTCTACAAGGTGCGCGACCGCGGCGGGTCCGGCACGTACCGGGGCGGCCCCGCGTATTACATGCAGCGCGGGCTCGGCAAGCGCTGGCCGGGGGTGCTGTTCGCGGTGGCGATCACCGTGACCTTCGGGTTCGTCTTCAACGCCGTGCAGTCCAACACGATCACGGCCGTGGCCTCCGGCTCCGTGCCCGGCGGCGGACCGGGCTGGTTCGCCCCGGCGGTCGGCGTGCTGCTGGCCGTGCTCCTGGGCCTCGCGATCTGCGGCGGCGTGCGCCGCATCTCGGCGGTCACGACCGTCCTCGTACCGGTCATGGCCGTCGTCTACCTGCTGCTGGGCGCCACGGTCGTCCTGCTCAACCTCGGTGATCTGCCGCGGGTGTGCGGCGACATCGTCGGCGGTGCCTTCGGCGTCAAGGAGCTGGCGGCCGGCGGGCTCGGCGCGGCGATCCAGCAGGGCGTCCGGCGCGGGATGTTCTCCAACGAGGCGGGTCTGGGCTCGGCGCCCAACGCGGGCGCGGCGGCCGAGGTCACCCACCCGGTCAAGCAGGGCCTCGTGCAGTCCCTCGGCGTCTTCTTCGACACCCTGCTGATCTGTTCGATGACCGCCTTCATCATCCTGACGACCGCCCCCGAGCCGGGCGGCCGGCGGGGCGCCGACCTCACCCAGTCCGCGCTGACCGACACGCTCGGCGGCTGGGCCGGTCACGTGCTGACGGCCATCGTCTTCCTGCTCGCCTTCAGTTCCATGATCGGCAACTACTACTACGGCGAGTCCAACATCGGCTTCCTGACCCGGCGCGCCTGGGTCCTGCCCGCCTACCGCGCCGTCGTCCTGGCCGTCGTCTTCCTGGGCGCGCTGGGCTCGGTCGGCGTCGTCTGGAACCTCGCCGACGTCTTCATGGGCCTCATGGCGCTGATCAACCTGCTCGCCATCCTCCCGCTCTCGGCGATCGCCTTCCGCCTCCTCGACGACTACACGGCCCAGCGCCGGTCGGGGCGGGACCCGGTGTTCACCGGCTCCCGCATGCCGGACCTGACGGGCGTGGAGTGCTGGCCGGACGAGCGGCCCGCGGCCGCGGTGGAGCGCGGGGAACGGGAGGACCGGGAGCGGGCGGTCGGGGCCCGGGCGGGCGCGGGCGTGCGCTGAGCCGCCGCGGCCGGGTGCCCGGTCAGACGGTGGTCGGCTGCTGGTCCGGGCGGGCGGCGTCCGGCCGGGACGCGGCCGGGGCATCGGCGCCGGGCGGTGGCGGGGCGGTGTTCAGCTCCGTCCGGGCCTGCTTGCCGAAGCCGAAGAAGTACGTGGCCAGGAAGCCGGCCGCGTAGCCGATGAGCAGGCCGAGGGCGTAGACGAGCAGGGTCGCGCCGAGGGACTGGTTGCCCTTGAGCAGGGGGAACAGGGCCCAGCCGGACGGGCCGATGGCGGTCGAGCCGACCGCCGTGCCGAGCTGGTTGAACAGGCCGACGAAGCCGCCGCCGAACGCGCCCCCGACGCAGGCGGTCACGAACGGGCGGCCCAGCGGCAGTGAGACGCCGTAGATCAGCGGTTCGCCGACGCCGAGGAAGCCGGCGGGCAGCGCGGACCTGATGGTCGTACGGATCGAGCGGTTGCCCGGCAGCCGGACGTAGACCGCCAGCGCGGCGCCCACCTGGCCGGCGCCGGCCATCGCCAGGATCGGCAGCAGGACCGTGTAGCCCTGCTGTTCGATCAGTGTGGTGTGGAGGGGGATCAGGGCCTGGTGCAGGCCGAGCATGACGAGCGGGAGGAAGAGGCCGCCGAGCAGGAACCCGGCCGCGGCGCCGCCGTGGGCGAGCAGCCAGGTGGCGCACGTGCCGATGGCGGTGGCGATCTCACCGGCCACGAACATCAGGCCGAAGAGCGTGACCAGGCCGGAGACCAGCACGGTCACGGTGGGGGTGACCAGGACGTCCAGCGCCTCGGGGACGTGCCGGCGGCACCACTTCTCGATCTGTACGGCGAGCAGCGCCGCGCCCAGCGCGCCCAGGACACCGCCCTGGCCCGGCGCCAGCTGGTGGCCGAAGGCGGTCACCTTGGCGACGCCCGCGTACATGATGATCGCGGCGACCGCGCCGCCCAGCACGGGCGTGCCGCCGAACTCCTTCGCGGTGTTGTGGCCGACGAAGACCGCGATCAGGGACAGGAAGCCGGAGGCGATGGCGGCCAGCGCCGGGACCAGGGCGGGCAGCACGCCGAAGTTGGTCAGCAGGCCGTTCAGGCCGGCGATGATGCCGCAGCCGATGAGGGCGGGGATCAGCGGTACGAAGATGTTCGCGATCCGGCGCAGGAAGAGCTTGACCGGGGTGGCGTTCCTGGCCTTCTGCCGGGCTTTCAGGGCGGCGCCCTGGGCGGCGAGTTCCTCGGCGGTGGGGGGTGCGGGAGCGGCGGGGGCGGGTGCCGGGGGTGTGGCGGGTGGGTCCTCCGGGACGGGCGCCGCGTCGCGCCCGGCGTCGACCAGGGCGGCGAACTCCGGGGTGACGCGGGCGACCGTGCCGGGGCCCAGCACGATCTGGTACGTGTCGTCCTCCACCACGCCCAGGACGGCGGGCAGTGCCTTCAGGGCGTCGTCCTGGACCAGCGAGCGGTCCGCGACGCCGAGGCGCAGCCGGGTCATGCAGTGGGTGACGGACGTGATGTTGGCGGCGCCGCCGACCAGGGGGAGGATCGCGGCGGCGGTGGCGCGGTTCTTCTCATCGGACATGGTGGTGCCTTGCTGTGCGGGTGTGCCGGGACGGTCCGGAGGCGGCGGGGCGCCCGGCCGGGTCAGCCGTCCTGAAGGGGCGGGGTGTGCAGTGCGGTGTGCAGGGCGGCGCGGAGGTGGCCGCGGGAGTCGGCCAGCAGCCGGGCCGCAGTCGGCCCGTCGACCCCGGCGAGCACGACGAGGATGGCGTTTTTGACCTCCCCGTCCGTGGCGGCGAGCGCGGCCTCGATCTCCGCGTCCCCGGCGCCGGTGGCCAGCGCCACGATGCGCCGCGAGCGGGCCCGCAGCTTCTCGTTGGAGGCGCGGACGTCCACCATCAGGTTCCCGTAGGTCTTGCCCAGCCGGATCATGGTGATGGTCGAGAGCATGTTGAGGACCAGCTTCTGCGCCGTGCCGGCCTTCAAACGGGTCGAGCCGGTGAGGAGTTCGGGGCCGACGACCACCTCGATGCCGTGGTCGGCGGCCGCGGCCAGCGCCGAGCCCGCGTTGCAGGACAGACCGACGGTCAGGGCGCCGCAGGCCGTGCGGGCGTGTTCGACGGCGCCGATCGCGTACGGCGTGCGGCCGGAGGCGGAGATGCCGACGACCGTGTCGTCGGCGGTCAGACCCAGCGCGTCCAGGTCGGCGGCGGCCAGGTCCGCGCGGTCCTCGGCGCCCTCGACGGCGGCGACCATGGCGGCGGGGCCGCCCGCGATCAGGCCCACGACCTCGGACGGGTCGGTGTTGAAGGTGGGCGGGCACTCGCTCGCGTCCAGCACGCCGAGGCGGCCGGCCGTGCCGGCGCCCGCGTAGACCAGCCGGCCGCCGCGGGCCATCCGCTCGGCGGTGGCGTCGATGGCGGCGGCGATGGCGGGCAGCTGGTCGGCGACGGCGGCGGGGACGGTGGCGTCCTCGCCGTTCATCGTGCGGGCGATCTCCAGCGTGGACAGCCGGTCGATCTCGGCCAGTTCGGGCCGGAAGGCTTCGGTGGTCAGGGTGTCCAGCTGGGCGCGCAGCTGGGCGTACTCGGCGGGGGAGGTCATGGCGGTGGCGGCTCTTTCCGGGCTCGTACGGCTCTGTACGGGGGAGTGGAGACGACGTGGCGGGAACCGGCGGACGACGGGTCGGCCGACGGTCAGCGGTTGGGGGCGCGGGGCGAGTGGCGGTGGGCGAGCGCTTCGTAGGAGGCGGACAGGGCGGGTGCGGCGGTCTCGTACGTACGCTGCGCGACCCCGACGAACAGGCAGTCCACGACGAGCAGCTGGCTGGTGCGGGAGGACATGGCGGCGGGGCGCAGCTCGCTCTCGCGGGCGGTGGAGGTGGTGAGGATGTGGTCGGCGTACGAGGCGATGTCGCCGTCCGGGCGGCCGGTGATCGCGATGGTCGTCGCGCCGTGGTCGAAGGCCACCCGCAGCGGCTCTATGACGTCGGTCGTGCGCCCGGAGTGGGTGATCGCGATGGCCACGTCACCGGCCCGCATCTGGACCGCGTTGGTCACGGCGAGGTGGGGGTCGGAGTGGGCGTGCGCGATCAGGCCGATGCGCAGCAGCTTCTGGACCAGGTCCTGGCCGACCAGGTTGGAGGCGCCTATGCCGTAGACGTCGATGCGCCGGGCGGCGGCCAGGGCGGCGACGGCCGCCTCCAGCTGCGTCAGGTCCAGCCCGGCCGCGGTGTCGGCCAGGCACTGCTGCTCCTCCTGGGCCAGCTTGGCGACCACGTCCGGGAGCGCGTCGTCGACCGCTATGTCGGCGGTGACGGCGGGCGCGCGGCCGGTGGCCTGCTGGGCGGCGAGGGCGGCCAGCGCGAGCCGCAGGTCGCGGTAGCCCGGATAGCCGAGCAGGCGGGAGGTGCGCACGACGGTGGCCTCGCTCGTGCCCGTACGGGCCGCGAGGCCGGTGACGGTGAGCGCGGCACAGCCGGCCGGGTCGCCCGCGACCGCCTCCGCGACCCGCTGCATGGAGCGGGTCATGGACGGTGCGAGCGTGCGCACCTTGGCGGCCAGGGCGGCGGGGGCGGGCGGACTCGGGGCGGGCCGGGCGCCGGCACCGGAGCCCTTGAAAGTTTCCTTCACATCAGGGCGCACAGCTGAAAACTAATTTCACCGCCGGTCCGCGTCAATACCCCGTGCGAACCTGTGGACAACCGTGCGGACGGGGTGCGAGCGCCGGGCCGGGCGGCCGGTGTGGACAGCCGGGGCGGTTGTCGGTGGTGCGGGAGAGAATGGGGGCATGGAGCTCGAACAGGCACTGCACGCGGCCCGTGCCCTGGTCCTCGCGGACCTGGTGGCGGGCGAGGTCGCCGACGCGGAGATCGTCTCGCTCGTCGAGGACTCCGTGACGCACCGCCGATGGTGGGTGCAGCAGTGGCCCGAGGGCGCCGCGTTCGTGGCCGGGCTGATAGCGCAGGACGTCCAGGACGCGCTGCTGGAGCGGTACGGCCGCTGGCCCCTGTGCCCCGTGTGCCTGCACGGCGGCGATCCCCACGCGCTGGACGTGGAGCCGGAGCTGGGCCCCGACCCGCACTGGGTCTGCCCCAAGACGGCGGTCTCGGTGGCCCCGGTCGGCTCGCTGGGCGCCACCGCGGGAGGCTGACGTGGCCCTCTTCATCGACCCGCCTACCTGGCCGGGACACGGCCGGATGTGGTCCCACCTGGTCAGCGACGTCTCGTTCGAGGAACTGCACGCGTTCGCGGAGCGGATCGGCGCCCCGCGCAAGGCGTTCGACCGCGATCACTACGACATACCGGCGGAGCGGTACGGGGACGCGGTGCGCGCCGGCGCCGCGGAGGTCGGCAGCAGGGAGCTGGTGCACCGGCTGCGTGCGGCGGGCCTGCGCAGGCCGAAGAGCCGGGAGACGAGCCGGTAGCGGCGGCGGGGGGTGGTGGACCGGCCCGGTGGGGGACGGACCGGTCCGGCGGGCCGGACCGGTCCGCGGCGGTCAGACCCGCTCCGCCGCCTCGTGCCGCGTGCGCCGCACGTCGTCCGAGGAGGCCACCAGCCGCGAAGCGCTCCGCGCCCGGTGCAGCCGGAGGGCCACCAGTGTGGTGACGACGCCCAGCGCCGCGAGCAGTGCGCCCGTCCAGGCGACCGCCGGGTAGCCCCAGCCCGCGCCGATGACCAGCCCGCCGAGCCACGGCCCGACGGTGTTGCCCATGTTGAAGGCGGACGTGGTGGTCGCGCCGGCCAGCGTCGGCGCGGCGGTCGCCACGTTGAACATCCGGGCGTTCAGGGCCGGTGCGGTGGCGAACGCGGTGACGCCCAGCAGCAGCGAGAGCGTGACGGCGGCGACGGGGCTGTGTGCGGTCAGGGCCAGCAGCGCCAGCACGGTCGCCGAGGCGCCGATGCCGCCGAGGATCGTGCCGAACGGGTGCGCGTCGGCGATGCGCCCGCCGACGAACGTACCGATCAGCGCGCCCACGCCGAACAGCGCCAGCACGGTCGGCACGCTGCCCTCGGACAGTCCCGCGGTGTCGGTCAGCAGCGGCGCCAGGTAGGAGAACAGCGCGAAGACCGCCGCACCGTTCAGCGCGGTGCCGATCAGCGCCAGCCAGACCTGCTTGTCCCGGTAGATGCTCAGCTCGCGGCGGAGCGCGGGGCGCTCGTCACCGGTCGGCACGGCGGTCCGCGGCACCAGCGCGACCACACCGATCAGGCCGATCGCGGACAGCGCCGCCACCGCCCAGAAGGCCGACCGCCAGCCCGCGTGCTGCCCGAGCAGCGCGCCGGCCGGCACGCCCGCGATGTTCGCGATGCTCAGACCGCCGACCATCACGGCCATCGCGCGGGCCCGCGCCGTGACCGGCACCAGCGACACCGCGACGGCCGCGCCGACCGCCCAGAACCCGGCGCAGGCGAGCGCGCTGACCACGCGCGAGGCGAACAGCACCCCGTACGACGGCGCCACCGCGCCGGCCACCTGCCCGAGGCCGAAGACGGTGAGCAGCGCGATCAGCGTGGTGCGGCGCGGCAGTTGGAGGGTGGCCCCGGCGAGCACCGGCGCGCCGACGACCATGCCGATCGCGAAGGCGGAGACCAGGAGCCCGGCCTGCGGAATGGACACCCCCATGTCCCGGGCGAGCGGCTGGAGGATTCCGGACAGCATGAATTCGCTGGTGCCGAGGGCGAAGACGGAGAGGCCGAGGACGTAGACGGCCAGGGGCATACGGGTGCGGGCGGGAGCGGGTGCGGAAGCGGGGACGGGATGGTCTGGCATGTCAGGCACGAACAGTGCCGACGCGCCTGACATTCCCGGTCGCGCGGTCCGGACCGGAACGGTACCGCCCGGTTCCGCGCCGGTGGCCGGGCCGCACCGCCCCCGCGTTTCACCCCCGGGGCCACGGGTACCCCGGCGGCTCCGCCCGGTCCACGACGCGAGGAGGTCCGCATGCGGTCGGTGCTCAGTGGCGTACTCACGGGGATCGGCACGGCTGCGTTCATCGACGAGACGGTGTTCCACCAACTGCTGCACTGGCATCATTTCTACGACAAGTCCACCACGGACGTCGGCCTGGTCTCCGACGGGCTCTTCCACGCGGGCAGCTGGCTCGCGATGGTGGCCGGCCTGGTGCTGTACGCGGACGTGCGGCGCCGCGGGACGCTGGTGCCCCGGGCGTGGTGGGGCGGCCTGTGCCTGGGGCTGGGCGGTTTCCAGCTCTACGACGGCACGTTCCAGCACAAGGGGCTGGGCATCCATCAGATCCGGTACGGCGTGGACCTGGCACCGTACGACTGGACGTGGAACGGGATCGCCGTGCTGCTCCTGGTGGCCGGCGCGCTGCTGCTCGTACGCGCCTCCCGTACGCCGTCACGCGCCTCCTCGCGTGACGAGCCGCACGCCGCCTCCCGCACCCGATGACGGCCGCCCTGCCCGCGCCCTTCACCGCGGCCGTCACCACCGCCGCCGTCCTGGGCTGCCTCGCGTACCTGGCCGCCGCGGCCCGGCTGCGCGCCCGTGGGGACGCCTGGCCGTTCGGGCGCGACGCGCTGTTCTGCGCGGGCGGCGCGGTGCTGGTGGCGGGCGTCGCCGAGCCCTGGGGCGCCGCGCCGCCGTTCACCGCGCACATGCTCACGCACCTGTGCGTCGGCATGCTCGCCCCGCTGCTCCTGGTGCTCGGCCGCCCGCTGACACTGCTCCTGCGCACCGCGCCCGTACCGCTGCGCCGCGGCCTGGTGACGCTGACCCGCTCGCGCTGGGCGACGCTCCCCGCCCTGCCGCCGGTGGCCGCCCTGCTCGACTTCGGCGGGCTGTGGCTGCTCTACCGCACCCCGCTGCTGTCCGTCAGCCACCACAGTCCCTGGCTGAACACGGCCGTGCACGTCCACATTCTGCTCGCCGGCGTCCTGTTCTCCTTCGGGCTGCTGGCCCTGGACCCCGTACGCCACCGCCCCGGCCCCGGCCTGCGGGCCGCCGTGCTGCTGGCCGCGGGCACGGCACACGCCGTCCTCGCCAAGTCCCTGTACGCGGCGGGCCCGCCGGGCACCGGCTTCGCCCCGGCCGACCTGCACCTGGCCTCGCAGGTCATGTACTACGGCGGCGACGCGGTCGAGCTGGCGCTGGCGGCCGTCGTGGCGTGGCAGTGGTACCGGTCCGAGGGGCGCGCCCTGCGGCGCGAGCGGCGCGCGGGGCGGCACGCGCCCCGCGGTGCGACGGCCGCCGCTACCCGGTGGTGAGCAGCTCCAGTTCGGTGGTCAGGTTGCGGCGGGCCACCCGCTCCCACTGCTGCTTGCCGTACGGCGTGCGGAAGAGGCTGTCCATGCTCAGGAGCTGGCGCAGTACCCCGGCGCGCCCGGCGCGGAACTCCCGGTCCGGGACGAACACGTACTCCTCGCGGACGGCGGCGGCGTAGGCCGCGTACTGCTCGGGAGCGCTCGCCAGGACCGCCAGGTCCGCGTCGCACAGGGCGGCGCCGTTGTGGTCGTCCGGGGCCGGGTCGTGGCTCGCGGTGAGCCGGACGAGCCGGGCGACCTCCGCCGTACAGGCTTCGCCGATGCCCAGTTCGGGCAGGGCGCGCTCGGCGAGGGAGGCGCTGCGCTCCTCGTTCTCGGAGCGTTCGGGCCGGTAGACGGCGTCGTGGAACCAGGCGGCGAGCCGGACGGCGTCCCAGTCCACGGGCACGCCGGCGTCCAGGTCGGTGGCGTGCACGGCCAGCTCGTCGATGCGGTCCAGGACGGCGATGAGGTGGCCGGTGGTGTGGTAGCGGCGCTGCGGCTCGGCCCAGCGGGCGAGCAGGTTGTCCGCGTACGGGGCCGGGTCGGGGTCCGCGGGACCGTCGCCGCCCCGGGCGCCGGCGACGGCGGTGGCCCAGCGGTGGTGCAGGTCCGGGAACGGGTCGGCACCGCCACCGTAGTGGATGTGCGACGTACCGGACGGAGGTGTCGTGCGAGCCATACGGGCCATTGTGCCCGCGCGGCGGTCAAGAGGGGGTTTCCGGTCGAACACCGGGGCGTTGTGGTCCCCGGGGGCGGGTCGGCCCGTACCCTGGATATTGGACTAGACCTGTCGTCCTCTCGCTGTCCGTGTCGGCATCCCGTCTCGTCCTGCTGAAGTCGTCACGTCGAAGGAATGGGGACCCATGACCAAGCGCGCACTCCTGGAGGTGATCGCGCTCGACGCCGCGGACGCGGTGGCCGCCCAGGCCGGCGGGGCGGACCGCCTCGAACTCGTCAGCGACATGGCCGCCGACGGCCTCACCCCGTCGCCGCGCACCGTCGCGGCGGTCCGGGCGGCCGTCGACATCCCGGTGCGGGTGATGCTGCGGGCCGCCGACGGGTTCGCGGCCGGCGAGGTGGACGCCCTGTGCGCGTCGGCCGCCGCGCTGCGGGCCGAGGGGGCGGAGGAGTTCGTCTTCGGCTTCCTCGACCCGGACGGCCGGGCCGACCTGGCGGCCGTCCGCGCGCTGGCCGGGGCGGTCGACGGCTGCCGGTGGACGTTCCACCGGGCCATCGACCGGGCCGCCGACCGCGACGCGCTGCGCAAGGAACTGGCCGGGCTGCCCGGCCTGGACACCTACCTGACGGCGGGCTCGCCCGCGGGCGTCGCCGACGGCCTGCCCACGCTGCTGGCCGAGCGCGCCCGTACGGCGGAGGGCGAGCCCGGGTACGAGCCCCGGCTCCTGGTCGGCGGCGGCCTGGTGCTCGCGCACCTGCCGGAGCTCCAGGCGGCCGGCGTGGACGCCTTCCACATCGGCGGGGCGGCACGCCCGTCCGGCTGGACCGCACCGGTGGACGCGGCGGCCGTGGCGGAGTGGCGGGGGGCGCTGGAGGGGGTGCCGGTCTAAGCGGACTGGGCAAGGGGGCGGGCCCGTACGGCGCGGGGCCGCCCCGTCTGCGTCTGCGGCCGGGACACGTGCGGCGGGCGCCGACGGCCGGTCCCGGGCCCGCTTCTGCTGGAGCTGATCCGCACCTCACCCGGCGGCCCGGCTCACCCGGCCGGCTGCGTGAGCTGCTCCGGCAGGCCGGCCGCGTGGACCACCGTCAGCCCGGAGACCGGGCGGGTCAGGCAGACGTACAGGCGGCGCAGGCCGGTGCGCTCGTCCGGTTCGCCGTCGACGATCGCGGCGGGCTCGTCCAGCACCACGTAGTCGTATTCGAGGCCCTTGGCGAGCGTGGCCGGGACCAGGGTGAGCCGGGCCTCCGCCGAGGTCTCCTCGCCCGGGGCCAGCACGGCCAGGCCCGCCGCCTCCAGCGCCGCGAGCAGCGCGGGCAGCCGTGCCTCGGCCGCGATCAGGCCGATCGACCCCTCCTTGGCCAGCGCCGCGTGGCAGGCGGCGATCACCGCGTCGTCCAGCTCCGCCGCCGGCACCTGCCGGATCGCGAAGTCGCCCGCCGACTCGCGGATGGAGGTCGCCTCGGTCAGGTCCGGGGCGATCGCGGGCAGCAGCCGCGACGCGTACGCGATCACCTCGCGCGGCACCCGGAAGCCCAGCGTCAGCTCCTCGATCCGCGCGCCCGGCTTTCCCAGGTGGGCCAGCGCCTCTTCCCACGTGTCGGTGGACCACGGGGTGGTGCCCTGCGCGATGTCGCCGAGGATCGTCGCCGAACCGGTCGTACAGCGCCGCCCCACCGCCCGGTACTGCATCGGCGACAGGTCCTGCGCCTCGTCCAGCACCACGTGGCCCAGGGAGTGCGTACGGGAGATCAGGTCCGCCGCCTCGTCGATCAGCACCGCGTCCGCCGCCGACCACTTGGCGCTCTTCACACTGCGGGCCGGCTTCGCCCACAGGATCGTCTTCTGCTCCTCCGGCGTCAGGACGCCCGCCGCCTGCTCGGCCAGGAACTCCGCGTCGCCCAGCAGCCGCAGCACCAGCCTGGCCGGATCGACCACCGGCCACACCTCCTTGACCACGGCCTTGACCGCCGCGTTGCGCGCCACCGCGTCCTGCACCCGGTCGTCCGGCGCCTCGCCCGCCTGCTCCATCCGTACGAGCACCGCGTGCGCGATCCGCTGCGGCAGCGCCTCACGGGCCGCGCCGTAGCGGATGTCGCGGCGCAGCAGCTCCTCGACGATCTCCTCGATCTCGTACGCGGGCACTCGCCAGCGCCGTGAGCCGCGCACCACCACACACGCCTCGGTGGGCTTGCGCACATGCGACCACACCGCCCGCCGCAGGACCTCCGCGAGCCGTGCGTCGCCCTTGACCGTCGCCGCCGCGGCGTCGTCCGTCCCCCGCACCTCGACGTGCGCCACCAGGTCGTCGACGGTGGCCTGCTTGACCTCCAGCTCGCCCAGCGCGGGCAGCACCTGCTCGATGTAGTGCAGGAACGAGCGGTTCGGGCCGATCACGAGCGTGCCGGAACGGGCGAGGCGCTCCCGGTGCGCGTACAGCAGGTACGCGACCCGGTGCAGGCCCACCGCGGTCTTGCCGGTGCCCGGCGCCCCCTGGACGCACACGGTGCCGCCGACCCCGGCGCGCACGATCTCGTCCTGCTCCGGCTGGATCGTCGCGACGATGTCGCGCATCGGGCCCACGCGCGGCCGTTCGATCTCGGACTGGAGCAGCTTGCTGTGCTGCTCGGCCTCCGCCGGATCGGCCAGGTGCTCGTCCTCGTACGCGGTCAGCCGCCCGCCGGTGTAGCCGAACCGGCGGCGCAGTTCGAGGTCCATCGGGTCCTTCTTGGAGGCCCGGTAGAACGGCTGCGAGACCGGCGCGCGCCAGTCGATGACCATCGGGTCGCCGTCGGCGTCGTGGACGTGCCGGCGGCCGATGTAGAAGCTCTCGCCCGCCGCGCCCTCGGCCGCCTCCGTACCCGGCGCGTGCAGGTAGTCGAGGCGGCCGAAGAAGAGCGGGGTGTCGGCCAGGTCGGCGAGCGCCTTGATGCGGGCCTCCACCTCGCCCTGGAGCACCTCGGCGTTGACCCAGTTCGCGGTGACGTCCGCGATGTCGAGCGACTCGGCGTCCCGGCGCATGGCGCGCAGCGCCGCGCGGGAGGCGGCGAGGTGGGCGCGTTCGCGCTCCAGGGGGTCCTGCCGGTCGGGCGCGGGGTCCTGGTCGCGGGCGTGGTCCTGGGCGGGCGCGTGGTCGTGGGCATGCGTGGGCACGGTGTTGCCTCCGGCGGATCCGGCTACGTACGGGCCTGACGGCGGACGTAGTCCTGGGCATGACGTCGCGGCTGCGTGACGCGGGAAGCCGGCCGGTTTCCGTGCGGCCGGTGGCACTCCGCTGAGGGAGGCGGGAAGACCGGCGATTGTAGCCAGCAGGTATCGGGGGCCGCCAATGGTTTTTTGCGGTCGGGCGGGCGCCGTTGCGGGTCGCCCGGAATGACGGTGGATGCGCCGGCCCTGGACTTTCCGCCCGGCCGCGTCCATCTCCCGTAGGGGACGGCATCGCACCATGGGCTGACCGGAGGCCGGTCGGAGATGGGCCCGTGGGCCGATGTGCGGCGGGGTCCGGAAAACCATGATGGAGACATGAGCAGCGCAACCATCACCCCAGGCACCCTGCACCCGACCCACGGCGCCACCGCCCTCGGCCCGGCCGCCGCCGACGGCGCCCCGCGCTCCCATGAGCAGCGCCACATAGTGGGCAACGTCTTCCGCGCGGTCAAGGTCTTCGCCGCCGCCGCGGTCAGCGTCGTCCTCCTCGGGGAGTACGCGGAGGACTGAGCCCCGCACCCGCCACCGGCTCGGCGCCGTCCACCGGGCCCGCCGCGCACGGCCCGGCCCGTTGACCGACCCCAAATCAGCATGTGGATGACCGGAAACCGTTACAAACAGTCGGTCTCGATCGACTAGCGTCACCGCAGACAGCGTGCGTTCGGCGACGAGGAGGGGCCAAGCAAGTGTCTGCCGCCGAGGGGACGCGGTCGGTGCCGCACAGACGGCCCTGGGTACGCCACATCACGCCGAAGACGCTCGCCGCCGTGCTGTTGCTGGCGGTGTCCGCGGGAGCGCTGGCCGCCGTGTTCCGGCTGGTCCCGCTGTCCATGTCGGACATAGCGGTCTACCGCGCCGAGGGCGAGGCCGCGGCGACCGGCGGCGACCTGTACGGCTTCACCGTCACCGAGTGGAAACTGCCCGCGACGTACCCGCCCTTCGCCGCCCTGCTGTTCATCCCGACGACCTGGCTCCCGCTCGGTGCCCTCAAGGTCGCCTCCGTCCTCGTCAACGTGGCCCTCATCCCGGTCCTGCTGCACCTGTCGTACAAAGCCGCGTACACCACCGGCGCCGGCGTCCCCGGCGGCGCGGCCCGGCTCGGCGCCGCGCGCACACTCCCGGCCGTGCTCGCCGCGACCGCGCTCGCCGTCTGGCTCGAACCGGTCTTCCAGACCCTCGTGTTCGGGCAGGTCAACCTCGCGCTCACCTGCCTCGTCCTGTGGGACCTGGCCCGGCCGGACGACGCCCGTCTCAAGGGCTTCGCCCTGGGCATCGCGACCGGCATCAAGCTGACCCCCGCGGTGTTCGCCGTCTACCTGCTGATCACCGGCCGGGTGCGCGCCGCCTGCACCGCCCTGGCCGGTTTCGCGGTCTCCGTCCTGCTCGGGCTGCTGGTGCTGCCGGGTGCCAGCGTGGAGTTCTGGACGCGGCGGATGTTCGAGACCGGCCGGGTCGGCAAGGCGTGGATCGTCGACAACCAGTCCGTGCAGGGGCTCCTGGCCCGGGTCCTGCACACCCCGGAACCGGGCCTGCTGTGGGCGGCCGTGGCGCTGGTGACCGGCATGGCCGGCCTCTTCGTCGCCCGCCGGGTGTACCTGCGGCGCGGCCTGGACTCCTGGGGCGTGCTGTGCACCGCCGTGACGGCGCTGCTGGTCTCGCCGATCAGCTGGTCCCACCACTGGGTGTGGTGCGTGCCGCTGCTGGTCGCCCTCGGGGCGCACACCCACGGCGTACGGTGGCGCCGTGTCCTGCTCGCGGCCGTGGCGGTCGTCTTCACAGCCCGCACGATGTGGGTGATACCGCACCAGGGCGACCGCGACCTGCACCTGTCCTGGTGGGAGCAGCTGCCGGCGGCCCCGTACCCGGTCCTGGGGCTGGCGCTGCTGGCGGCGCTCGCCTGGTGGAGCCGCCGGGTCCCGGCCGGTCCGCCGGCCGCCCTGGCCCGCCGGCCCTTCCCGCTGCCCCGCGCCGCCCGCCCGGCCCGCGAACTGAGCACCCGCATCCCCGAGCGCTGACGCGCGGCCGCATCCCGAGCGCCGGCGCATGGCCCGCCCGGGGCCGGGCGGCTCCGCTCAGCCCTCCGCCAGCAGGTCCGTCGCGTCCACGATCCGGTACGCGTACCCCTGCTCCGCCAGGAAGCGCTGCCGGTGCGCCGCGAAGTCCTGGTCGACGGTGTCGCGGGCGACGACCGAGTAGAAGCGCGCCTCGTGCCCGTCCGCCTTGGGCCGCAGCACCCGCCCCAGCCGCTGCGCCTCCTCCTGCCGGGACCCGAAGGTGCCCGACACCTGGATCGCGACCGTCGCCTCCGGCAGGTCGATCGAGAAGTTCGCGACCTTGGACACGACGAGGACGGAGATCTCGCCCTCCCGGAACGCGTCGAAGAGCTTCTCACGCTGCGCGTTGGACGTCTCGCCCTTGATCACCGGGGCGTCCAGGTGCTCACCCAGCTCGTCGAGCTGGTCGATGTACTGCCCGATCACCAGGGTCTGCTCGCCCTTGTGCCGCCGTACCAGCGCCTCGGTCACGCTCTGCTTGCTGGCCGTCGTCGCGCAGTACCGGTACTTCTCCTCGGCCTCGGCCGTCGCGTACGCCAGCCGCTCCGCGTCGGTCAGGTTGACCCGCACCTCGACGCAGTCCGCCGGCGCGATGTAGCCCTGCGCCTCGATCTCCTTCCACGGCGCGTCGAAGCGCTTCGGCCCGATCAGCGAGAAGACGTCCGACTCGCGCCCGTCCTCCCGTACGAGCGTCGCGGTCAGCCCCAGCCGCCGCCGCGCCTGGAGATCGGCGGTGAACTTGAAGACCGGCGCGGGAAGCAGGTGCACCTCGTCGTAGACGATCAGCCCCCAGTCCCGCGAGTCGAACAGCTCCAGGTGCGGGTAGATCCCCTTCCGCTTGGTCGTCAGCACCTGGTACGTGGCGATGGTGACCGGCCGGATCTCCTTCTTCGTACCGCTGTACTCGCCGACCTCGTCCTCGGTCAGCGAGGTGCGCCGGACCAGCTCGTGCTTCCACTGCCGCGCCGAGACGGTGTTGGTGACCAGGATCAGCGTGGTCGCCTGGGCCCGTGCCATCGCACCGGCCCCCACCAGCGTCTTCCCCGCGCCACAGGGCAGCACGACGACACCCGACCCGCCGTGCCAGAACCCTTCCACGGCCTGCTCCTGATACGGCCGCAGCGACCAGCCGGCCTCGTCCAGCGCGATCGGGTGCGCCTCACCGTCCACGTACCCGGCCAGGTCCTCGGCCGGCCAGCCCAGCTTGAGCAGCGTCTGCTTGATCTGCCCGCGCTCGGACGGATGCACCACCACCGTGTCCGGGTCCAGCCGCGCCCCCACCAGGGGCTGCACCTTCTTCGACCGCAGGACCTCCTCCAGCACCGGCCGGTCGGTGGTGGTCAGCACCAGCCCGTGCGCGGGGTGCTTGCTCAGGGTCAGGCGGCCGTACCGGGACATGGTCTCGGCGATGTCCACGAGCAGCGCATGCGGCACCGGATAGCGCGAGAACTGGACCAGCGCGTCCACGACCTGCTCGGCGTCGTGCCCGGCGGCCCGCGCGTTCCACAGGCCGAGCGGCGTCACCCGGTACGTGTGCATGTGCTCGGGCGCCCGCTCCAGCTCGGCGAACGGCGCAATGGCCCGACGGCACGCCTCCGCCTGCTCGTGGTCGACTTCCAGCAGCAGCGTCTTGTCGCTCTGGACGATCAAGCAGGACACACATACCTCCACAGCGGGGATTCCGGAGTGACGGACACCTCGCCCGTCACGGCCCGGGCCATGCCGCGCGCTCGACGCCCCCAGGCGTGCCGGCCGACGGCCAAACTTCGAGTATGCCGCATGGCGGACGCGTGGACCGGGGACCGCGGAGAACGCACGGCCGGCCGGCGGTTCGGGTAACGGCAGCGGACGCAGACGGGTCGGGCGGCCCGTGGAGTGATGATCACCGTAGGCGGGCAAGAGGGGCAACGGGGATGCCACAGGGCTCTGTCCGGCGGCCGTTGGAGCCCGACGCCGGTGCGGCCGGGGGCACGGGACGCCCAGGACCGCCTCGTACGATGGCCGGGTGCCGGGTGCCGGGTGCCGGGTGCCGGGTGCCGCGCTGTGGGGCGGAGAGCCGGCCGACGTTCCGGCCGGAGGGCCGGAGGCAGACGCCGCGCAACGGCGCGCGTTTCAGCAGGAGGAGACCTCGTGAGCGACGACCCGACCCGGGCGGCCGACGCGGACGCGGCCGGGGAGCAGGGCGGTAAGCGTGTGCGCGCCGACGTACGACGCAACCTCGACGCCCTGCTCACGGCGGCTGCCGAGATCTTCGCCACCTCGGGGGTGGACGCCCCGGTACGCCGGATCACCGCCCGGGCGGGCGTCGGGGCCGGCACGCTCTACCGCCACTTCCCGCAGCGCTCCGATCTCATCGCCGCCGTCTTCCGGCACGAGGTCGACGCCTGCGCCGACGCCGCGGAATCCCTGGCGGAGCAGTACGGACCGGCCGAGGCGCTCTCCCAGTGGTTGCAGCGCTTCACGGCCTTCATCGCCACGAAGCGCGGGCTCAGTGCCGCCCTGCACTCGGGGGACCCGGCCTACGACACCTTGCCCGCCTACTTCGAGGAGCGCTTCATGCCGGTCCTCGGCGGGCTCATCGACACCGCGGTACGGGCCGGCGAGATCCGCCCCGACATCGACCCCGAGGACCTGCTGACCGCCACCCGCAACCTGACCCTGCCTTCCGAGGAGGACGCCGACGGCCACACGCGACGGATGGTCGCGCTGCTCGTGGACGGCCTCCGGTACGGCGCCCGCGAACGGACGCCCGGCTGAGCTGGGCGGGTGGGCGTGGGGCGTCAACCGGTCCCCGGGCCGTCTTACAGGCCGATCGAACGCTTTCGTCCCCCCGGCGGGGGCTTACCCATAGGGGTGTGGGGCGGAACCCGGTCAGGACGCCGTCTCGTCCGCGAGTTCCGCTACGCCGGTGATGCGGTGGAGGGGGAAGGTGCGGACCTCGTCGGCGGTGTGGTCGTAGGCGGTGACGAAGCCGCCCTCGACGCGGACCGGGGCGATCACGCGCTGGCTGGCGGCGCCGTCGGCGTTGACGTAGCCGATCCACAGGGCGGCGTTGGTCAGGACGGCGGCCTGCATGGTGGCCAGGGTCTCGGCGGACGTGGTGCGGGGAAGGGCGCCGGGGGCCGCGGCGGGGGCGCTCGTCGGCTTGCGTTCGGCGGTGGCCGCGAGGTCGCCGGCGCGGATGGCGCGTACCGCCGCTTCGAGGAGGGTGCCGTCGGGCGCGGGCGGGCCGTCGGGGACCGGGGTGGGCGCGCTGCGCGGCGGGGTGCGGTAGGCGTCCGGGCGGGCGATCAGGACGTCGCCCTCGGCGGATTCGGCGGCCGGCGCGTAGCCCATCGCGCGCAGGCCCTCCAGGAGCTGGTCGGGCGGGGCGGCCGAGGCCAGCACGGTCGGCGCGAGCCGGCGCAGGCGCAGGCCGGCGGCGCGGCGGTCGGCGAGGATCTCCGCGAGCAGCGCGTCGTCGTCGCAGCGTACGTACGCGGAGGCCGCCCCGACGCGGAGCCGGCCGTGCCGCCGCGCCACGTCGTCGATGAGGTAGGCGAGCGGCTGCGGCACCGGGGTGCGGGAGTGGGTGGCGAGGAAGGACTGCAACTCGGCCGCGGACCGGCCGGCGTCCAGGGCGCGGCGTACGGAGGCCGGGGTGAAGCGGTAGACCGTGGCGCCGCCCTTGGACTCGATGTCGGCGAGCACGCCGAGCGCGTCGGCGAGCGGGCGCTCCAGCGGGCCGGGAGCCACGGCGGTCAGGTCGGCCTGGAGGAGGATGTGGTCGAGGGGTTCGGGGAGGAGCGGGGCCAGGAGTGCGGCGGCGCGCGCGGCGGGGGCTGACTCGGCGCCGGTGCCCGCACCGGTACCGGTCCCCGCGTCCGCGTCGGTATCGGTGTCCAGGAGGGCTCGGGCGTGGGTCGCGAGGGCGCCGCGGCCGGTGATGCCGAGGAGTTCTGCTTCGGCGAGCGTCCACCGGGCGAGGCGGGAGCGCAGGTCGTCGGTGGCCGAGCCGGCGGTGGCCGCCGCGCTCGCGTTGCGGGCGGCATTGGCGTCCGAGGCGGCGGCCGGGCGGCGGCCACTGGTCTGTGGGCCGTTGCCCGGGGAGCCGCCCGGTTCCGCAGCGGCTCCGGCTCCGCGCAGCGGTCGCTCCCACCGCAGCCGGTCCAGTACGGCGTCGGCCGGTACGGAGGTGCCGGGTGCCAGGGACGCGAGCAGCGTGAGCGTCCGGCGGCGCACTTCGGGCGCCGGGGACCGGTCGAGGTTCGGGCCGAGCGCGGACAGGGTGCGGCCCTTGGGATCGGCGGTGCCGACCAGCCCGGCCGTACGGGTCGCCGCGAGCCAGGCCGTGGCCAGCCGCGCCCAGCGCTCCTCGGCGGGCAGTTGGCGCCAGTCCTCGGCGGCGGGCGTGGGCGCGTACCGCTCGTCGGCCTCCCCGTCGGACGCCAGCAGCCCGGCGGCGTAGGCGAGTTCGAGCCAGAAGGCGGCGAGCTGTTCGGTGCAGTCCAGGGCGACGGCGGTCCGCTTGAGGTCCCGGACGCTCAGGCCGCCGGCCCGCAGCACCCCCGGCCCGCCGAGGTCCCATTCCTTGAGCAGTTCCTCGATGGTGGCCAGGGCGGTGAAGGCCTGGCCCGCGGCGGCGCTGTCCACAAGCTGTGGATCGCGTGCGGTGGTGGGCGCGAGGGCGGGCGGCAGTGGCTCGGGGACGCGGTGGGCGCGCCCCGCGCGCAGGTGCAGCGCGGCCTCGCGGGGGAGGACGACGTTGCGCGGTCCGGCGGGCAGCAGCAGCCCCCGGTCGAGCAGCCATCGCAGGTGCGCGGCGGGCCGGTCGGTGACGGCGCCGTACGGCGGGCCCCAGACCAGCCGGTCCAGGACGGCGTGCGCCTCGGCGGGCGCGGCGGCCAGCAGTGCGGCCATGCGCGTACGGTCCTCGAACAGCCCGGTCAGGGCGGCGACGGCGGTCACCGGGTCGTGCGTCGTGGGCAGCCCGGCCGCGGTCAGGATCTCCTGGAGGCGGCCCGGCGACATACCGGCCGTGGCCTCGGCGACGGTGGGGCCGAGGCCGGTGGGGGAGGGGTGCACGGGGCCGGGCGCGAGCAGTTCGCGGGCCGTACGGACCAGGCGCAGCCGGTCGTCCCCGCCCCAGACCAGCGCCTGTTCGCGCAGGGTCCGTACGGCGCGGGGCAGCTCGTCGGTGATGGCCGCGACGGTGCCGGGGAGCAGATCCGGCCCCGCGTCCGCCCCGTCCGCACCGGCCGTCCCCGCGTCACCGGCGTCCCCCGCCATCAGTCCCAGCAGCGTCCCGTACGGGCAGGGGTCCGGGGCCACCGCCAGCGCCTCGGCGGCCTGGAGCGCGAAACGGTCCAGGCGCTCCACCGCCCGCACGACCGAGGCGCGGGTACCTGCCCGGGTGGCGAGCTGGGTCAGGTCGCCGGGGACCGGGTTGAGGAGGTCGGGACGGGCCCGCAGCAGGTCGGCGAGCCCGCTGTCCGGGCGGGTGCGGAGCTCTTCGGCGAGCGTGCGGGGAGTTTCACTCATCCGCTACACGGTAGCGGGGGCGGCCGGCGATGTCGGGCGCGGCGCCGCGCCCGGGGCCGGGTACGGCCTCCGGAGGTCCGGCGGTGCCGCCTCCGCGGGCGGGCCGATCGGCGGTACCGTCTGCGGAGGAACCGGGCTGTGCCACAGGGGATTTCGTGGGGATCGAGAGCGACCAGCTGGTCTTTGACTATCTGAGCCGGGTCGGTGATCTGGCCCAGCAGCGCGGGCTGTCCTCCGGGGCGCGGATGCGCCTGGTGGCCGAGCTGCGGGCGCAGGTGGACGCGGCGAAGGCGGACACGGTGCCGGGGGTCAGACGCGTGCTGTCCCGGCTCGGTACGCCCGAGGCGGTGGTGGCGGCGGCGGGCGGCAGCGGACCGCCGCCCGCGCCGGGGCCGCCGGGGCCGTCGGGCGCGGCGGAACCCCGGCCGGGCCTGCGCGACAGGCTGGGCGGGGCGGCCCGCCTCCTGGGCCCGGGCCGTCCGGGCGGTGCGAGCGGTCCGGGCGGCGGCGGTACGGGCGACAGCCGTACGGGCGGCCCCGGCAAGGCGAGCGGTACGGGCGGCCCCGGCAAGGCGAGCCGTACGGGCGACCCCGGTGAACCGGACCGTCCCGCCACTCCCGGCGACCGGAACGGCGGCCCCGCCCACTCCGGCGGTCTCTCCGGCGGCCCCGGCAGAACCGGCGGTCTCTCCGGACTGCCCGGCCTCTCCGGCCTCTCCGGTCTCGGTGAAGGGCTGCGCGGCCTCGCCGGAAAGGTCCCCGCCCCGCGGGACGGCAGGCGCCGCTCCGTCCGCGCCCGGGAGCCGGAACCGCCGCCGGCCGCCTCTCCGCCGCACCTCGCGGGGTTCGACGAACTCGGTGACGGCAGCGCCGAACCGGACTGGTGGCGCGTGGAGGAGGACCCGTACGGGCCGTACGGGCCCGGTGAGACGGTGCCCGGCTTCATCGGCGGCATCGAGATCCCCGAGATCCGGGAGCGCCCGCCGGGCGAGCGCAAGGAGGGCCCGCCGTCCCTGGAGAAGGGCGGGCGGGACGCGGACGACGACGCGGCGGAGGACGAGGCCGAGGAGGACGAGGAGGCGGGCGGCGAGCACGGCGAGGAGGCGGCCGGGGCGCCGCGCGGCGTGCTGTCGCGGGTGCTCGCGTGGCGGCGGAGGTCCGGCGCCCCGGAGCCGTACGCCGAGGAGCCCGAAGCGGTGGAGTACGAGCCGGTCGCCCGGCCCCCGCTCAGCCCGGTCCTGCTGCTGGCCGTCCTGCTGCTGGTGGCGGGCGCGGTCATCGGGTCCTGGCTCGCGCTGGCCGGTGGGTGGGTGATCGCCTACAGCTCCCGGCGGCTGCCCCGCCGGGAGGCGAAGTTCGCGGCGCTGGGCGTGCCGGGAGTGCTCGTCGGCGGCCTGGTGGTGTGGCTGTGGGGCCGGGTCGACCGGCAGTGGGGCGATCCGATCGCCGAGGGACAGCTGGGGCAGGAGCTGACCGGGGTGCTGCCGGTGGTGGTGCGTGTCGCGGCCGTCGCCTCGGCCCTGTTCCTGGTGTGGCGGATGCGGCGGCAGCCGCGGTGAGCGCCGGGGGCGCCGGGGGCGCCGGGGCGTCGGGCGGGCCGTACGAGAACCGGCCCGCCCGGCCGCCGCCTACTTCTGCGCCAGCTTCTCCTGCAACTGGTCCAGGATCTTGTCCGCCGCCGTGTAGCCGATGCCCTGGATCCACAGCTGGTCGTCGACGCGGAAGGCCCGGCCGTTCTTGACCGCCTTCATGTTCTTCCACAGCGCCCCGCCGGTCACCTGCGTCTCCTTGGACTTCTCGGGGCTGCCGTACGCCGAGTAGAAGACCGCGTCCGCGTCCGCCTTGGTCATCTGCTCCGTGCTGACCTCGATCATCATCCCGTCGCGGGCGTTCTGCACCACGCTGGTCGGGCCGGTGCCGATGTCGTCGAGGATCGTGCCGATGTAGCTGCGGCAGCCGTAGATGCGGGTGTCGGCGCCCTCGACGAAGCGGACGACGTTCGTCGTGGTCCGCCGCGCCGCCGTGGCCCCGCCGAGCGCCGCGGTGACCCGCTTGGCGTGGGCCTCGTAGGCGGTGACCGCCTGCCGCGCCTCCGGGATCTTGCCGAGCGCGTCGGCGTGGGTGGCGAAGTTCTGCTTCCACGGGTAGCCGGTGGTCTCCGTCATGACCGTGGGCGCGATGGCCTTGAGCTGCTCGTAGCGCTTGCCGTCGCGCACCTTGCTGGTCAGGATCAGGTCCGGCTTGAGCGCGGCGACCGCCTCCAGGTTCGGCGCGCCGATCTTGCCGACGTCCTTGATGCCCGCGACCTTGTCCTTGGGCAGGTAGTCCAGGAAGCCGCCGGCCACGTCGGAGCGGGTGGCGCCGACCGGCTCGACCCCGAGGGTGATCGCCGAATCCAGCTCCGCGGTGTCCAGCACCACCACCCGCCGCGGCGTGTTGGGCACCTCCACCTCGCCCTGCGCCGTACGCACCCGGTGCGTGCCCGCGCCGGACACGGGCTTCGCCCAGGTGGTGGCGGGCTGCGCCGGGCAGTCGGCGGGCTTGGCCGCAGCGCCGGAACCACCCGTTCCGGACGAGCCGCCGGAGCCGCCCGATCCGCAGGCGGCCAGGGTCAGGGAAGCGGTCAGCGCGGTGGTCACGGCGAGCACGGCGCGACGGCGCCCGCGCCGCGGGACCGGGCCGGGGACTGCGGGGAACGGCATGGGAGCCCTTTCGGCTGGGGAGCGGACGGAACTTACGCGGACCCGGGCGGGGCCGCGGCCACCGCCTCCTCCGGAGCCTGCCAAGGCCGCCCCGGGACCACCAGGGGTGAACCCGTCACCGGATCGGGTACGACCACCGACTCCAGCCCGAACACCTCCCGCACCAGTTCGGCCGTGACGACCTCCGACGGGCGCCCCTGGGCGACGATCCGGCCCTGCTTCATCGCCACCAGGTGGTCGGCGTAGCGCGCGGCCTGGTTGAGGTCGTGCAGGACGGCGACGACGGTGCGCCCCCGGTCGTGGTTGAGCTGCCGTATCAGGTCCAGCACCTCGACCTGGTGCGAGATGTCCAGGTAGGTCGTCGGCTCGTCCAGGAGCAGCAGGTCGGTCTCCTGGGCGAGCGCCATCGCGATCCACACCCGCTGCCGCTGGCCGCCGGACAGCTCGTCCACCGGCCGGTCCGCCAGCTGCGCCACGTCTGTACGGGCCATGGCCTCGGTGACGGCCCGCTCGTCCGCCTCGGACCACTGCTGCCACCAGTGCTGGTGCGGCTGGCGGCCGCGCGAGACCAGGTCGGCGACGGTGATCGCCTCGGGTGCCACCGGGGTCTGCGGCAGCAGCCCCACCGACCGGGCGATCTTCTTGGTGGGGATGCGGGCCAGGTCCGTACCGTCCAGCAGGACGGCGCCGCGGCGCGGCTTGAGCAGCCGGCCGAGCGCCCGCAGCAGCGTGGACTTGCCGCAGGCGTTGGGGCCGACGACGACCGTGACCGCGCCGTGCGGAAGGTCGATGTCGAGCCCGTCGACGACCGTGCGGTCCTCGTAGGCCAGCGTCAGGTCCCGGGCCGTGAGCCGGCTGCCGGCCGCCGGCGCCGCCCCGGTGCCCCCGGCGCCCCCGGCGTCCCCGGTCTGCGCGGCGCTCCCGGCCCGCGCGGCGTCCTCGGTGCCCTCGGTCACGCTCGTCCTCCCACGGCACGGCTGCGGATGATCAGGTGGATCAGGTACGGGGCGCCGACGGCCGCGGTCAGCACGCCCACCGGCAGCTCGGTCGGCGCGAACAGCTTGCGGGCCAGCAGGTCGCCGAGCACGACCACGACCGCCCCCAGCAGCGCCGAGCACAGCAGCGGGATCTGCGCGGTACGGGTCAGCCGCCGGGCGGTCTGCGGGGCGAGCA
This sequence comes from Streptomyces sp. NPDC018019, assembly GCF_044327805.1. Classification (NCBI taxonomy): domain Bacteria; kingdom Bacillati; phylum Actinomycetota; class Actinomycetes; order Kitasatosporales; family Streptomycetaceae; genus Streptomyces; species Streptomyces sp. NPDC018019. The sequence continues at coordinate 105,075 of NZ_JBIRGD010000005.1, read as the reverse complement.
GCGCCACGAAGTCGACCGGGCCGGCCGCGCCGGTCGCCATCGACGCCAGCACCACGCCGAGCGCGACCAGGCCGAGCCGGGTGCGGTTCAGCCGTACGCCGAGCGCGGTCGCGGTGGCGTCGTCCAGCGAGACGGTGCGCTGGGCCCGGGCCGCCCACAGGACGGCGGGCAGCAGCACCAGCAGCGCCCAGCCCAGCGGCGCGGCCTCGGCCCAGCCGCGCCCGTTGAGCGAACCGGTCATCCACACCTGCGCCTGCTGCGCGACGAGGTAGTCGCCCTTGGTGAGGAACAGGTGGGTGACCGAGCGCAGCGCGACGGCGAAGCCGATGCCGATCAGCACGAAGCGGGTGGCGTGCAGGCCGCCGCGCCAGGCGAAGACGTAGCCGAGGCCGGCGGCGAGCACCCCGCCGGCCACCGACAGGTACGGCAGGACGGTGTACGAGGTCACGCCGAACGTCATCGCGCCCACCGTCAGCGCGCTCGCGCCCTGGGTGACGCCGATGACGTCCGGGCTGGCGAGCGGGTTGCGCGCGACGGTCTGGATCAGCGCGCCCGCGATCCCGAAGGCCGCGCCGACCAGCAGCCCGACCGCCATCCGCGGCAGCCGCAGCGTGCCGACGACCAGCTCCGCCGCGGAGGGCTGCCCGAAGACGGCCTTCAGCGCCTCGCCGGGCGCCACGAAGGACTCGCCGACGCACAGGTACGCCAGGCAGACGGCGGCGAGCAGCACGGCGAGCACGGCGGCGACGGCCGTCGCCCGCCGGTGCACGAGGAAGGAGCCGCGCCCGGCGCGCACGAGGGCGTACCCTGCGGGCCGCGTTCGCCCCCGCCGTACCGCCGTATCGCCTCCGATCGCCGGGGCCGTCATGCCGGCACCGCCTTCCGCCGCACCAGGGTCACCAGGAACGGCACGCCGATCAGCGCCGTCATCACACCCGCCGGCACCTCGGACGGCGGGAACAGCACGCGCCCGACGGTGTCCGAGACCAGCACCACGACCGGGCCGAGGAGCGCCGCCATCGGCAGCAGCCAGCGGTGGTCGCCGCCCACGGCCGCGCGGGCGAGGTGCGGCACGGCGAGCCCGACGAAGGCGATCGGCCCGGCCGCCGCGACGCCCGCGCCGGTCAGCACCGCCGCGCCGAGCCCGGCCACGACCCGTACGACCGCGACGTTCTGCCCGAGCCCCCTGGCCACGTCCTCGCCCAGCGCCAGCGCGTCCAGGCCGCGCGCGACGGACAGCACCAGCACCGCGCCCGCCAGCAGGAACGGCCAGATCTGCGCGGCCACCTCGCTGTCCCGGCCGGTCAGCGAGCCGACCTGCCAGAACCGGAACTCGTCCAGCGCCGCGGCCTTCGTCGTCAGCACCGCCATGGTGACCGCGACGAGCAGCGCGTTGATCGCCGCGCCGGACAGCGCCAGCTTCACCGGCGTCGCGCCGCCGCGCCCGCTGGACGCGATCGCGTACACGGCCACCGCGGCGATCCCGGCGCCCGCGAAGGCGAACCACACGTAGCCGCTGAGGGTGTGCACCCCGAGGAAGGACAGCGCGAGGACCACGCCCACCGAGGCGCCCTGGCTGATGCCGAGGACGCCCGGGTCGGCGATGGGGTTGCGGGTGATGCCCTGCATGGCGGTGCCCGCCAGGGCGAGCGCGGCGCCGACCATCAGGCCGATCAGCGTGCGCGGCAGCCGCAGGAAGCGCACCACCTGGGCGGCGTCGCCGTCCCCGCCGTGCAGCAGCGCGTCGAGCACCTCGGACGGCGCGAACTGGCGGCTGCCGACCGCGAGGGAGAGGAGCACCGCGAGCAGCAGGACGAGCGCGGCCCCGGCCGTCCAGCCGACGCGGCGTCTCACCAGGGAGGCTCTGGGGCTGCTGGCCCGGACGACTGGCATCGGTTCCATTTCGCGGTGGCGCCGCGGCGCGGGGGCGCGCGGCACGGGGTGAGGTTAGGCGAGGCTAAGTGTACGGCCCGTCCCACCGCGGTCATCGGCCACAATGGCCACCATGGCTGCGCACACCCCGGTACCCGATCCCACGGTCGCCACCGCCTCGAAGACGCTCACCGTCGGTTTCGACCTGGACATGACGCTGATCGACTCCCGCCCCGGCATCAAGGCGGCCTACGAGGCGCTGTCCGCCGCGACCGGCACGTACATCGACGCGGACGCGGCGATCACCCGGCTCGGGCCGCCGCTGGAGCAGGAGATCCGCCGGTGGTTCCCCGCGGAGCGGGTCGCGGAGGTCAGCGACCTGTACCGGTCGCTGTACCCGGAACACGCCATCACCGGGACGCTCGCGATGCCGGGCGCCCGCGAGGCGGTGGCCGCCGTACAGCGCCACGGCGGGCGGGCCATCGTCGTCACCGCGAAGTACGAGCCCAACGCCAAGCTGCACCTGGAGCACCTGGACATCGCGGCGGACGCCGTCATCGGCTCGCTGTGGGCGGAGGCCAAGGCCGAGGCGCTGCGCGCGCACGGCGCGGCCGTCTACGTCGGCGACCACACCGGTGACGTACGCGGTGCGCACACCGCCGACGCCCTGTCCGTCGCCGTGGCCACCGGACCGTGCGCCGCGGACGAGCTGCGCGCGGCCGGCGCCCACGTCCTCCTCGACGACCTGACCGGCTTCCCGGCCTGGCTGGAGGAGTACCTGGCCGGCCGGGACCGGCGGAACGCCTGAGTCCGTTACCTCCGGCGCGGCTAGCCGGCGGACGACCGCGCCTGCCGCCGTTGCGCCGCGACGGAACGGATCACTCCGGCCGCGGCGACGACGAAGCCGGCGCCCATCAGCATGCAGACCCAGTAGAAGACGGACGGCAGCGGATCGGCGCCGATGAACAGCGGGGCGACGGTGGCGAGTGTGGCCACCGCGCCAATCAGGAAAACAATCGCGCCGATCCGCACCAGCAGATCCCCGGCCTGGGGAGTTTCGTCAGACACGGGACCAGGGTAAGTCCGGGCCAGAAGCGCGGGGGAACCACCCGGCGACGTCTTGTCACCGGGCACCGGACCATTAGCCTTGGGGGGTGGCGGGTCAGGTGGCCCGCTGCACTGCTATCCAGAGCTGTTTTCCCGCAGGCAACGCAGAAGACGCAGTAACCAGACCCCAGTGGTTTTCCGACGAGTACGAGGACGAGGACAGACGTGCCTACCGGCAAGGTCAAGTGGTTCAACAGCGAGAAGGGCTTCGGCTTTCTCTCCCGCGACGACGGCGGTGACGTCTTCGTGCACTCGTCGGTGCTGCCCGACGGCGTGGACGCACTCAAGCCGGGCCAGCGCGTCGAATTCGGCGTGGTGGCCGGCCAGCGCGGCGACCAGGCGCTTTCGGTGACGATCCTCGACCCCGCGCCGTCGGTGGCGGCGGCCCAGCGCCGCAAGCCGGACGAGCTGGCGTCGATCGTGCAGGACCTCACCACGCTCCTGGAGAGCGTCACCCAGCAGCTGGAGCGCGGGCGCTACCCCGACAAGCAGCACGGCGCGAAGATCGCGGGCATGCTGCGCGCGGTCGCCGACCAGCTCGACGTCTGACGGACGCCGGGTCCGGGCCGCGCCCGGACCCGGCTAGACGAAGTTCAGCGCATCGCGGCCGAGGGGCGGTACGAGCCCCTCGGCCGCGGCGCGCGTGAGCAGGCCGCGTACCGCCGCGTAGCCGTCCTCGCCGAGGTCGGCGGTGAACTCGTTCACGTACAGACCGATGTGCTGGTCGGCGACGGCCGGGTCCATCTCCTGCGCGTGCTCCAGTACGTAAGCGCGCGACGCCTCGGTGTCGTCCCAGGCCATCCGGACCGACTCGCGGGCCGCCGCGGCCAGCTCGCGCAGCCGCTCCGCGCCCAGCGAGCGCTTGGCGATGATCGCGCCCAGCGGGATCGGCAGCCCGGTGGTGCGCTCCCAGTGCTCGCCCATGTCGGCCAGGCGGCTCAGCCCGTAGTTCTGGTACGTGAAGCGGGCCTCGTGGATGACCAGCCCGGCGTCCACCCGGCCGTCCCGTACCGCCGGCATGATCTCGTCGAACGGCAGCACCCGGACCTCGCCGACGCCGCCGGGCACCTCGTCGGCCGCCCACAGCCGGAACAGCAGGTACGCGGTGGACCGCTCGCTGGGCACCGCCACCGTCTTGCCCGCCAGGTCCTTGGCCTCGCCCGGCTCCCTGGTGAGCACCAGCGGACCGCAGCCGCGCCCCAGCGCGCCGCCGCAGGGCAGCAGCGCGTACTCCTCCAGCACCCACGGCAGCACCGCGTACGACACCTTCAGGACGTCGAACTCGCCGCGTTCCGCCATGCCGTTGGTGACGTCGATGTCGGCGAAGGTGACGTCCAGCGCGGGCGCGCCCGGGACCTTGCCGTGCGCCCACGCGTGGAAGACGAAGGTGTCGTTCGGGCACGGCGAGTAGGCGATCTTGAGCGGGTCGCTCATGGCGTCCTCCAGGAGGTCGGGGCCCCGGCCGCCGTCAGGACGCGGGGGAGCGCGGCGCAGGCGGCGGAGAGCGCGCCGAGCGCGTCCCCGATGCGCCACGCGGCGCGATCGCGCGGGCCGACGGGGTTGGAGACCGTACGGATTTCGAGCACCGGCAGGCCCTGTGCGGCGGCGGCCTCGGCGACGCCGAAGCCCTCCATCGCCTCGACCAGGGCGCGCGGGTGGCGGGCGGCGAGCCGCGCGGCGTGCTCGGCGCTGCCGGTCACGGTCGAGGCGGTGAGCACCGCGCCGCACGCGGCACCGGTCGCCGTGGCGAGCGCCCGCACCAGGTCCGGCGGCGGGGTGTGGACGACGGTGCCGAAACCGAGGTCGGTCACCGGAACGAAGCCGTCCGGGGTCTCGGCGCCCAGGTCGGCGGCGACGATCTCGTCCGCGACGACCGTGGCGCCGACCGCGGCCCCGGGCCGTCCCACGGCCGGATCGGGCCCGAAGCCGCCCCCGATCCCGGCGGAGATGACGAGGTCGTAGCCGGATCCGCCACAGATCGCGGCGGTCAGCGCGGTGGCCGCCCCGGCGGCAGCGGCGGCCGGGCCGACACCGGCGGCCAGCCCGTCGAGGACCACCTCGGAGCGCTCGCCCGCCCGTACCCGGTGCAGCACATGGCCGCCCGCCGGCAGCGCGACGACCTCGGCACCGTCGCCGCCGGCCACGCCCGCGACCACCGCGTCGCGCTCGGCCGCGACGGCGGTGACGACCAGGACACGCGTCACGGTCACCTCATCACCACCGGCCTCGCGCGGACGACAGCGGACTCAGGACTCGGCGCGCTGGAGCTTGACGTTCCACACGCCGGTGTACTTGCCGCCCTTGGACGCCACGACGGACACCACGGTGGTGTCGGCCAGGCTGCGCGTCTGCTGGTTGACGAAGAGCTGGTCGGCGTTGGGCACGACCTGGTACGTCTGCTTGCTCATGTTGGTGATCGGGCTGCTGTTGGACAGCGCGATCCAGCCGTCCTCGGCCACGTCCGGCTCGACGCCCAGGCGCAGCTTCTCACCCGGGTGCACGGTGATCGTCTTCTTGGGCTCGGTGGTCAGGCACTTGGTGAACTCGGCCTGCGCCTTCTTGTCGGTGGAGGCCAGATCGCCGATCACCTTGCCGTCGTCGTAGCAGGCGGCCTCGGCGGTCACGGTGTCCTTGCCGGCGGTCACCGTGGCGAGCGGAGTCGGCTTCTCACAGGCGGAGAGGGTGATGAGCCCCAGGGACACGGCACCGAGGGCGGCAGCGGCGCGGCGGCCTGTGCCCCAAGAAGAGAACGCGGTCATGCGGGCAGGCTATCGGTCGGTTCCGCTCACGCCACACGAGGGTGGGGCGCGCCGTGCCGCGCCGCGCCCAGCAGACCCCGTACGGCCAGCAGCGCGCCCGCCGTCACCGGCGCCGCGGCCACCGCCAGCCCCACCGTCCCGCTCAGCGGCAGCACGATGCCGACGGCGCCGCCGACCACCCAGGACAGCTGGAGCGCGGTCTCGGAACGGGCGAACGCCGAGGTACGGACCGGTTCCGGCACATCGCGCTGGATCACCGCGTCCAGCGACAGCTTCCCCAGCGCCTGGCACAGGCCTGCCGTCGCCGCCGCGGCCGTCACCACCACGATCGCCAGCACCGCGTAGAAGACCGCCGCCGTGACCGCGACGGCCAGCGCCAGCCCCAGCACCACCGCGATGATCAGCTCCGGGGCCCGGGCCCGCAGCCACGCCCCGACCGCCGTGCCCAGCGCGTTGCCCGCGCCCGCCGCCACCGCCACCAGCCCCAGCGAGACCTGCGGCCCCAGCCCGCCGAGCGGATGCTCGCGCAGCAGGAAGGCCAGGAAGAACGTCAGCAGACCGGACAGCGAGCGCAGCGAGCAATTGGCCTGGAGGCCGTGCAGCACGGACGGGCCGACCGTCCGCAGCCCGGGCCGCCGCCCGCCCGCCAGGGCCTTCCCCGGCCGCTCCCCGGCCGCCCCGCCCGGCCGCTCGCCGTCCTCCGCGGACGCCAGCCGCGCCCGCCCCTCGCCCTTCGCCGAGTCCACCTTGTGCGGCAGCGAGAACGACAGGAAGGTGCCCGCCACGAAGACCGCGAACGCGCCGTACAGCGGCCAGTCCGGCCCGATCAGATGCAGCGCGCCGCCCACCGGCGCCGCGGCCCCGGTCGCCAGCAGCCCGGCCAGCGTCACCCGCGAATTGGCCTTCACCAGGGAGATACGGGGCGGCAGCAGGCGCGGTACGACGGCGCTCCGCACCACCCCGTACGCCTTCGAGGACACCAATACGCCCAGTGCCGCCGGATACAGCTCCAGCCCGCCGCCCGCGACCGCGCCCGCCATGGTCAGCGCGAGCAGCGCCCGGGCCAGCATGGCCCCCGCCATCGCGGCCCGGCGGCCGTGCGGCACCCGGTCCAGCAGCGGCCCGACCACCGGCGCGAGCAGCGCGAACGGCGCCATCGTCACGGCCAGGTAGAGCGCCACCCGGCCGCGCGCCTGGTCCGTCGGCACCGAGAAGAAGACCGTCGAGGCCAGCGCCACCGTGATCATCATGTCGCCGGCCGAGTTCACCGCGTGCAGTTCGATCAGCTTGCCCAGGCCCGACTCGCCCGCGCCGTGCGCATGCGTCGCGCGCCGTATGCCGCGCCCGGCCGCCGCGAACGGGCGGCGCAGCGTCCGGCCCACGGCGCGGCACGCGCGGCCCGCCCGGGCGCCGGCCACGCCGGGTCTCGTGGACGCCGTGGAGACCCGCGCCCCCTTCTGGACGCGCGGGCCGGCGGAAATCCGCGAAGCCTTGGCGATCCGCGGGGCCCGGCCGGACCCCGCGGTGCCCCGCCTGGGGGCCCGCGGCGCCCGCGGCATCCGCGGCAGCCTCGTCCTTCTCGACGCCCGTCCGGCAGCCACGCAGCAATAGTGCCCCCAACTCGCCCGGGCCATGGCTGTTTCCGCGGCCTGTCGCGCCGGGGCGCACGGCCGGTGGCCGCTGCCGGTGACATTTGCCGCTCCCGCCGAGGGATCGTCCACCGTTGAAGGGGTAGCGTGTGTAGCGCGCCACCGGCGGTCGTCCTTGGCCGCGCGCCTTGCCGCGATCCCGCAGAATGGTTCGTAGGAGGTGCGCTCGGCCGAGATGCCCGGGCGCGGACGTCGACGCGGTCCCCAGGTCCGCTCCGCCCGCACCGGCACGCCGGTCGTCCGGACAGGACAGGACAGCTCCGGCTGGCGCACTCGTGAGACGGCGTGGAAGAGAGAATCGATTCTTGTGAGTGCTGCGATGCGAAGCCGTACCCCTGACCGCCTGTGCGCCGAGGCGGTCGACCTTGCCCGCGCGGCGGCCGAGGAGGCCGCGGCGCCGGGAACGGTCGGCGAGCACGTCGACGCCGTCGCCGACGGGGACCGCGTCGTCACGCACCTGTTCGAATGCCGGGAGCCCGGCTACCGGGGCTGGCGCTGGGCCGTGACCGTCGCCCGCGCCTCCCGCGCCAAGCACGTCACCCTCGACGAGTCCGTCCTGCTGCCCGGCCCCGACGCGCTGCTCGCGCCCGAGTGGGTGCCGTGGAGCGAGCGGCTGCGCCCCGGCGACATGGGTCCCGGGGACCTGCTGCCCACCGAGGCGGAGGACCTCCGGCTGGAGCCGGGCTTCACCGGCGAGGACGCGCCGCCGCCGAACTCCGCTGCCGCGGAGGAAGCGGCCGTGGGGGGCCCGGCGGCCGGCCCCGCCCAGGTCGCGCCGGGCGTCGCCGAGCTGGCGGACGCCGAGGACGCGGACGTCGAGCCCGGCTCGCCCGCGGCCCAGCCCGAGACGACCGCCCGCGGCAGCATCGCCTCGGTCGCCGACGAGCTGGGCATGGGGCGCCCCCGGGTCCTCTCCCGCTACGGCCTGCACGCCGCGGCCGACCGCTGGGAAGAGACCTACGGCCCCAAGACCGCCATGGCCCAGGCGGCCCCCGCCAACTGCGTCTCCTGCGGCTTCCTGGTCCCGCTGGCCGGCTCCCTGCGCCAGGCGTTCGGCATCTGCGCCAACGAGTTCGGTCCCGCGGACGGGCACGTCGTGTCCCTCGGGTACGGATGTGGGGGCCACTCGGAGGCGGCCGTCATGCCGAAGCCTCCGCGTCCGGCCCCGCCGGTCATCGACGAGACCGTCGTCGACCCGATGCCGTTGCGGCCCGATCGGGCCGGGGGGTCGGTGGAGGAGGCCGGGCCGGGGGAAGAGTTCGGGCACAGCTAATCGCTGCGCTTCGCTTGGGTGGGGGGTACCGGGCCCGCGCTGCGCGCGGATACGCGTTTGCTTTGTTTGTGGGGCGGGGGTGCGCAGGGGGGCATCTCTCCCCCCGGCCGGAGGCTGGGGGAGAGAGACTCCGGAGGGGCCCCGAGCCCCCACCACCGGACAGACCGCGCACGGCGCGCAGCCCCACCGGGCGTAATGTGCAGAACGCGCACCCCCCACCGCGCGTAACGCGCAAGACGTGCACCCCCCACCACACCCCCACCGCAAGCGTGACCCCCACCCGGTAGAAAATGAAGCCGGCACCAGAGCATCGGGAGACAACGTGAGCGAAGCGGCAGAGGCAGATCCGTTCGGGACGGCCCGGCTGCGGCGGGGAGTGCTCGACGCCTGGGCGGCCTCGCCGGCCCGGTTCCGGGAGGATGCGAACGCCGAGGAGGATCTCGCCCTCGGCGGCTACCGCGACCGTCTCGCCGTGGAGCTGGCGCAGAACGCCTCGGACGCCGCCGCCCGCGCCGGCGTCCCCGGACGGCTGCGCCTGACCCTGCACCCGGCCGAAGGCCCCGGCTCCGGCCCCGCCGTGCTGGTCGCCTCCAACACCGGTGCCCCCCTCGACGCCACCGGCGTCGAGTCCCTGTCCACGCTGCGCGCCTCCGCCAAGCGCGAGACCGAGGCCGCGGTCTCCGTCGGCCGCTTCGGCGTCGGCTTCTCGGCGGTGCTGGCGGTCAGCGACGAGCCCGCGCTGATCGGCCGCACCGGCGGCGTCCGCTGGTCGCTGACCGAGGCCCGGGAGCTGGCGAGCCAGTTCGCCGCGCACAGCCCCGGCCTCGGTGGCGAACTGCGCCGCCGCGACGGCCACGTACCGGTGCTGCGCCTGCCCTTCCCCGCCGAGGGCAGCGCCCCCCAGGGTTATGACACCTCCGTCGTACTGCCGCTGCGCGACGGCGCCGCCCACGAGCTGACGGTGCGCCTGCTGGCCGGTATCGACGCCGCGTTGCTGCTGACGCTGCCCGGCCTGGCCGAGGTCGTGATCGAGACCCCCGACGGCGTACGGGAGCTGAGGCGCCGCCAGGAGGGGGCGTACACCGTCATCGAGGACAGCGAACGCGGCACCTCCCGCTGGCGGGTCAGGAGCGAGAGCGGCACGCTGGGGCCGGAGCTGCTGGCGGACCGCCCGGTGGAGGAGCGTTTGCGCCCGAACTGGGCGGTGACCTGGGCGGTGCCGGTGGACGCGGAGGGCGCGCCGGTGCGCCCGGCGACCGCGCCGGTCGTGCACGCGCCGACGCCCACCGACGAGCAGCACGGCCTGCCGGCGCTGCTGATCGCGTCGTTCCCGCTGGAGCCGACCCGGCGCCGCGTCGCGCCCGGCGCGCTCACCGACCACCTCGTACGGCGCGCCGCCGAGGCGTACGCGGCGCTGCTGGCCGCCTGGCAGCCCGTCTCGGCCGGCACGATCGACCTCGTGCCGGGCCCGCTGGGCCAGGGCGAGCTGGACAACGAGCTGCGGCGCCAGGTGCTGGAGCTGCTGCCGCGGGTGCGTTTCCTGCCGAGTGCGGCCGCGCCGACCACGCCGTCACCCGTCACGCAGCCCCTTCAGGCGGTACCGGGCACGAGCGGCCCCGACGAGCTGGCCCCTGGTGAGGGCGGCGGCTGGGGCGGTGCCCGTGGTGAGGAGGACGCGTACGTCCTGCGGCCGGTGGACGCGGAGCTGGTCGAGGGGGCCGGTGCCGACACGGTCCGGGTACTGGCGGAGCTGTTCCCGAGCCTGCTGCCCGCCGGACTGGAGCGGCGGCCCGAGCTGCGTGCCCTGGGGGTCGCGCGGGTGCCGCTGGGCGAGGTCGTCGACCGGCTGGCCGGTGTGGAGCGGGCGCCCGCGTGGTGGTGGCGGCTGTACGACTCGCTGGCCGGTACGGACCCGGAGCGGCTGAGCGGGCTCCCGGTGCCGCTGGCCGGTTCCGCGACCGAGGACGGCCGCGCGGCGCGCACCACGATCGGACCGCGCCAGGTGCTGTTGCCGCTCCCGGAGAGCGGCGAGGGCGGCGCGGCGGACCGGCACCGTACGCTGGCCCGCCTGGGCCTGAAGGTCGCGCACCCGGACGCCGTACACCCCCTGCTGGAGAAGCTGGGTGCCACCCCGGCGAACCCGCGTGCCGTCCTGACGACCCCCCAGGTAAGGGCGGCCGTCGCGGGCTCCCTGGACGCGGCCGAGGACGACTACGCCTTCGGCTTCGACGGCGAGCCGGGCGGCCTCGGCGGTGAGGAGCTGGCGGAGGCCGTGCTCGGCCTGGTGCGCGACGCGCACCTCGCGCCCGGCGACGAGCCCTGGCTGGCCGCGCTCGCGCTGCCCGACGAGGACGGCGAACCGGCCCCGGCGGGCGAACTGGTGCTCCCGGGCAGCGACTTCGAGCGGGTGATCCGGGAAGGCGAACTCGCCGCGGTCGACGCCGGGTTCGCCGAGCGGTGGGGTGAGCAGCCGCTGACCGCCGTCGGCGTGCTGGCCGGCTTCGCCCTGGTCCGGGCCCCCGACGTGGTGCTGGACCCGGACGAACTGGAGCCGCGGGACGGGGACTTCACCGAGCCGGACGACGTCGGCGTGCTGGACGCCGTGGACGTGTGGTGCGAGGACGTCCTCGACGGGCTGCCGGAGACGCCGGTGCCGCCGGTCGCGACGGAGATCGTGGCCGTGCGGGACCTGGACCTGGTAGACGACGACGCGTGGCCGCAGGCGCTGGCGATGCTGTCGCGGCCGCCGCTGCGGGACGCGCTGACCGCGCCCGTACGGGTGCTGCTGCCGGACGGGACGACCGAGCTGGTGCGCCCGTACACGGCGTGGTGGCTGCGCGGGCACCCGGTGCTGGACGGCCGCCGTCCGGCGGGCCTGCGGGCCGCGGGCGGCGATCCGCTGCTGGCCGGGCTGTACGAGTCGGCGGACGCGGGCGAGGTGGACGCCCAGGTGCTGCGCGCCCTGGGGGTACGGACCTCCGTCGCGGCGCTGCTGGAGGAGCCGGGCGGCGCGGCCGAACTGCTCGCCCGTCTCGCGGACCCGGCACGCGAGGTGGACTCCGCGCAGCTGCACGCGCTGTACGGGGTGCTGGCGGACCTGGACCCGGAGCAGGTCACGCTCCCCGACGAGCTGCGGGCCGTGGTCGACGGCGAGGCCCGCGTGGTGGACGCGGCCGAGGCGGTGGTCGCGGACGCGCCCGACCTGATGCCGCTGGTCGCCGGGCTGCCGCTGCTGCCGGTACGTCCGGCCCGCGCGGCGGAGCTGGCCGAACTGTTCCAGGTGCGGCGGCTGAGCGAGGTCTTCGCGGCGCCCGTCACCTCGGAGGGCACCCGGCACGAGGTCCCGGAGCCGGTCCGCACCCTCCTCGGCCCGGACACGCCGCACTCGTACGTCGAACACGAGGAGCTGACCGTCGAGGACGGCACCGAACTCGACTGGCGCCGGACCCCCGACGGCACCGTCCACGCCGCGACCCTGGAGGGCGTGGCCGCCGGCCTCGCCTGGGCCGCCGGCCAGTGGCCCCGCCGCTTCGAGACCGCCGCGCTCCTGGAGGACCTGGAACGCGCGGAGGAGCTGGCGGAGGCCCGCTGGTTCGACTAGTGCCGGTACGGCGCGGCCGGGCGGAACGAGGCCGGTCCCCTGTTCCGCCCGGCCGCGCCACGTCCGGGGGGAGCCGTCGCCGCGGCCGGCTACGCCGGGAACCGCCGTCCCATCACCCGCCACGCGATCTCCAGCAGCAGTGCCGCCGCGACGGCGACGCCCACCGCGGCCCACGGCATCGTCGTACCGACCAGTTTCAGGTCGAAGAAGTCCTGGAGCCAGGGGACGACGAGGACGATCAGGAAGCCCAGGGCCATGGCCAGGACCAGGCCGACGCGCCACCAGGTGTACGGGCGGGCGATGATCACCAGGACCCACATGGCGCTGAGGAACAGCGTCAGCGTGGCCGCGCTCGTCTCGGCCGCCAGCGCGTCGGGGCCGGTGTAGTGGCTGCGGGCCAGCAGGTAGGTGGCGAAGGCGGCGAGGCCGATGATCAGGCCGGACGGGACCGCGTACCGCATCACCCGCCGGACGAAGTGCGGCTTCGCGCGCTCCTTGTTGGGGGCGAGGGCCAGGAAGAAGGCCGGTACGCCGATGGTGAGGGTGGACAGCAGCGTCAGGTGCCGCGGCAGGTACGGGTACGGGATCTGGCAGCAGGCGACCAGGATCGCGAGCAACACCGAGTAGACGGTCTTGGTCAGGAAGAGCGTGGCGACGCGGGTGATGTTGCCGATCACCCGGCGGCCCTCGGCGACCACCGAAGGCAGCGTCGCGAAGCTGTTGTTGAGCAGCACGATCTGTGCGACGGCCTTCGTGGCCTCGCTGCCCGCGCCCATGGAGACGCCGATGTCGGCGTCCTTGAGGGCGAGGACGTCGTTGACGCCGTCACCGGTCATCGCGACGTTGTGGCCGCGCGCCTGGAGCGCTCCGACCATGTCCCGCTTCTGCTGCGGCGTGACCCGGCCGAAGACCGCGCCGTCCTCCAGTACCTTGCCCATCTCCTCCAGGTCGGCGGGGAGTTCGCGCGCGTCCACGGGGGACTCGGCGCCCGGCATGCCGAGTTTGCCGGCCACCGCGCCGACCGACACCGCGTTGTCGCCGGAGATGACCTTCGCCTGGACGCCCTGTTCCTCGAAGTACCGCAGGGTGTCCATCGCGTCGGGGCGCAGCCGCTGTTCGAGGACGATGAGGGCGGTGGGGCGTACGTGGTCGGCGACGGAGGGGTCGTGCAGGCCCTGTTCGGCGCGGGCCAGCAGGAGGACGCGCAGGCCCTGGGCGTTGAGGTCGTCGATCTCGGCGAGGGCGCCGTCGCCGGAGGGCAGGAGCACGTCGGGGGCGCCGAGCAGCCAGGTGGCGCGTTCGCCGTCCGGGCTCTCCAGGGCCGCGCCGCTGTACTTGCGGGCGGAGGAGAAGGGCAGCGCGTCGGTGGACCGCCAGCCGTCGCCGGCCGGGTAGGCGTCGATGATCGCCTGGAGGGAGGCGTTGGGGCGCGGATCGGAGGCCCCGAGGGCGCCGAGGACCTGCCGGAGCCGGTCCTCGTCCGCCCCGTCGAGCGGCCGCAGCTCGCTGACGTCCATGCCGCCCTCGGTGAGCGTGCCGGTCTTGTCCAGGCAGACCACGTCGACGCGGGCCAGGCCCTCGATCGCGGGCAGTTCCTGGACCAGGCACTGCTTGCGGCCGAGCCGGATCACGCCGATCGCGAAGGCGACGGAGGTGAGCAGCACCAGGCCCTCGGGGATCATCGGGACGATGCCGGCGACCATCCGGCGCACCGCGTCGTCGCCGCCCATGTTCAGCGTGAACAGGTGGCTGAGGATGAGGCCGACGGCGGTCGGCACCATCATCCACGTCACGTACTTGAGGATCTGGCTGATGCCGGTGCGCAGCTCGGAGTGGACGAGGGTGAAGCGGGACGCCTCCTCGGCCAGCTGGGCCGCGTACGCCTCGCGCCCGACCTTGGTGGCGGTGAACGCGCCGCCGCCGGCGACCACGAAGCTGCCGGACATCACCTTGTCGCCGGGCTTCTTGACGACCGGGTCGGCCTCGCCGGTGAGCAGCGACTCGTCGATCTCCAGGCCGTCGCCCTCCAGCACCTCGCCGTCGACGATGACCTTGTCACCGGGGCCCAGTTCGATGACGTCGCCGAGCACGACCTCGGAGGTGGGGATCTCGGCGGCGGTGCCGTCGCGCCGCACCGTCGGCCTGGACTCGCCCAGGACGGCCAGGCTGTCCAGGGTCTTCTTGGCGCGCAGCTCCTGGATGATGCCGATGCCGGTGTTGGCGACGATGACGAAGCCGAACAGGCCGTCCTGGATCGGGCCGACGATCAGGATGATCACGAACAGCACGCCGATGATGGCGTTGAAGCGGGTGAAGACGTTCGACCGGACGATGTCGGCGGTGGAGCGCGAGGACCGTACGGGGACGTCGTTGACCTCGCCTCTGGCCACCCGCTCGGCGACCTCGGCGGCGGTCAGGCCGCGGTGGGCCGGCACGCCGGCGGCGCCCGGCTCGGATTCCTCGGCTTTGGTCCTGGCCCGCTCAGTCATGCCTCCGACGTTACGGGCGGAGCGGACGATTCACCCGCTGGATGCGGACAGGAAGGTGTCGGGAGTTGTTGGAGGGGTCGGCGTCAACCGCGGAGCGGTGTGGTGCGTCCCCTATGGGGTGGATTTGTCGGCGTGTGCGCTCAGGACGCGTCGGCGGCGGCCCGGTCCGCGTCCGGCGCGGCAGCGGCGGCCGCCGCGCGCTTGATGGCGGCGTCGCGCTTGCGCACGTACCAGATGCCCAGGATGCCGAGGCAGCCGCCGGCCAGGCAGGTCCACACCCACCAGGTGCGGTCGTGGTCGGCGAACCAGCCGTAGAAGGGGAGCTGGGCCAGGAAGAGCACGAACCAGATGACGGTGCCGCCGGTGATCGTGCCGACGACGGGGCCCTCAAGAGGCTCCGGGGCCTCGCGCAGTTCGGACTTCTTCCACATGGGGCCAGCTTACGGGCAGCCGCCGCCCGGCCCGATTCCGGCCGGGCGGGACGCACGGCACGCTCCCGGGCGGCCACCGGAACGCCCGCGGCCCGTGTCCCGCCGGGGTCTACGCGCGGAGATAGCGATCATCGTCTTGTTTATTCATACTGAACCTATCCGGATCTGACTGGTTTGGTTCGTTGAATCGTCCAATGAGGTCCGGTTCGTTTGTGTTCTGGGCCCGCTCCGGGCCCCCACGCCTGCCCAGGCCCGTACGACTGAGGTCCGCGCATGTCCCCCTCGGCCACCACGCCGGTCGACGCCGTCCAGAGTCCCAAGCCGCCCAGGAACGGTCTCGACCGGTTCTTCAAGATCTCCGAGCGGGGTTCGACGGTCTCCCGCGAGCTGCGCGGCGGTCTGGCCACCTTCTTCGCCATGGCGTACATCGTCGTGCTGAACCCGATCATCCTCGGTGCCGGTCAGGACAAGTTCGGTCACCACTTGGACAACGGCCAGCTGGTCACCGCCACCGCCCTGATGGCGGGCCTGTCCACGCTCCTGATGGGCGTCATCGGCAACGTGCCGATCGCCGTCGCCGCCGGCCTCGGCATCAACGCCGTCGTCTCCCTCCAGCTCGCCCCCAAGATGAGCTGGCCGGATGCGATGGGCATGGTCGTACTGGCCGGTCTGGTGCTGATGATCCTGGTCGCCTCCGGCCTGCGGCAGCGGGTCATGGACGCGATCCCGAACGGGCTGCGGCGCGCCATCGCGATCGGCATCGGCCTGTTCATCTCGCTGGTCGGTCTGGTCGACGCGGGCTTCGTCACCCGCAACCCGGACGCCGCGCACACCACCGTGCCGCTGGCACTGGGCCAGGGCGGGCAGCTCCAGGGCTGGCCGGTGCTGGTCTTCGTGGTGGGCCTGGCGCTGATGTTCCTGCTGACCGTGCGGAAGACCAAGGGCGCGATCCTGATCGGCATGGTCGTGATGGCGATCGTCGCGATCATCATCAACGCCGTCGCCGAGATCCCCGACGCGAGCTGGGGCCTGGCCGTGCCGAACGTGCCGGACAGCATCGTCGGCGCCCCGGACTTCGGCCTGGTCGGCCAGATCAGCCTGTTCGGCGGCTTCAAGGAGGTCGGTCTGCTGACCGGCTGCCTGTTCGTCTTCACCGTGCTGCTGTCCGGCTTCTTCGACGCGATGGGCACGATCATCGGCGTCGGCGAGGAGGCCGGGCTGACCGACGAGAACGGCAGCCTGCCCGGCATGGGCCGCATCCTGATGGTGGACGGCATCGCGGTGGCGGCCGGCGGCGTCGGCTCGGCCTCGGCCAACACCTGCTTCGTGGAGTCCACCGCGGGTGTCGGCGAGGGGGCCCGCACCGGTCTGGCCAATGTCGTGACCGGCGGGCTCTTCCTCCTCGCCCTGGTCTTCACACCGCTGGCGACGGTCGTCCCGTCGCAGGCCGCGACGCCCGCGCTGCTGGTCGTCGGCTTCCTGATCATGTCCGCCAACGTCCGGGACATCGACTGGGGCGACTTCACCATCGCCGTCCCGGCGTTCCTGACGATCGTCTCGATGCCGTTCACCTACAGCATCACCAACGGCATCGGCATGGGCGTGCTGGCCTTCATCCTGCTGCGCACGGCGACCGGCCGCTTCAAGGAGATCCCCTGGCTGCTGAACGCCGTGGGGCTGGCGTTCCTCGTCTACTTCCTGCTCAACCCGATCGAGCAGGCGCTGGGCGTCAGATAGGCACCCGGCGGGTCCGTACGGCGGGTCCGGCTCGCATGCGCGGCCCGGCTCACAGCGGCGGGGCCGCGTAGAACCGCTCCGTCCGGTCCACCGACAACTTGAAACGTTCGTCGAAGTCCTCGCGGATGAGCGTCCGGGTCACATAGTCCTGGACGCTCATTCCGCGTTTCGCGGCGTGCTGCCGGAGGCGCTCCAGCAGTTCCCCGTCCATGCGCAGGCTGAGCACTCCCGATCCCATACCGCCACGGTCCTCTCGCCGCCCGGTCAGGTGTGTCACTTTCCGCTGCGTCCTCACTCGGAAGCGTGATGCGGAGGGCCGCATGTCGACGGGCTTTCATTAGAGAGGGTAATGAGTTATGCTAACGAACATGCCGGAACTGTCCCGTGGCGACGACGCTGCCGCCGTGAACGCATTGCGGTCCGCCGTGATGCGGCTCTCCCGCCGACTCAAGCACCAGCGGGTCGACGAGTCGCTCAGCCCGACCGAGATGTCGGTGCTCGGCACCCTCGCCCGGTGCGGCCACGCCACCCCCGGCGAGCTGGCGCGCAAGGAACACGTCCAGCCGCCGTCGATGACCCGCATCGTGGCGATGCTGGAGGCCAAGGGCCTGGTCCGGCTCGAACCGCACCCCGACGACCGCCGTCAGAAGGTCGTCACCCAGACCGAACAGGCCGAGGCGATGCTCGAAGAGAGCCGCCGTAAACGCAACGCGTGGCTGGCCGAGCTGGCCTCCGGGCTGGACGAGGACGAGTGGGCCGCACTGCGGACCGCCGCACCCGTACTGGAGAAGCTCGCCCAGCTGTAGAACCGAAGAGCCGAGGAGGCGAACCC
The DNA here is from genome assembly GCF_044327805.1 of Streptomyces sp. NPDC018019. Classification (NCBI taxonomy): domain Bacteria; kingdom Bacillati; phylum Actinomycetota; class Actinomycetes; order Kitasatosporales; family Streptomycetaceae; genus Streptomyces; species Streptomyces sp. NPDC018019. The sequence continues at coordinate 87,325 of NZ_JBIRGD010000005.1, read as the reverse complement.
ACTTTGAGTACGGGATCCGGAGCAGACTCCGCCCCCGCACCGATACCCGACGACTCCACCGCCACCGACACCGCGACCGCGCCCCCCACCGGCTCCCCGGGCACCGCCGCCGGGCCGCGCGGGGGGATGTTCCGTTCGCTGCGCGTCCGCAACTACCGGCTGTTCGCCACCGGACAGGTCGTGTCCAACACCGGCACCTGGATGCAGCGCATCGCCCAGGACTGGCTGGTCGTCAGCATCACCGGCTCCTCCGCCGCCGTCGGCATCACCACCGCCCTGCAGTTCCTGCCGATGCTGCTGTTCGGGCTGTACGGCGGGGTCATCGCCGACCGGGTCGCCAAGCGCAGGCTGCTGCTGTTCACCCAGGCGTCGATGGGCCTGACCGGTCTCGTGCTGGCCGTACTGACCCTCAGCGGGCACGTCGCGGTCTGGCACGTCTACCTGATGGCCTTCGTGCTCGGCCTGATCACCGTCGTCGACAACCCGGCCCGGCAGGCGTTCGTCGTCGAGATGGTCGGCCCGGACGACCTGCGCAACGCCGTCAGCCTGAACTCCGCCAACTTCCAGTCCGCCCGGCTGATCGGCCCCGCGGTGGCCGGCGCGCTGATCACCTCCCTCGGCAGCGGCTGGGCCTTCCTCCTGAACGGCCTGTCCTTCCTCGCGCCGCTGGCCGGCCTGCTGCTGATGCGCACCCGTGAGCTGCACAAGGTCGACCGCGCCCCGCGCGGCAAGGGCCAGCTGCGCGAAGGCGTGCGCTACGTCGCGGGCCACCCCGAGCTGATCTGGCCGATCGTCCTGGTCGGCTTCATCGGCACCTTCGGCTTCAACTTCCCGATCTGGCTGACCGCCTTCGCCGACAAGGTCTTCCACGGCGGCGCCGGCATGTACGCCTGGTTCAACGGCCTGATGGCGGCCGGCTCGCTGGCGGGCGCGCTGCTCGCGGCCCGGCGCAGCACCTCGCGGCTGCGCCTCCTGGTGGGCGCGGCGCTGCTGTTCGGCGTCCTGGAGATGGCCGCGGCCCTCTCCCCGGCGGTCTGGATCTTCGGCGCGCTGCTGATCGCGATCGGCGTGGTCGGCCTGACGATCAACGTCACGGCCAACTCCAGCGTGCAGATGGCGACCGACCCGCTGATGCGCGGGCGGGTGATGAGCCTGTTCATGATGGTGTTCATGGGCGGCACTCCGCTGGGCGCCCCCATCGTCGGCTGGGTCACCGACGCCTACGGCGCCCGCCTCGGCTTCCTCGCGGGCGGCCTGATCTCCGTGCTGGCCGCGGTCGGCGTCGGCCTGATGCTGATCCGTGCGGGCGGTCTGCGGGTGCGGATCGACCTGCGGCGCGGCCACCGGCACGTACGGTTCGTACCGCGCGAGCGCCGCCGCGACCCGGAGCGGCTGGCGGCGGCGGCCTGAGCCTTCCGTACGGGGCCGGGACCGCGAGCGGACGGCGGACCCGGCCCTCGGCACGTCCGGCCCGCCGCCCTGCCCGGCTCCGGGGCGTACCCCGCCCCCGGCCGGTACCCGGCCCGCCGCGCACCCCGTGCGCGACACTGACCGCATGAGACTCTTCGCCGCCGCGCTCCCGCCCGAGGCCGCCGTCGACGAACTCGCGGCCAGGGTGCGCCGGCTGCGGCGGCTGCCCGACGCGGACCGGCTGCGCTGGACCGGACGGGCCGGCTGGCACTTCACGCTCGCCTTCTACGGCGAGGTGCCCGACACCGTTCTGCCCGGGCTGCACGCACGGCTGGCGCGGGCGGCCCGGCGGCACGAGCCGTTCCCGCTGCGCCTCAAGGGCGGCGGGCGCTTCGCGGACCGGGTGGTGTGGGCCGGGGCCGACGGCGGCCTGCCGGCCATGCGGAAGCTGGCGGACGCGGCGAACGCGGCGGCCCGCCGGGCCGGGGTGGAGATGACCGGCCACCGCGCCTACACCCCGCACCTGACCGTCGCCCGCAACCGCGCGGGCGCCCTCGACCTGCGCCCGTTCGCCGAGGCCCTGGCGGACTACGAGGGCGACGCCTGGACCGTGCGGGAACTGGCGCTCGTCCGCAGCCACCTGCCGGCCGGCGGGGTGCCGGGCGAACAGCCCCGGTACGAGACGGTGGCGGCCTGGCCGCTGGGGCGCTGACCCCGGTCCGTGCGGGCCGCCTGCCCGCGGGTGTTCCGGCCGGGCCGGTTACGCTCGAAGGGTGGACCCCAAAACCCGTAACCGGATCATGTCCGGCCTGTTCGCCGTGCTGCTCGTCGTCGTGATCGTGGCGGCCGCCCTGCGCTGAGCACCGGCCGGCCGCCCACGACGCCGCGCGAGGCGGCCTTCCGCACCGGCTCTCACCAGGCGAAAGCCTCCGGCGACGGTCCGCTGCCGGGGAAGATCTCGTCGAGCGAGGCCAGCAGTTCCGCGGACAGTTCCAGCTCCACGGCGCGCAGCGCGGAGTCGAGCTGCCCGGAAGTGCGCGGCCCGACGATCGGCCCGGTCACCCCGGGCCGGGTGAGCAGCCAGGCCAGCGCCACCTCACCGGGCTGCAGCCCGTGCTTGTCGAGCAGGTTCTCGTACGCCTCGATCTGCGCCCGGATCGCGGAGTTCGCCAGCGCGTCGGCCGAGCGGCCCCCGTTCGTACGGGCCCCGCCGCCCTCGCGCGCCTTGCGCACGGCGCCGCCGAGCAGGCCGCCGTGCAGCGGCGACCACGGGATGACGCCGAGCCCGTAGGCCTGCGCCGCCGGGATCACCTCCATCTCGGCGCGCCGCTCGGCGAGGTTGTACAGGCACTGCTCGCTGACCAGGCCCAGCGAACCGCGCCGGGCCGCGGCCTCGTTGGCCTGCGCGATGTGCCAGCCGGCGTGGTTGGAGGACCCGGCGTACAGGATCTTGCCCTGCTGCACCAGGACGTCGATGGCCTGCCAGATCTCGTCCCACGGCGTGTGCCGGTCCACGTGGTGGAACTGGTACAGGTCGATGTGGTCGGTGTTCAGCCGCTTGAGGCTGGCGTCCACCGCCCGCCGGATGTTCAGTGCGGAGAGCCGGTCGTGGTTGGGCCAGACCCGCTCCTTGTCGCCGCCCATGTGGCCGTAGACCTTGGTGGCGAGGACGGTCCTGTCGCGGCGGCCGCCGCCCTGTGCGAACCAGGAGCCGATGATCTCTTCCGTGCGGCCCTTGTTGTCGCCCCAGCCGTAGACGTTGGCGGTGTCGAAGAAGTTGACGCCCGCGGCGAGCGCGGCGTCCATGATGGCGTGGCTGTCGGCCTCGTCCGTCTGGGGCCCGAAGTTCATCGTTCCCAGGACGAGCCTGCTGACCTTGAGTCCGGTGCGTCCGAGCTGCGTGTACTCCATGGGGCCTTAGCCAACGCCTTGGAGTGCGCTCGAATCAAGACGGGCGCCGCGGCCGGCGGGGGTCAGGCGTCCGCCGCCGCGTACGGCGCGCCCACGTCCCACGCCTGGTGCAGGGCGTCCGCGAAGGCCGCCGCCAGCAGGTGCTCGCCCGACGCGGAGGGGTGCGTCCCGTCGTAGGTGTCCCGGTCCAGGTCGTAGCCCGCCGGGTGGGAGGCCAGCAGCAGCGGTGAAGCGGGGGTCGAGAGGTCCGCGACGGCCTTGGCCAGCAGCTCGTTGAAGCGTTCGCACTCGGCGGCGAAGGGGGCGTCGGACAGGGCCCGGGTGTTCGGGATGACGGGCAGCAGCACGGCCCGTACGGAGGGGCGGGCGGCCCGCGCCGCGGCGACGAAGCGGTGCACGTTCGCGGCGGTCTGCTCGGCGTTCGTGTAGAAGCCGAGGTCTATCAGCCCGAGCGAGACCAGCAGGGTGTCGGCCTTGGTGGTGCGCACGGCGTCGCCGATCAGCGGCGCCAGGTGGCACCAGCCCTCGCCCCACCCGGCGAGGTGCCGCCGGGCGGGTTCGGGGAAGTCCGGGTCGCGGTAGGCGTACGAGTCCGCCGCGTCGGCGCTCGGGTCGTAGAGCGCGCTGCGCGGTCCGACGATGCGGTACGGCCCGCCGAAGGTCCGGTTCAGGTGCTGCCACATCCGGTAGCGCCAGGTGTAGTCCCCGGCACGGCCGATCGTCATCGAGTCGCCGACGAACATCACGCGCATATGGCCTCCCGGCCCGCCGGCCCGGGGGCGCCGGAGGGCGCGGTCGGGGTGTTCATGCGGAGATCATAGGGAGCCGGCCGGCGTACCGGCGGCCCCGGGCCCGCCGGTGCGGCGGACGCCTGCGGGCCGGCCGTACCGAAGTGGCAAGCTGGCCCCATGCGTTCGCTACTGTGCGCGGCCGGGGCCGCGGGGATACTGCTGTTCGCGGCGGCCGGGCCGGTGGTGGCCGACGACGGAGGGGGAGCCGACGGGTTCACCCTCTCCGACCCGCGGATCACCGAGTCCAGCGGGCTCGCGGCCAGCCGGGCGCACCCGGGGGTCTACTGGACCCACAACGACAGCGACGACGGGCCGTACGTCTACGCCGTGGACGGGCGGACCGGCCGTACGGTCGCCACCGTCACCCTGCGCGGCATCGGCGATCCGCGCGACGTGGAGGCGGTCTCGGTCGGCCCGGACGGCAACGTGTACGTCGGCGACATCGGCGACAACCTCGGCGGCAGCTGGAAGCACGTGTGGATCTACCGTTTCCCCGAGCCGAAACAGCTGCGCGACCAGACCGTCACCGCGGCCCAGCTCACCGTCACGTACGACGAGGGCCCGCGGGACGCCGAGGCGATGATGGTGCACCCCAAGACCGGGCGGGTCTACATCGCCAGCAAGAAGAAGAGCGGCGGCGCCGCCCTGTACGAGGGCCCGGAAAGGCTCTCGACGCGCGGTACGAACACCTTCCGCCGGATCGCCCCCATCGACCAGTGGGTGACCGACGGCGCGTTCTCGCCGGACGGCACGAGGCTGCTGCTGCGCGGCTACTTCGGCGCGGAGATGTACCGCTGGGATGCCGGACGCCCCAAGGACATCGGCAGTGTGGGCGTGCCGTTGCAGATGCAGGGGGAGTCGGTCAGCTTCACCCCCGACGGGCGGACGCTGCTGTTCGGGTCGGAGGGCAAGGACAGCCGCGTGCAGCCGGTGGGGCTGAGCGGCGACCAGCTGCCGGAGTCGGCGAAGGGGGCCGACGGGAAGGGCGGCAAGGGCGACCCGTCCGGCACCGACGGCAAGGGTGGCGACGACGCGGGCAAGAACCGCAACGTCCTGCTGGCGGCGGCGACGTTCGGGGTGGCGACGGTGGTGGTGCTGGCGTTGCGGCGGGTCTTCCGGCGGCGGTGAGCGGCCGGTGGCCGCGGGCGGCCGAGGCCCCGCTCAGCCGCCCCGCCTCTCGATGTCGGCCGCGAATCCGTCCAGCAGTCGGGCCAGGCCCAGTTCGAACAGGGCGTCGCCGTCCCAGTCCTCGTCGGTCGCGAAGGTGTCCTCGGAGAGCTGGGCGAGGTGCGGGTAGCGGCCGCTCTCCATGGCGCGGACGAGGAAGGGGCCCTGGATCTTCCACCACTCCTCGTCGGTGATGCCGGTGCGCTTCTCGGCCATCGCCGAGTTGAGCCGGGTGCGGGCCGCGCCCGCGACATACCCCTCCAGGATCGTGAGCAGCCGGATCTTCTCCGGGTCGCGCAGCGGGACGCCGGACAGCCCGCGCAGCGTGTACTCCAGCGCGTTCACCGAGTTGGGGCCCAGCAGCGGGCGGGTCTGGTCGACCTGGAGCAGCCAGGGGTGCCGGTGGTGGACCTGCCACTGGCCGCGCGCGACGGTTTCCAGGACGGTCCGCCAGCCCGCCTCGGGGCCGGGGAAGCCGGCGGGGTCGAACGCGGCGATCCGGTCGAGCATCAGGTCCAGCAGCTCGCCCTTGCCGGGCACGTAGCGGTAGAGCGACATGGTGCCGACGCCCAGCTCGGCGGCGACCCGGCGCATCGACACCGCGCCGATCCCCTCGGCGTCGGCGACCGCCACCGCGGCGCCGACGATCCGGTCGAGGGTCAGTCCGGGCTTGGGGCCGCGGGTGGGGCGCTCACCGGTGCCCCAGAGCAGCTCCATGCTGCGGGCCGCGTCGCCGCTGCCGCTGTGTTCTGTCGTCATGGTGCCGTCAGTCTAAGAGCCTGCGTCTGAGCCCCGGCCGGGCGTACGCCGCCTGCCGCCGGAAAACTGGGTACGCCGTACGCGGTCATCGGGTACGGTGGGCCGGAGAACTGGGTACGCCGTACCCGATTTCGGGGCGCGGGAAGGACGGGGAGGCGCATGAGGACATCCGAAGCGGCGGTGCTGGCGGAGGGGCTGGTGAAGCGGTACGGGGACAAGCGGGCGCTCGACGGCTTCGGCCTGGCCGTCCGCCGCGGCACCGTACAGGGCCTGCTCGGGCCGAACGGGGCGGGCAAAACCACCGCCGTACGCATCCTGGCGACGCTGCTGCGGCTGGACGGCGGGCGGGCGGTCGTCGCCGGGCACGACGTGGCGCGCGAGCCGCACGCCGTACGCCGGCGGATCGGCCTGGCCGGGCAGTACGCCGCCGTCGACGAGATCCTGACCGGACGGCAGAACCTGGAGATGTTCGGGCGGCTGTTCCACCTGGACAGGCGGCGGGCGCGGGCCCGTGCGCAGGAGCTGCTGGAGCGCTTCGGACTGGCCGAGGCGGCCGGCCGGCCGGTGAGGACCTACAGCGGCGGCATGCGGCGGCGCCTGGACCTGGCGTCCAGTGTGCTGCTCGCACCCGAGGTGCTGTTCCTGGACGAGCCGACCACCGGGCTCGACCCGCGCAGCCGCAACGAGGTCTGGGAGACCGTACGGGACCTGGTCGCGGGCGGTACGACCGTCCTGCTGACCACGCAGTACCTCGACGAGGCCGACCAGCTGGCCGACCGGATCGCCGTCATCGACCACGGCCGCACCGTCGCGGAGGACACGCCGGACGGGCTCAAGCGCGGCATCGGCGGCGACCGTGTCCAGGTGGTGCTGCGCGAGGCCGCCGAACTGCCGCGGGCGGCGCGGATCTTGGCCCGGGTGGCCGCGGACGGTGCCGCGCCGGACACGGACGTGGCGGAACGGCGGGTGGGCGCGCCGGTCACCGACGGCGTGCCGGCGCTGACCGAGGTGGCGCGGGCCCTCCAGGACGCGGGGATCGGCGTGGCGGACATCGGGCTGCGGCGGCCGACGCTGGACGAGGTGTTCCTGCGGCTGACGGGGCGCCGTACGGAGGCGGCCGGCGCCGCGAGCGGTACGGCCGGTGCCGACGGTACGTACGGGACGGAGGCCGCGGCATGAGCGCAGCCACCCCCGCGCGGCTCCCCGAACGGCGCCTGTACTGGGCCGTCGCCGACTGCTGGACCATCGTCCGCCGCGATCTGACCCACCTCGTCAAGCAGCCCGTCAACATCGCCTGGCAGCTGGGCTTCCCGATCGTCTCGGTGCTGCTCTTCGTCTACGTCTTCGGCAGCGCGATGGACGTCGGCGGCGGGGGCTCCTACCGGGACTACGCGATGCCCGGGATGTTCACCATGACGATGGCCTTCGGCTTCATGAACACCGCGATGCTGGTCGCGGTCGACAAGGACCGGGGTGTGACCGACCGCTTCCGGTCGATGCCGATGGCGCGTTCGGCGGTGGTCAGCGGGCGGGGCGTCTCGGACGTCTTCGGCGCGGCGCTGGACCTGGCGGTGCTGGCGCTGATCGCCGTGGTCGTCGGCTGGCGTTCGGACGGCGGCGCGCTCGCCACGGCGGCCGCGTTCGCCCTGCTGCTGCTCCTGCGCTTCGCCCTCATCTGGGCCGGGGTGCTGCTGGGGCTGCTGGTGCCCAACCAGGAGGCGGCGGGCGGGCTGTTCGCGCTGGCCTTCCCGTTCGGCATGATCTCCAGCGTCTTCACGCCGCCGTCGATGATGCCGGACTGGCTCGGCGCGGTGGCGATGTGGAATCCGGTCTCCTCGACGGCCAACGCCGTCCGGGAGCTGTTCGGGCGGCCCGGCGCGACCGGCGGCGGCTGGATCGAGGAGCACGCCCTGCTGATGGCGGTGGTCTGGCCGGCCGTTCTGACGGTGGTCTTCCTGCCGCTGGCCGTACGCCGCTTCCAGCGCCTGAGCCGCTGAACGGGAGCGGACAGCGCGACGGCCGGGCCCGCCGGGGCCCGGCCGCCGTACGTCTCCGGCTGTTACAGCTGGTCGATCACGTAGTCGATGCAGGCGGTCAGCGCCTCGACGTCCGCCGGGTCGATCGCCGGGAACATCGCCACGCGCAGCTGGTTGCGGCCCAGCTTGCGGTACGGCTCGGTGTCCACGATGCCGTTGGCGCGCAGCACCTTGGCGACGGCCGCCGCGTCGATCTCGTCGTCGAAATCGATGGTGCCGATGACCTGGGAGCGCTTGGCCGGGTCGGTGACGAACGGCGTCGCGTACTTGGACGCCTCGGCCCAGCCGTACAGCGTGCGCGAGGAGGCCGCGGTGCGCCGTACCGCCCAGTCCAGGCCGCCCTGGCCGTTGATCCACTTCAGCTGCTCGTCGAGCAGGAAGAGGGTGGACAGAGCCGGGGTGTTGTACGTCTGGTTCTTCAGCGAGTTGTCGATCGCGGTCGGCAGCGAGAAGAACTCCGGGATGTGCCGGCCGGAGGCGTGGATGCTGCGGGCGCGCTCCAGGGCGGCGGGGGAGAAGACGCCGATCCACAGGCCGCCGTCGGAGGCGAAGGACTTCTGCGGCGCGAAGTAGTAGACGTCGGTCTGCGTGATGTCCACGGGCAGGCCGCCCGCGCCGGAGGTGGCGTCGACCAGGACGAGCGAGCCGGCGTCCGCGCCCGCCACGCGCTGGACGGGGGCGGCGACACCGGTGGAGGTCTCGTTGTGCGTGAAGGCGTAGACGTCCACGCCCTCCTCCGCCTTCGGCTCCGGGTGGCTGCCCGGGTCGGCGGCGACCAGCGTCGGCTCGGCCAGCCACGGCGCCAGCTTGGCGGCCTTGGCGAACTTCGAGGAGAACTCGCCGAAGGTGAGGTGCTGGGACTTGTTCTCGATCAGGCCGTGGGTCGCGATGTCCCAGAAGGCGGTGGAGCCGCCGTTGCCGAGGACGACCTCGTAGCCCTCGGGCAGCTGGAACAGCTCGCGTACGCCGTCGCGTACCGTGCCGACCAGGTTCTTGACCGGAGCCTGGCGGTGGGACGTGCCCAGCAGGGAACGTCCGGTGGCGGCGAGGGCGTCGAGCGCCTCCGTACGCACCTTGGAGGGGCCCGCGCCGAAGCGACCGTCGGCGGGCTTGATGTCAGCGGGAATCTGGATATCAGCCACGGGCGAAGCGTAATCCGTCAGGAGGCCGGTGCAGGACCGGGGTCCACCGGATGAGACGGAACGGACGCCGCCGTTTCGACGGGGGTCCGGCGGCCGGGCCGCTCAGCGCCGGGTGTCCGGCTGCCGGTCGTCCGCGTACAGGCCGGTGACCGACGCGGCGGCCCGCGCCAGCTCCGCCCGTGCCTCCGGGGGTTCGAGCACCTCGACCGTCGTGGCGAACTGGAGCAGTTGCCGGACCGCGCGCAGTTCCTGTACGGCCAGTTCGACCGTCACCCACGTGCCGCCGGTGTCCCGGGGCGGCTCCACCAGTGCCGGTCCCATGATGCGGACGAACAGGTCCAGCCGCGGACGCCGCACCCGGGCGGTCACCCGCAGCCCCGCCGGCCGGTCCTCCACCTGCCGCCGCAGCGCTTCCCACGCGTCGGCCAGTTCCACACCGTCCCGGCGCCGCACCGGCGTGTCGAGCACCGTGGCCGCGGCCACCCGGTCGGCCCGGAACAGCTGGGCGCGCCGCCGCCGGTCCGCGACGAGATACCAGGTCCCGGCCTTGGAGACGAGGCCGTACGGATCGACGGTGTAGGTACGCGGCCGGGTCTCGCCGCCGTGCCGGTAGCGGATGCGCAGCCGCCGGTCGGCGAAGACCGCGGTGTGCAGCGTGTCCAGGTCCACGGCCGGCCGCGGGCCGGACAGCCAGCGCCCGGGATCGACCAGGATGCGGCGGCTGGTCAGCTCGGCCGCCGGGCGGTGCGGGGCGGGCAGCGCGGCCATCACCTTGCGCAGCGCGGACCCGAGCGCGTCGTCCAGTCCGAGCGCGTGGTGCGCGCCCTCGGCGGCCAGCACGAACAGCGCCCGCGCCTCGTCGGTGGTCAGCCCGGTCACGTCCGTACGGAAGCCGGGCAGCAGCGCGATGCCGCCGTGCCGCCCGCGCTCCGCGTACACCGGCACCCCGGCCGCGGACAGCGATTCGATGTCGCGGTAGATCGTCCGGACGGACACCTCCAGGCGGGTGGCCAGCTCCGCGGCCGGCACCCGGCCACGTGTCTGGAGGAGCAGCAGGATCGACAGGAGACGGTCGGATTTCACCCGTCCCAGTCTCCCGGAAAACCCGACGGCATGTGTCAGGTTATGGCGACAGAGTCACCCGCATGGACATCACGTACACCCCTGCCGCCCCCGCCCGCACCACCGCTCCTTCCTCCCTCGCCGAGTTGACCGAACGCACTGCCGGCGTCGTCCTCGTGCCCGGTGACGAGGGCTACGACGCGGAGCGGTCCGGATTCCAGACCGGGCGCTCCCACCGCCCTTCGGTGATCGTCGGGGCGGCCTCGGCGGCGGACGTGGCGGAGGCGGTGCGCCACGCCCGCGCCCACGGACTGCCGGTGTCCGTCCAGTCGACCGGGCACGGCCTCGCCGCGGCGGCCGACGGGGGCCTGCTCGTCAGCACGCGCCGGATGGACGAGGTGCGGATCGACCCGGAAGCGCGGACCGCGTGGGCCGGGGCGGGGGCGCTCTGGGGGAAGGTGATCGAGGCGGCGGCGCCGTACAGGCTGGCGCCGGTGAACGGGTCGTCGCCCGGGGTGGGCGTCGTCGGGTACACCCTCGGCGGGGGACTGGGCATCCTGGGGCGGGAGTTCGGCTATGCGTCGGACCACGTGCGGACGGTGGAACTGGTCACCGCCGACGGTGAGCTGCGCCGGGTGTCCCAGGAGCGCGACCCGGACCTCTTCCGGGCGCTGCTCGGCGGCGGGCACGGGCTCGGCGTGGTGACCGGGCTGGAGTTCGGACTGGTGCCGGTGGCGCGGCTGTACGGCGGTCAGCTGGTCTTCGGCGCCGACCTGCTGGACGAGGCGCTGGCCGCGTACCTCGCCTGGGCCGAGGACCTGCCGGACACCCTGACCTCGTCGGTGGGGCTGATCGTCTACCCGGACCTCCCGGTACTGCCCGCCCATCTGCGCGGGCGGTACCTGGTACAGATCCGGATCGCGTACACGGGAACGGCCGAGGACGGCGGACGGCTGGTCGCGCCGCTGCGCGCGGTGGGCCCCCGGGTGGCCGACACGCTGCGCGAGATGCCGTACAGCGACGCGCACACCATCCACCAGGACCCGGCCGCGCCGCACGCCTACGACGGCGACGGCGTGCTGCTCAGCGGCCTGGACGCGGACGCGCTGCGCACGGTGGCCGCGCTGGGCGGGCCGGACGCGCCGATGATGTGCGTGGTGCAGCTCAACCACCTCGGCGGCGCGCTCGTTTCGGGCGGTGGTTCGGTCGGGCACCGGGACGCGCGTTTCCTGCTGCGCGTGCTGTCGCCGCTGGACGGCACCGACGTGACGGCGGTCCGGTCCCGGCACGCCGGGATGCTCGCCGTGGTGGCGCCGTGGGCGGTGGGCCGCAGCGTCAACTTCCTGTTCGGCGATCACGGTGACGTGACGGCCGAGGCGTACGAGGAGCCGCTGCGCACGCGGCTGGCCGCTGCCAAGGCCGCGTACGACCCGGAGAACGTCTTCCGGGTCTAGGCCGGGAACGCGGGCCGCCCGGAGCGCCATGAACCCCCCGGCCGAGTGGGCAGGCTGGGGGCATGGCTGATCGTACGGAAACACGCGGGACGCGGGAACTGGTGCGGGAGTTGACGGCCGCGGTGCGCGGCGAGGTCTCGGCCGCCGCCGGGGACCGGGCGCTGATGACCATGGACGCGTCCAACTACCGCCGGGTGCCACGGGCGGTGGTGGCGCCGCGGGACGCCGAGGACGTGGCCGCCGCGCTGCGGGTGTGCCGCGGGCACGGCGTGCCGGTGGTGCCGCGCGGCGGCGGCACCAGCATCGCCGGGCAGGCCACCGGCGTCGGCGTGGTGCTGGACTTCACCCGCCACATGCGGCGGATCGTGGCGCTGGACCCCGAGGCCGGTACGGCGGTCGTCCAGCCGGGGCTGGTCCTCGACGACCTGCGGGCGGCAGCCGCCGCGCACGGCCTGACCTTCGGCCCGGACCCGTCCACGCACAGCCGCTGCACCCTCGGCGGCATGATCGGCAACAATTCCTGCGGCTCGCACTCGGTGGCGTGGGGGACCACCGCCGACAGCGTGCGCGAGCTGGAGATGCTGACGTACGGGGGCGAGCGGCTGCGCGCCGGGCGGGGCACGGCGGCCCTGGACGCGCTGCCGCAGCGGCTGCGGGACGGGGTACGGGCGCTGGTGGACGGCGACTTGGCGCTGCTGCGCACCGGCTACCCGGACCTCCCGCGCCGCATTTCCGGCTACGCGCTGGACGCGCTGCTGCCCGAGCAGGGCACCGACCTGGCGCGGGCGCTCACCGGCAGCGAGGGCACCCTCGGCGTGCTGACCGAGGCCACCGTCGCGCTGGTCAGGCCGCCCGCCGCGAAGGCGCTGGCGGTGCTCGGCTACGCGGACGAGAGCGCGGCGGCCGAGGCGGCGCACACCCTGCTCCCGTACCGGCCGCTGACCGTCGAGGGCATGGCCGCCGACCTGGTGGGCAGCGCGGCGGGTCTCCCCAAGGGCGGCGCCTGGCTGTTCGTCGAGATGGGCGGCGAGACGCCGGGGGAGGCGCTGGCGCGCGCCGAGGAACTGTGCCGGAGCGCTGCCACCACCGGCCATACGGTCGTGACCGACCCGGCGCGGCAGCGCGCGCTGTGGCGGGTGCGCGAGGACGCCTCCGGCACCGCCACCCGGATGCCCGACGGCTCGGAGGCGTGGCCCGGCTGGGAGGACTGCGCGGTGCCGCCGCCGAGGCTCGGCGCCTACCTGCGGGACTTCCGGGCGCTGCTGGCCCAGCACGGCCTGCGCGGCACGCCGTACGGGCACTTCGGCGACGGCTGCATCCACGTCCGCATCGACTTCGACCTGCTGACCGCCCCCGGCATCCGCCGGTTCCGGGAGTTCTCCGGCGACCTGGCGGAGCTGGTCGTCGCGCACGGCGGCTCGCTCTCCGGCGAGCACGGCGACGGGCAGGCCCGCGCCGAACTGCTGCCGACGATGTACGGGCCCGAACTGGTCGGCCTCTTCGGCCGCTTCAAGGACCTGTGGGACCCGGCGGGCGGCCTGAACCCCGGCATGCTCGTCCGGCCGGACCGGCTGGACGAGAACCTGCGCTTCGCGCCGCTGCCGAAGCGCCCGGTGGACGTGGAGTTCGGCTACCCGCACGACGGCGGCGACTTCTCGGCGGCCGTCCGCCGCTGCGTCGGCGTCGCCAAGTGCCGTAACGCCGCCCCCGGCCCCTCGGCCGTCATGTGCCCGTCGTACCGCGCCACCGGCGAGGAACGGCACTCCACCCGGGGCCGCGCCCGGCTGCTGCACGAGATGCTGGCGGGCGAGGTGGTCACCGACGGCTGGCGTTCCGAGGAGGTGCGGGACGCGCTGGACCTGTGCCTGTCGTGCAAGGGCTGCCGCAGCGACTGCCCGGTCGGCGTCGACATGGCCACGTACAAGGCCGAGTTCCTGCACCACCACTACGCCGGGCGGCTGCGGCCCGCCGCGCACTACTCGATGGGCCGGCTGCCGCGCTGGCTGCGCGCGGCGGCCCCGGTCGCGCCGCTGCTCAACGCCCTGGCCCGGACGCCGCTGGCCGCCGCGGGCAAGCGCCTCGGCGGCATCGCGCCCCAGCGGGCGATCCCGGAGCTGGTCACCGAGCCGTTCGTGCGGTGGTGGGCGAAGCGGGCCCCCGTACCGGCCCCGGAGGGCGCGGCGCTCCTGCTCTGGCCGGACACCTTCACCAACTACCTCGCCCCCGAGGCCGGCCGCGCCGCCGTCCGCGTCCTGGAGGCCGCCGGCCTGTCCGTCCGGCTGCCCCCGGCGCAGCGCCGCCGCTCCCTGTGCTGCGGACTGACCTATGTCTCCACCGGCCAGCTCGACCAGGCGCGCGCGGTCATGCGCCGTACGGTGGACGCACTCGCCCCGCTGCTCGCCGACGGCACCCCGCTGACCGTCCTCGAACCGAGCTGCGCGGCGGCCCTGCGCACCGACCTGCCCGAGCTGCTGCCCGACGACCCGCGCGCGGCGCGGCTGGCCGCCTCCGTACGGACCTTCGCGCAGACCCTGGAGGAGCGGGCACCCGGCTGGGAACCGCCGCGCGTCGACCGCCCGGCCGTCGGCCAGACTCACTGCCACCAGCACGCCGTCCTGGGCGAGGCGGCCGAACAGCGCCTGCGCGAACGGGCCGGACTGGCGGGCGGCCTGAGCGGCGGCTGCTGCGGCCTGGCCGGGAACTTCGGCTTCGAACGCGGCCACTACGACGTGTCCGTGGCCTGCGCGGAAGAACAGCTCCTGCCGTCCGTACGGCAGGCGGCCCCCGGCACGGAGGTCCTCGCCGACGGCTTCTCCTGCCGTACCCAGATCGGCCAGCTCACCGGCCGACGGGCCCGGCACCTGGCCGAGGTGCTGGCGGAAGCGCTGCCCGGCGCTTAGGGCGTGGCCGAGGAGCAGTGGCCGGGGCACCGGGCGGGTGTGCGCCAGGGCGTCGTCGAAGGCGGTGACGGCGGCCTCGGCCCGTACGCGGAAGGCGTGGCCCTCCGGCGTCAGCTCCGGGTGGCGGGTGGACCGGTCGGCGAGCCGGGTACCGGTCTCCTGCTCCAGCTGCTGCGGGGCTCGGGAGACGGCGGGCCGGCTGGGGTGCGGCCGCTCGGCGGCCCGGGTGACGCTGAGCGTGTCGGCAATGGCCGGGAAACAGCGGAGATGCCGCAGCCCGATGCTCATGCGCGCGGAGCATGACAGCAGGGGAAAAGGCATTTCACGGCCCTGTGCGGCGGACCGTAGCGTGGGCGTGTGAACGAGTCGCGCCACGAGTCCAGCAGCCTGCAGTCCGGCACCCCGGCCGGAGATCCGTCCGGTGACCGGTCCGGTGCCCCGTCCGGCGGGGCCCCCGGCCTGCCGCCCGTACCCCCGGTCCCCGAGCCGGTCCCGGCCTCCCCGGAGGTCCGCGCCGCCGAGCGGGACGCGGCGGCGGGCGGGCGCCTGATATCCATCGCGCTGGTCATCGGCGGCATCATCTCGCTCCAGTTCGGCGCCTCGGTCGCGGTGCTGCTCTTCCCGCGGGCCGGTGCGCTCGGCGTGGTCACGCTCCGCCTGGTCGTCGCCGCGCTCGTCCTGCTGATCGCCTGCCGCCCCAGGGTGCGCGGCCACTCCCGGGGCGACTGGGCCACGGTCCTCGCCTTCGGTGTCGCCCTGTTCGGCATGAACTCCCTCTTCTACGAGGCCATCGACCGCATCCCGCTGGGCGCCGCCGTCACGCTGGAGTTCATGGGCCCGCTGATCCTCTCGGTGGTCACCTCGCGGCGGGCGCTGAGCCTGGTGTGGGCGGCGCTCGCGCTGGGCGGGGTGGCCCTGCTCGGCCGCGAGGGCTTCGACGGGCTGGACCCGCTCGGTGCCGGGCTCGCGCTGTCGGCGGGCGCGCTGTGGGCCGCGTACATCCTGCTCTCCTCCCGGACCGGGCAGCGCTTCCCGCAGGCGGACGGCCTGGCCCTGGCGATGTCGGTGGCGGCGCTGCTGAGCCTGCCGGCGGGCCTCCTCAGCGCGGGGACGGCCCTGCTGGACCCGGTCACGATCGGTCTGGGCGCCGCCGTCGCGCTGCTTTCCTCGGTCACGCCGTACACCCTCGAACTGCTCGCCCTGCGCAAGCTGCCGGCCTCCGGTTTCGCCGTGATGATGAGCCTGGAGCCGGCCGCCGGGGCGCTGGCCGGCTTCCTGGTCCTGCACCAGTCGCTCGGCTGGGCCGAGGTGGTGGCGATCGGACTGGTGGTGCTGGCCAGTGTGGGGGCGGTACGCAGTACGAGCGGCGGCAAGACCGGCTGACCCGCCGGGCGTGCGGGGCCTCCGCCGCACGCCTCCCGCAGAAAATCATGCAGGCGTGCTTGATTGTTTCTCCGCGCGCTGCCACGCTCGGTACCCGCACCGCATGAGTCAACGTGCCCTGCCCGCACGGCAGATGGCCGACGAGGGGAGTGCCGCGTGTCCGACGCCGAGGCCGTACTGGCGGACCTGAAGGACGAAGGGGACGCGCTCGACGCGCTGATGGGCGGGCTGGCACCGGCGCGGTGGGCGGAGCCGACACCGGCCGCGGGCTGGACGATCGCCCACCAGATCGGGCACCTGGTCTGGACCGACCGGCAGGCCCTGCGGTCCGCCACCGACCCCGCCGCCTTCGAGGCGGCGGTCCGGCGGGCCCTGGCCTCCCCCGCGACCTTTGTCGACGAGGGCGCGGCGGAGGAGGCCCGGACACCGCCCGATCAGCTGCTGGCGCGCTGGCGGGCGGGCCGGACCGCGCTGTACGAGGCCCTGGTCACCCGGACCGCCGGGGACAAACTGCCCTGGTTCGGCACGGAGATGAGCACCGCCTCGATGGCCACGGGGCGGCTGATGGAGACCTGGGCGCACGGCCAGGACATCGCCGACACGCTGGGCGTGCGGCGGGAGCCGACCGCCCGGCTGCGGCACGTGGCCCGCATCGGCGTGCGGGCGCGCGACTTCGCGTACGCGGCGCACGGACTGCCCGCACCGGAGGAGGAGTTCCGCGTCGAGCTGCGCGCCCCCGGCGGCGGCACCTGGACGTACGGTCCGCCGGACGCGGCCCAGCGGGTGACCGGCGACGCCCTCGGCTTCTGCCTGCTGGTCACCCAGCGGGCCCACCGCGACGACGTGGACGTACGGGCCGAAGGGGCGGACGCGGACCGCTGGCTGGGCATCGCCCAGGCGTTCGCCGGGCCACCCGGCACGGGCCGGGCACCCGGCGGGCGGCACGCCCGATGACCGGCGACGGCGGCGTGCTGCGCATCGGCAACGCCTCCGGCTTCTACGGCGACCGCTTCGACGCCGTGCGCGAGATGCTCACCGACGGCGCGCTCGACGTCCTCACCGGCGACTACCTCGCCGAACTGACCATGCTCATCCTGGGCCGCGACCGGCTCAAGGACCCCACGCGCGGCTATGCGAAGACGTTCCTGCGGCAGTTGGAGGAGAGCCTGGGGACGGCCGTCGAGCGTGGAGTCCGGCTCGTCACCAACGCGGGGGGCCTCAACCCCGCCGGGCTGGCCGACGCCGTACGGGAGCTGGCGGACCGGGTCGGCGTGCCCGTCCGGGTGGCGCACGTGGAGGGCGACGACCTCATGGCCCGGTACGGCGGGCGCGCGGGCGTGCTGACCGCCAACGCCTACCTGGGCGGCGGGGGCATCGCCGCGTGCCTGAAAGCCGGTGCCGAGGTGGTCGTGACCGGCCGGGTCACGGACGCCGCCCTGGTCAGCGGGGCGGCAGCGGCCCACTTCGGCTGGGCGCCGGCCGATCACGACCGGCTCGCGGGCGCGGTCGTCGCGGGCCATGTGCTGGAGTGCGGCACCCAGGCCACCGGCGGCAACTACGCCTTCTTCACCGCCCACGACGTGCGCCGCCCCGGCTTCCCGCTCGCCGAGATCGCCGCCGACGGCTCCTCGGTGATCACCAAGCACCCCGGCACCGGCGGCACGGTGACCGTCGGCACCGTCACCGCCCAGCTGCTCTACGAGACGGCCGGCGCACGCTACCCGGGCCCGGACGTCACCGCGCGGCTGGACACCGTACGGCTGGCCCAGGACGGTCCGGACCGGGTACGGGTGGACGGTGTACGCGGCGAGGCGCCGCCACCGGCGCTGAAGGTGGGCCTGACCCGCCTCGGCGGCTGGCGCAACGCGGTCACGTTCGTGCTGACCGGCCTCGACATCGAGGCCAAGGCCGCCCTCGTACGGGAGCAGATGGCGGCGGCCTTCGACGCGGCGAAGCGCCGCCCGGCGTCCGTGGAGTGGACGCTGGCCCGCACCGACCACGCCGACGCCGCCGTCCAGGAAGAGGCGAGCGCCCTGCTGCGGCTGGTGGTGCGGGACGCCGACCAGGAAGCGGTGGGGCGGGTGGTCAGCGGCGCGGCGGTCGAGCTGGCGCTCGGCAGCATCCCCGGTTTCCATGTGACGGCGCCGCCGGGCAAGGGCGAGCCGTACGGCGTCTTCGAGGCGGAGTACGTGGACGCGGCGGACGTACCGCACATCGCCGTACTCCCGGACGGCCGCCGCGTCGGGGTGCCGCCCCCGGCGGAGACCCGCGAGCCCGCGCCGCTCGCCGGGCCCCCGCTCCCCGAACCCCTGGCCCACGACGGCCGCCTCCGCCGCGCGCCGCTCGGCCTGGTGGCCGGGGCCCGCAGCGGCGACAAGGGCGGCTCGGCCAACGTCGGCGTATGGGCCCGTACGGACGACGCCTGGCGCTGGCTGGCCCACGAGCTGACCACCGACCGGCTGCGCGACCTGCTCCCCGAGGCCGCGGACCGGCCCGTCACCCGGCACGTCCTGCCCAACCTGCGCTCCCTCAACTTCGTGATCGACGGCCTGCTCGGCGCGGGCGTCGCCGCGCAGGCCCGCTTCGACCCGCAGGCCAAGGCCCTGGGGGAGTGGCTGCGCGCCCGCCACCTGGACATACCGGAGGTACTGCTGTGACCGTGCTCGGCAGCCGACTGGACCCGACCGGGCCCGAGTACGCGGCCCACCGCGAGGCGATGCTCGCCAAGCTGGCCGAGATCGAGGCCGAGCACGCCAAGGCCATCGGCGGGGGCGGCACGAAGTACGTCGAGCGGCACCGGGGGCGCGGCAAGCTGCTCGCCCGCGAGCGCATCGAACTGCTCCTCGACCCCGACACGCCGTTCCTCGAACTGTCGCCGCTGGCCGCCTGGGGCAGCGACTACCCGGTGGGCGCCTCGCTGGTCACCGGCATCGGCGTCATCGAGGGCGTGGAGTGCCTGGTCACCGCCAACGACCCGACCGTACGCGGCGGCGCCTCCAACCCATGGACGCTGAAGAAGGCCCTGCGCGCCAACGAGATCGCCTTCGCCAACCGGCTGCCCGTCGTCTCCCTGGTCGAATCAGGCGGTGCGGACCTGCCCAGCCAGAAGGAGATCTTCATCCCGGGCGGCGCGCTGTTCAAGGACATCACCCGGCTCTCCGCCGCCGGCATCCCCACCGTCGCCGTGGTCTTCGGCAACTCCACCGCCGGCGGCGCGTACATCCCCGGCATGTCCGACCACGTGATCATGGTCAGGGAGCGGGCGAAGGTCTTCCTCGGCGGGCCGCCGCTGGTTAAGATGGCCACCGGCGAGGAGAGCGACGACGAGTCGCTGGGCGGCGCCGAGATGCACGCCCGTACGTCCGGACTCGCCGACCACTTCGCGCTGGACGAGCCGGACGCGCTGCGCCGGGCCCGCCGCGTGGTCGCCCGCCTCAACTGGCGCAAGGCGCACGCCGCACCGGCACCCGCCGCGCCGCCCAAGTACGCCGAGGAGGAGCTGCTGGGCATCGTCCCCGGCGACCTCAAGGCCCCCTTCGACCCCCGCGAGGTCATCGCCCGGATCGTGGACGGCTCGGACTTCGACGAGTTCAAGCCGCTGTACGGGCCCTCGCTCACCACCGGGTGGGCCGCGCTGCACGGCTACCCGGTCGGCGTCCTCGCCAACGCGCAGGGCGTGCTGTTCAGCGCGGAGTCGCAGAAGGCCGCCCAGTTCATCCAGCTCGCCAACCAGCGCGACATCCCGCTGGTCTTCCTGCACAACACCACCGGCTACATGGTCGGCAAGGAGTACGAGCAGGGCGGCATCATCAAGCACGGCGCCATGATGATCAACGCGGTGTCCAACTCCCGCGTCCCGCACCTGTCCGTCCTGATGGGCGCCTCGTACGGCGCCGGGCACTACGGCATGTGCGGGCGCGCCTACGACCCGCGCTTCCTGTTCGCCTGGCCCAGCGCCAAGTCCGCCGTGATGGGACCGCAGCAGCTCGCCGGGGTGCTGTCGATCGTGGCGCGCGCCTCCGCCGCCGCCAAGGGGCAGCCGTACGACGACGAGGCCGACGCCGGGCTGCGCGCCATGGTCGAGCAGCAGATCGAGTCCGAGTCGCTGCCGATGTTCCTGTCCGGGCGGCTGTACGACGACGGCGTCATCGACCCGCGCGACACCCGGACCGTCCTCGGCCTGTGCCTGTCCGCCGTCCACACCGCCCCCGTCGAGGGCGCGCGGGGCGGCTTCGGCGTCTTCCGGATGTGAGGAACCCGTGATCTCTTCCCTGCTCGTCGCCAACCGCGGCGAGATCGCCCGCCGCATCTTCCGCACCTGCCGGGACCTGGGCATCGCCACGGTGGCCGTGTACTCCGACGCGGACGCCGACGCCCCGCACGCCCGCGAGGCCGACGCCGCCGTACGCCTGCCGGGCAGCGCCCCCGCCGACACCTACCTGCGCGGCGACCTGATCGTGCAGGCCGCGCAGGCCGCGGGCGCCGACGCCGTCCACCCCGGCTACGGCTTCCTGTCGGAAAACGCCGGATTCGCCGCGGCCGTCGCCGGCGCGGGCCTGACCTGGGTCGGGCCGCCGCCCGCCGCCATCGAGGCGATGGCCTCCAAGACGCGTGCCAAGGAACTGATGGCGGCGGCCGGGGTACCGCTGCTCGCCCCCGTCGACCCGGACCGGGCCACCGCCGCCGACCTGCCGCTGCTGGTGAAGGCGGCGGCCGGGGGCGGCGGGCGCGGCATGCGCGTCGTACGGGAACTGGCCGACCTGCCGGGCGAGCTGGCCGCGGCACGGGCGGAAGCCACCGCGGCCTTCGGGGACGGCGAGGTCTTCGCCGAGCCGTACGTCGTCGGCGGCCGGCACGTCGAGGTCCAGGTCCTCGCCGACGCGCACGGCACGGTCTGGACGCTCGGCACCCGCGACTGCTCCCTCCAGCGCCGCCACCAGAAGGTCATCGAGGAGGCCCCCGCGCCCGGCCTCTCCGACGCGCTGCGCGACACCCTGCACACGGCCGCGGCCGACGCCGCCCGCACCATCGGCTACCGCGGCGCGGGCACCGTCGAATTCCTGGTCTCCGCCGCCGGACACGCCCACTTCCTGGAGATGAACACCCGCCTCCAGGTCGAACACCCGGTCACCGAGGCGGTGTACGGCGTCGATCTCGTCGCCCTCCAGCTGCGGGTGGCGGAGGGCGAGGCGCTGCCCGGCGAGCCGCCCGCACCGCACGGACACGCCGTCGAGGCCCGGCTGTACGCGGAGGACCCGGCGGCGGACTGGCAGCCGCAGACCGGCACGCTGCATCACCTGTCCGTGCCCGACGGGGTCCGCCTCGACTCCGGCGTGGCGGACGGCACCGTGATCGGCGTCCACTACGACCCGATGCTCGCCAAGGTCATCGCCTGGGCACCGAGCCGCGCCGAGGCCGTACGGAAGCTGGCGGGCGCGCTGGAACGGGCCCGCGTGCACGGCCCGGTCACCAACCGCGACCTGCTCGTACGGTCCCTGCGCCACCCCGGGTTCGCCGCCGCCACCGGCCTGGACACCGGCTTCTACGACCGCGACCCGGACGTTCTGTCAGCGGCCCCGGACGCCACGGTCACCGGCCTGTGCGCGCTGGCCGCCGCCCTCGCCGACGCACACGGCCGGTCCCGCTTCGGCGGCTTCCGCAACGTACCGTCGCAGCCGCAGACCAAGACCTACGCCTGCGGCGGCACCGAGCACGAGATCCGTTACCGGCTGGGCCGGGACGGGCTGCACGCCGAGGACTTCCCCGGCGTACGGCGCGTCCGGTCCGCCCCGGGCCGAGTCGTCCTCGAAGCGGACGGCGTCCGGCGCGAGTTCGCCGTCACCCGCTACGGCGACCAGGTCTTCGTCGACTCCACCGCCGGATCCCGCACCCTCACCGCCCTGCCCCGCTTCCCCGACCCCGACGCCCGCACCGAACCCGGCTCGCTGCTCGCCCCCATGCCCGGCACCGTCGTCCGCGTGGCGGACGGCCTGGCCGAGGGCGACCGGGTGGAGGCCGGCGCCCCGCTGCTCTGGCTGGAAGCCATGAAGATGGAACACAAGATCACCGCCCCCGCCTCCGGCACGCTGACCGCCCTGCACGTCAAGGCCGGACAGCAGGTCGAGGTCGGCACGCCGCTGGCCG
This sequence comes from Streptomyces sp. NPDC018019, assembly GCF_044327805.1. Classification (NCBI taxonomy): domain Bacteria; kingdom Bacillati; phylum Actinomycetota; class Actinomycetes; order Kitasatosporales; family Streptomycetaceae; genus Streptomyces; species Streptomyces sp. NPDC018019. The sequence continues at coordinate 65,166 of NZ_JBIRGD010000005.1, read as the reverse complement.
TCGTCACCGAGTGAGACACCGGTTCCGGCGTCCGCTCCCCTCCGAAGGAGTCCCCGTGAGCACCCCCGTGATCGAAACCGAGGAACACCGCGCCCTCCGCGCGTCCGTCGCCGCGCTCGGCAAGCGCTACGGCCGCGAGTACTTCGCCCGCGTCGTCGCCGAGGGCAAGCACACCGACGAGCTGTGGGCGGAGGCCGCAAAGCTGGGCTACCTGGGTGTCAACCTGCCCGAGGAGTACGGCGGCGGAGGCGGCGGCATCGCCGAACTCTCCATCGTGCTGGAGGAACTGGGCGCGGCCGGCTGCCCCCTGCTCATGCTCGTCGTCTCGCCCGCCATCTGCGGCACGGTCATCGCCCGCTTCGGTACGGAGGAACAGAAGCGGACCTGGCTGCCCGGCCTCGCCGACGGCTCCCGCAAGATGGCCTTCGGCATCACCGAACCGGACGCCGGCTCCAACTCGCACCGCATCACCACCACCGCCCGCCGCGACCCGGCCACCGGCGAGTGGGTCCTGAACGGGCGCAAGGTCTTCATATCGGGGGTGGACATCGCCGAGGCCACGCTGATCGTCGGCCGCACCGAGGACGCCCGCACCGGCAAGCTCAAGCCCTGCCTGTTCATCGTCCCGCGCGACGCCGCCGGGTTCGGGCGCAGCCGGATCTCCATGGAACTGGGCGCGCCGGAGAAGCAGTTCGAGCTGACGCTGGACGATGTACGGCTGCCTCCCGACGCGCTGGTGGGAGAGGAGGACGCGGGCCTGCTCCAGCTCTTCGCCGGGCTCAACCCGGAGCGCGTCATGACCGCCGCGTTCGCCCTCGGCATGGGCCGCTACGCGGTCGGCCGGGCCGTCGACTACGCCCGCACCCGCCAGGTCTGGAAGGCGCCCATCGGCGCCCACCAGGCCATCGCCCACCCCCTCGCCCAGGTCCACATCGAGCTGGAACTCGCCCGGCTGATGATGCAGAAGGCCGCCCACCTCTACGACGCGGGCGACGACGCGGGCGCGGGCGAGGCCGCCAACATGGCCAAGTACGCGGCGGCCGAAGCGGCCGTGCGGGCCGTGGACCAGGCGGTGCACACCCTCGGCGGCAACGGCCTGACCCGCGAGTACGGCCTGGCCTCCCTGATCACCGCGGCCCGGGTGGCGCGGATCGCCCCGGTCAGCCGGGAGATGATCCTCAACTACGTCTCCCACCAGAGCCTCGGGCTGCCGAAGTCGTACTGAGGGCCCGGTACGGCCTCGTGGACCGGCCGGCCGCGCGCGGCACCGCGGTCGCCGTACCGGCAGTCGCCGTACTGACAACCGCACCGGCAACCGCGATGCTGCACGCACACGGACAGGCGCCCGCCCGCACCGCCCCGGCACCGGGCGCGCGCCGCTGCTGAGGGGATGGCCATGGTCTTTCACAGTCAGTACGCCGATGTCGCGCCCGTGGACCTGCCGATCCACGAGGCCGTACTGGGCCGGTCGGCCATCGCGCACGCCGCCCTGCCCGCGCTGATCGACGGCCAGGACGGCACCACGGTCGGCTACGCCGAACTCGACGGCGCCACCCGCCGGATCGCCGCCGCGCTGGCCGACGCGGGCGTACGGCCGGGCGACGTGCTCGCGCTGCACAGCCCCAACACCCTCGCCTACCCGGCCGTCTGCTACGCCGCCTCCCGCTGCGGGGCGGCCATCACCACCGTCCACCCGCTGTCCACCTCCGGCGAGTTCGCCCGGCAGCTGCGCGACTCCGGCGCCAACTGGATCGTCACCGTCTCCCCGCTGCTGGAGACCGCACGCAGCGCCGCCGAACAGGCCGGCGGCATCACCGAGGTGTTCATCTGCGACGGCGCCGTCGGCCACCGCTCGGTACGCGACATGATCGCCTCCACCGCGCCCGAGCCGGCCGTCCGCATCGACCCCGCCCGCGACCTGGCCGTGCTGCCGTACTCCTCCGGCACCACCGGCGCCCCGAAGGGCGTGATGCTCACCCACCGCAACATCGCCACCAACCTCGCCCAGCTGAACGAGCTGATCAGCAGCGGGCCCGGCGACCGCGTCCTGGCCGTACTGCCCTTCTTCCACATCTACGGCCTCACCGCCCTGATGAACGCCCCGCTGCGCAACGGCTCCACCGTCGTCGTACTGCCCCGCTTCGACCTCGAGAACTTCCTGCGCACCATCGAGAAGTACCGGGTCAACGCGGTCTACGTGGCTCCGCCCATCGTGCTGGCCCTCGCCAAGCACCCGGCCGTCGTCCAGTACGACCTGTCCTCGCTCGACTACCTCGTCAGCGCCGCCGCCCCGCTGGACGCCAGGCTCGCCGAGGCCTGCTCCCGGCGCCTGGGCATCCGGCCCGTCATGCAGGCGTACGGCATGACCGAACTCTCGCCCGGCACCCACGCCGTACCGCTGGGCGCCACCGCGCCGCCCGGCACGGTCGGCAAGCTGCTGCCCGGCACCGAGATGCGCATCCGCTGCACGGACACCGGCAAGGACCTCGGCACCGGCGAGAGCGGCGAGATCCTCATCCGCGGCCCCCAGGTCATGCGCGGCTACCTCGGCCGGCCCGCCGAGACCGACGCGGTGCTCGACCCGGACGGCTGGCTGCACACCGGCGACATCGGACGGGTGGACGCGGACGGCTGGCTGTACGTCGTGGACCGCGTCAAAGAGCTGATCAAATACAAGGGTTACCAGGTCGCGCCGGCCGACCTCGAAGCGGTGCTGCTCGCCCACGAGGGCATCGCGGACGCCGCCGTGATCGGCGTGCCGGACGCGGACGGCAACGAGATCCCCAAGGCGTACGTCGTGCGGCAGCGCGGCGCCGCGGGGGCCCGGCTCACCGAGGACGAGGTCATCGCGTACGTTGCCGGGCAGGTCGCCCCGTACAAGAAAGTACGGCGGGTGGAGTTCACGGACACCGTGCCACGCGCCGCCACCGGCAAGATCCTGCGGCGCGAACTGCGCGCCAGGGAAAGGAGTTCCACGGCCTCATGAGCGACGCCACACCGGACGCCACTCCGGACGGACCGCTGGTACGGCACGCCCACGACCGGGGCGTCACCGTCCTCACCCTCGACTCCCCGCACAACCGCAACGCGCTCTCCCGGCGCCTGGTCGGCGAACTCCACGCGGCGCTGGCGGCGGCCGCCGCGTCCGACGGGACCCGGGCCGTCCTGCTCACCCACACCGGGACGACGTTCTGCGCGGGGGCCGACCTCACGGAGGCGACCGGCGGCGCGGACGGGGACGGGGCGGCCGTCTCCGGCCCCCTCGGCCTCGCCCGCCTGCTGCGCACGGTCATCGAACTCCCCAAGCCGGTCGTCGCCAGGGTCACCGGCCACGTACGCGCCGGCGGCCTCGGCCTGCTCGGCGCCTGCGACGTGTCCGTGGCGGGCCCCGGGGCCACCTTCGCCTTCACCGAGGCCCGCCTCGGCCTGGCCCCCGCCGTCATCTCGATGCCGCTGCTGCCCCGTATGGACCCGCGGGCCGCCGCCCGCTACTACCTCACCGGCGAACGCTTCGACGCCGCCGAAGCGGCCCGCACCGGACTGGTGACCCTGGCCGCCGACGACCCCGACACCGCCCTCGAACCGGTCCTGGCCGGCCTCCGCAAGGGCTCCCCCCAGGGCCTGGCCGCCTCGAAGGCCCTGGTCACCGCGGACGTCCTGCGCGTCTTCGACCGCGACACGGCGGCCCTCGCCGACACCTCGGCCCGCCTCTTCGCCTCCGAGGAGGCCCGTGAGGGCATGACCGCCTTCCTCCAGCGCCGGGAACCGTCATGGGTACGGTGACGTCCGCCCGCGCCCCCAAGGAGCCCCAGCAGGAACGCAGCCGCGCCACCCGCCGCGCCCTCCTGGAAGCGGCCGTCTCCTGCCTCGCCGAACGCGGCTGGAGCGGCAGCACCGTCGCCGTCGTCGCGGAACGCGCGGGCGTCTCGCGGGGGGCCGCCCAGCACCACTTCCGCACCCGCGAGGACCTGTTCACGGCGGCCGTCGAGCATGTCGCGGAACGGCGCCAGAGCGCCCTGCAGGCCCTCGCGGCGGAGCTGCCGCCCACCGGTTCCGCGGCCCGCACCCGCATCGTCGTCGAGGAGATCGTCGGCCTGTACACCGGCCCCCTCTTCCGGGCCGCGCTCCACCTGTGGGTGGCCGCCTCCGACGAGGAACCGCTCCGCGACCGCGTCACCGCCCTGGAGGCCCGCGTCGGCCGCGAGGCCCACCGCACGGCCGTCACGCTCCTGGGCGCCGACGAGTCGGTGCCCGGCGTGCGCGAGACCGTCCAGGGCCTCCTGGACATGGCCCGCGGCCTCGGCCTGGCCACCCTCCTGACCGACGACACGGCCCGCCGGGAACGGGTGGTGACACAGTGGGCGCGGATCTTGGACGGAGCGCTGAACGGCACTTCCTGAACCGGGCGTCGGCCACACGACGAGGGGGCGCGCCACCGGCCCGTACCGGTGGCGCGCCCCCACACGACTCCCGCTAGGCGGGCAGCGTGTAGCCGTCCACCGACTCCGGGCCGCGCGGGCCCGGGCCCACGTATGTGGCCGACGGCCGGACCAGCCGGCCGGTCCGCTTCTGCTCCAGGATGTGCGCGCTCCAGCCCGCCGTGCGGGCACACGTGAACATCGACGTGAACATGTGCGCCGGAACCTCCGCGAAGTCCAGCACGATCGCCGCCCAGAACTCCACGTTCGTCGCCAGGACGCGGTCCGGGCGCCGGTTGTGCAGCTCCTCCAGGGCGGCCTTCTCCAGCGCCTCGGCGACCTCGAAGCGCGGCGCGCCCAGCTCGCGCGCCGTGCGCCGCAGGACGCGCGCCCGCGGGTCCTCGGCCCGGTAGACCCGGTGGCCGAAGCCCATCAGCCGCTCGCCGCGGTCCAGCGCCCGCTTCACGTACGCCGTGGCGTCACCCGTCCGCTCGATCTCCTCGATCATGCCGAGGACCCGCGACGGCGCCCCGCCGTGCAGCGGCCCGGACATCGCGCCGACCGCGCCGGACAGCGCCGCCGCCACATCGGCCCCGGTCGAGGCGATGACCCGCGCCGTGAACGTGGACGCGTTCATGCCGTGCTCGGCCGCCGAGGTCCAGTACGCGTCCACGGCCGCGACGTGCTTCGGGTCCGGCTCGCCCCGCCAGCGCTTCATGAAGCGCTCGACGATCGTGCCGGCCTTGTCGATCTCCTTCTGCGGCACCATCGGCAGACCCTGCCCGCGCGCCGACTGCGCGACGTACGACAGCGCCATGACCGCGGCCCGCGCCAGCTCGTCCCGGGCGGTCTGCTCGTCGGTGTCCAGCAGCGGCTTCAGGCCCCACACCGGCGCCAGCATGGCCAGCGCGGACTGCACGTCGACCCGGATGTCACCCGAGTGGACGGGGATGGGAAACGGTTCGGCAGGCGGCAGCCCGGGGTTGAACGACCCGTCGACCAGCAGCCCCCACACGTTCCCGAAGGAGACCTTGCCGACCAGGTCCTCGATGTCGACACCGCGGTACCGGAGCGCGCCGCCCTCCTTGTCCGGTTCGGCGATCTCCGTTTCGAACGCGACGACTCCTTCGAGTCCGGGGACGAAGTCGGACATCAGGCGGCTCCTCAAGATGTGGACGACATGCGGCTCATGACCAAGATGCCGTGCGTTCGAGATCTGTCAGGTCAGGCTGGTCGGGTCGGCGGTTCGGCTGCCGCCGTGCGGTGTCCGGTGCGGCGGCCGGGGCGGCACGCGGCTCCGGCGGACCGCCGGGTCCGCCGGCCGCGACCCGCGCTGCCGGGCCGGTTCCGTACGGCTGGTCCGGGCGCCGGCCCGGTTACGCGGCCGCCTGCGCGGCTCGCGGTCCGTACCGGTCACTCCCGTCATGCCCCGCGCGGGCGTTGGTCACCCGACCGGCACCCGCGGCCGCCCGCCCGGAACACGTCACTTCGATCACTTCAGGGCGGACACGATATCCCGCGCCGTTCCCGCGCCACAGTGGTCCGCGGCACGATTGTGGCCGGTCCGGCACCCGCCGGGAAGCGTGAGATCCGGCACACCGGATGTTTCGCTTACGGGAGGGTTACGCCCGGCCGTCCAAGGGCAGACTTCCTTGCCACCCGGCTGCCCCAACAGGCCCGCATGCTGCAAGATGTGGCCGTGCACTCCGCCGACACGCCCCTCCCCGACCCGCTCGATCCTTCCGCCATGCGGGCGCAGTACCGCGCCGAGGGACTCGACGAGGCAGACCTCGCCCCCAGCCCGTACGACCAGTTCGCGCGCTGGTTCAAGGAAGCGGCCGCGAGCGGACTGCACGAGCCGAACGCGATGGTCGTCTCGACCGCCGACGCCGCCGGCCGTCCCAGCTCAAGGACCGTGCTGCTCAAGCGTTTCGACGAGCACGGCTTCGTGTTCTTCACCAACTACACCAGCCGCAAGGGCCGTGACCTGGCGGAGAACCCGTACGTCTCGCTGCTCTTCCCGTGGCACCCGCTCGCCCGCCAGGTGATCGTGTCCGGCCCGGCCGCCCGCATCGGGCGCGACGAGACCGCCGCGTACTTCCGCACCCGCCCGCACGGTTCGCAGCTGGGTGCCTGGGCCAGCGACCAGTCCGCGCCGGTCGCCTCCCGCGCCGAACTGGAGCGCGCCTGGGCCGAGCTGGCGGCCCGCTACCCCGAGGGCGAGCAGGTGCCGGCGCCGCCGCACTGGGGCGGCATCCGGGTCGTCGCGGAATCCGTCGAGTTCTGGCAGGGCCGGGAGAACCGCCTGCACGACCGGCTGCGCTACGAACGGGCAGCGGACGGGGGCCGCGACGGCTGGTCCGTCGTACGGCTCGCGCCCTGAGGGCCCGCGCCCGGTACACGACCCGGGGCCCGGCGGCGCGGCCGGGCCCGTACACGCAGACGACCCGCGGGCTTCCCCCGCGCCGGTGGCACGGAGGGACCGGTCGGACGAACCGGCGGCCCGCGGGTCGGGTGACTGCTTGGGATTGGGCCGGCTGCGCAGTCGTCTCCTGCGCTGGTCCGGCGCTGCACACAGAGTGCGACGGCGGGCCGCTAGCCCGCAGCCACCTCACGCGTCCGGTACGAAATCATCTGCCGAACCACCTCCCTTCTCGTGTCCTCACACCCTAGGAACCGGCCCGCCGGCCGCACAAGCGAATTTCCCGCGGGCAGGTTTCCGGGGATTTCCGCGAAAGGGGTGTGGCCCGCGTCACGTTCCAGTTGAATGATCCGACGTGCAGCACATGCGGACCGCGTTCGTAGGGGGTGCCAGTGGCTGCTTCGTCTTCGTCGTCCTCTTCGTCGTCCTCGTCGCACCGCTTCGAGCCCGTTCCGCCCGGAGGGCCGGGCCGGGCCGCGGAACGGGGCGACCCGCCCCCGGGGGGCCCGTGCGCCGCCGGCCTGCCCGGCGCCGATCCGGACCCGCAGCCGGACAGTGAGGACTCCGGCCTGCTCGCGGCGCTGCTGGACGGGATGGACGCCGCGCTGTGCGCCTTCGGCGCGGACGGCACCGTCACCCACTGGAACCGGGAGGCCGAACGGCTCCTCGGCTGGTCGGCGGCCGAGGCGGTCGGCAGGCCGGGGCTGGCCGGCTGGGCGGTCCGCAAGGAGGACGCCGACGAGGTCGAGGCCCGGCTGCTGGCGGCGACGCGGTCGCCGGGGCGCCAGGTCCACGAGTTCGCGCTGCTGACCAAGGACGGGCGCCGCGTCCTGGTGCGTACCCAGTCCTCCGCGGTGCTCGGGCCCGACGGCCGGCCGTCGGGCGTGTACTGCGCGTTCAGCGAGGTGCACGCCCAGATCGACCTGGAGCGCTCCATCGCGCTGAGCGAGGCGCTCTTCGTGGACGCCTCCTGGGGCGTGGTCCTGGTCGACGCCGACCTGCGGCCCGCCGTCGTCAACGCGCACGCCGCACGCGCCCTGGGAATGGGCCGTACGGCCGTGCTGGGGCGCCCGCTGGGCGATCTGCTGTCCCAGGGCGTGGAGGAGCTGGAGAGCGCCCTGACGCACGTCCTGGCGGAGGGCACGCCGCCGGCCGCCGCCGAGCTGTGGGTGACGCTCCGGTCCGACGAGGCCGAGCAGACCCGCCGGTGCTGGCGCAGCGGCTTCCTGCGACTGGCCTCGCCGCTGGCGGAGGAGCCCGTACCGCTCGGGGTGGGCTGGCTCTTCCAGGACGTCACGGAGGCCAAGCGCGCCGAACAGGAAGCCTCGCTGCTGCGCTTCCGGGCCCAGCAGCTGTACCGCGCCGGCCGTGCGGCGGGGGAGTGCGAGGACCCGATGGAGGCGGCGGCGGTCCACCTCGACTTCGCCCTGGCGGGGTTCGCCGATCACGGGCTGATCGATGTCGTGGGAGGCGGGGGCGACCGCGGGGGCGAGCGGGAAGCGGGGGGCGAGGCGGACTGCGGGGCCGGTGGCGCCGCCGGCGAGGACGGCCGGCCCGTCCTCGTACGGGCCATCGCCTCGCCCGCCGGGGCGCCCGGCCCGTCCGAAGCCGTACCGCCCACCGGCATCCCGGTCGCCTACGGGCCGGGCCACCCGGCCGCCCAGGCGCTGGAACGATGCGGCTCGGTCCGGGCCGGGGCGGGCCCGGCCGTCGCGGAGGGCTGGGCCGCTGCCCGCAAGTGGCCGGACGGCACGGTGCACGGCCTGTGCGTGGTGCTGCGCAGCCGGGGGCGGACGCTGGGCGTGGCGACGTTCCTGCGCGGAGCCTCGCGGCGCCCGTTCGACCGGGCGGACGCGGCGTACGCGGAGGACGTCGCGTCCCGGATCGCCGCGGCCCTGGACCTGGCGGGAACAGGGGGAGTGGCGGGACCGGCGCCGGGGTGACGCGCGGCGGCCGTCGGGCCCGGCGCGCACCGCCTACTGCCGGTAGTAGATCCGGTCTACTGCCGGTAGTAGATCCGGTCCGCGTACTCCCGCATCACCCGGCCGTTCCAGTCGTGCCCGCCGTCCACGTTCCCGGAGCGCAGCAGCGGCGGGTCGATGCCCCGGTCGGCCAGCACGCCCGCGGCCGTCGCGACGACCGCCTGCATGATCGCGCTGGTGACGACCGTCGAGGCGGGGGCGAACGGCGCCGCGATGCCCGGCACCGTCAACTCCGCGTCACCCACCGCGATCTTGCTGTCCAGGACGATGTCGCAGTGGTCCCGCAAATGCGTCCCGGACACATGCCGCGACCTGGTCTCGTCCGCGTACGCCACCGAGGTCAGCCCGACGACCTTCAGGCCGAGCGCCCGCGCGTTCATCGCCATCTCGACGGGCAGCGAGTTGCGCCCGGAGAGCGAGATGATGATCAGCACGTCACCGGCCTCCAGGGGGCTGGTGTCCAGGACCGCCCCGGCCAGCCCGTCCACCCGCTCCAGCGCGCTGCCGAGCGTCGCGGGCCGTACGTCGACGCCGACGACGCCCGGGACGGTCAGCAGGTTCACCACGGCGAGTCCGCCGGCCCGGTAGACGGTGTCCTGGGCGGGGAGCGAGGAGTGCCCGGCGCCGAAGGCGAAGACCCGGCCGCCCGCCTCGACGGTGTCGGCGATCAGCGTGCCGGCCGCGCCGATCCGCTCGTCCTCCTCGTCGCGCACCCGGCGCAGCAGGCCGATCGCGGCGTCGAAGTACTGCCCGGCCAACCGGTTGCTCTCGCCCATCGCCGCGGGGCCCCTCTCGTCCGTGACTCGTCGGTGTCTCGTCGGTGTGTCGTCGGTGTTCATCGGTCTTGTACGTTGGTCCTCGTACGTTTGCGTACGTTCTGACGTGTTCCGGCACGTTCCGGCGTCCGGCGGGTGCCGGCGCCCTCCGTTACGCGCCGTTCCCCACCGGTCCCCAGCCGTCCGCACCGGTCCTCGCCGTGGCGCGGATCACGTTGCGGTCTGGACCAGCGCCCTGTCAATACGGTGTCCGCCGCCACTCGCGGCCGGGTGGACGCCTTCCGGCCGTCCGGGCGTCGCCCGGTCGCCGTCCGGGCGCCGGGCGCGGGCCGCCGTACCGGGGCTCCGGGAGGGGCCGGCCGGAGCGGACGCGGAACCGTTGTCGGTGGGATGCGTCAGAATTGAGGTCAGGGCCACCGCACGACACATCGAGGGGCACGCATGTCCGGACTGATCGACACCACGGAGATGTATCTCCGCACCATCCTTGAGCTGGAAGAGGAAGGTGTGGTCCCGATGCGCGCCCGGATCGCCGAGCGGCTCGAACAGAGCGGCCCGACGGTCAGCCAGACCGTGGCGCGCATGGAGCGGGACGGCCTGCTCACGGTCGCGGGCGACCGCCATCTGGAGCTCACCGAGGAGGGCCGCCGGCTGGCGACCCGCGTCATGCGCAAGCACCGCCTCGCCGAGTGTCTGCTGGTCGACGTCATCGGTCTGGAGTGGGAGCAGGTGCACGCCGAGGCGTGCCGCTGGGAGCACGTGATGAGCGAGGCGGTCGAGCGCCGCGTCGTCGAGCTGCTGCGGCATCCGACGGAGTCGCCGTACGGCAACCCGATCCCGGGCCTGGAGGAGCTGGGCGAGAAGGCCGAGGCCGACCCGTTCCTGGACGCCGGCATGGTGAGCCTGATGGACCTGGAGGCCGGTGCGGACGGCAAGACGGTCGTGGTGCGCCGGATCGGCGAGCCCATCCAGGCGGACGCCCAGCTCATGTACACGCTGCGGCGCGCCGGTGTGCAGCCGGGCGCGGTGGTCAGCGTGACCGAGTCGCCCTCCGGTGTGCTCATCGGCAGCAGCGGCGAGGCCGCGGAACTGGAGTCCGAGATCGCCGCACACGTTTTCGTGGCCAAGCGCTGATCCCCCGCCGCCCGCTCCCCGGCTGACCTGGTGCGACGGCCGGTCCGGTGCGGTGGTCGACTGCCGTGCCACCGGCCGGAGTCGGCGAACCACCAGCGGAGCGGCCGATGGCATGCCACCCTGGCGCTGGGCACGCGCACGACAGCGGCCGGCGGCCGTGTGTCGCGCGTGCGCGCGAGCACAGCGGCTTCATGACGTGTGGCGCCGGAGACCTGGGGCGGTGCGGCTGAGGACGGACGGGGCGCGAGCCCCCTGCCGCCGCGGGCCCGGGTCGGGGAGGGGGCTCGGGTGCGGAGCGGTCCACCGCCATCCCCGATCCGGCCACCGCGAACACCGTTGCCGCGGCCGGTGAGTTCGCCGCCGGGTCCGCGGCTCGCGCCCGTAGGCGCCGCGCTGCCCGCGTCCGTACAGGCGTCCCCGCGGATCGCGTGGCCTGTGACTTCGGCAAGTCGTGAGGGGTTCCGGGGACGTGCTGCCCGGCGTGACGGTGGCGGCCCCGCGCACACCCGGGGCCCCGGCGCTGCGAGCAGCCGGGGCCCCGCCTCCCCATGTCCCCCCGCCAAGACCCGGAGCCCCGAGCTCTCAGGGTCTTTCCCCGTGGGCCCCCTTCCCGGTGGGGCCCGCCTCCCGCTACGTGTCTCCCCTCGGCGAAGACCGGCAATCCTTGGGCGTGGTCACCCGAACGAGGGTTATTGGGCGCAGGAACAGCCTAGTCGAATAGAGGTTCGATAGTGTGGGGCTGCTCGAAGACCGAATGGGGGTGCCAGGGCTCATGGTGCGCCGCATCGACGTGATGGGGACCGGTGGCGTCCGGCTCGCCGCCTGGGAGTTCACCGACCCGCCGAAGTCCGGCCGGGGCGGGGAGGAGGGGGAGCGGGGCCCGGGTGTGCTCCTCCTGCACGGCCTGATGGGGCGCGCGTCGCACTGGGCCGAGACCGCCCGCTGGCTGGGTTCCCGGTGCCGCCCGGTCGGACTGGACCAGCGCGGCCACGGCCGCAGCGAGAAACCCCAGGACGGCCCGTACGACCGCGAGGCGTACGTCGCCGACGGCATCGCCGCCATCGAGCAGCTCGGCCTGGCCCCCGCCGTCCTGATAGGCCACTCCATGGGCGCCCTGACGGCCTGGCAGGTGGCCGCCCGCCGGCCCGACCTCGTCAGCGCCCTGGTCATCTGCGACATGCGGGCCTCCGCCCTGGGCGCGGCCTCGCAGCGGGAGTGGGCGGACTGGTTCCGGTCCTGGCCGGTCCCGTTCGCCACCCTCGCGGACGTACGGAAATGGTTCGGTGAGGACGACCCGACCCTGGAGCGTCCGCAGCCGGCCCGCGGCGAGTTCTTCGCCGAGGTCATGGCCGAACGGGCGGACGGCTGGCGGCCGGTCTTCTCCCGCCACCAGATGCTCACCGCCCGCGAGACCTGGGTCCACGACGCGCACTGGGAGGACCTCGCCCTGGTGCGGTGCCCCACGCTCGTGGTCCGCGGGCTGGACGGCGAACTGGGCCGCGCCGAGGCCCAGGAGATGGTCCGCGTCCTCCCGCGCGGCGTCTACGCCGAGATACCCGACGCCGGGCACTGGCTCCCCTGGGAGGCGCCGGAGGAGTGGCGGGCCGTGGTGGGCCCGTTCCTCGAATCCGCCCTCCCCGCCTGATCATCCGGGGCCGCGGCCCGGCCCGTCGTGCCCTGCCGCGGCCACCGGAACCCCACTACTGTCAGGGGGCATGCACCTTCTTGTTCTAGGCGGTACGTCCTTCGTCGGCCGCGCCATCGTCGAGGATGCCGTGCGTACCGGCGCCGAGGTGACCCTGTTCGGCCGGGGCCGTACCAATCCGGACCTGTTCCCCCGGTTGACCCGGCTCATCGGTGACCGGGACACCGGCGACTACACGGCCGTCCGGAAGGGCAGTTGGGACGCCGTCGTGGACGTCAGCGGCTATGTCCCGCGACACGTCGGGCAGGCGATGGACGCGCTGGGCGACCGCGTCGGCCGGTATCTGTTCATCTCCAGCCACGCGGTCTACGAACATGCGGGAGTGGCCCCGGGCAGCGACGAGGACACCCCGCGCCGCCCGCCCGTGCGGGACACCGAGGAGCTGAGCGGAGAGACGTACGGCCCGCTCAAGGTGGCCTGCGAGGACGACGTGACGGCCCGGTACGGCGAGCGGGCGACGATCGTACGGCCGGGGAAGGTGGCCGGGCCGCACGACTCGATGGACACGTTCACGTACTGGGTGCGCCGGGCCGCGCGCGGCGGCCGGGTGGCGCTGCCGGGGGACCCCGCACAGCCGGTGCAGGTCGTCGACTCGCGCGATCTGGCGCGCCTGGTCGTGCAGTTGCTCACCGACGACCGCCCCGGCGCCTTCCAGGCGGTGGGCCCGGCCGAGCCGACGACGCTCGGCGGGCTGATCGGAACGTGCGCGCGGGCGGCGGGCACCGAGGTCGAGATCGTCCCGGTCTCTCCCGACGGCGCACCGTCCATGTTCCCGCTCATCCGCCGCGACTGGGCGACCCAGCAGCGCAGCGCGGCCCGTGCCCGCCGCGCGGGCCTTCCCGCGACGCCACTGGAGGTCACCGCCGCCGACGTCCTGGCCTGGGACCGCGCCCGCGGCGAACCGCCCCTCCCGTACGGCTACACCCCCGCGCAGGAAGAAGCGGTCCTCGCGGCCCACGCGTCCGCCCGGCCCTCCGCCGACGCGAGCATGTAGAGGCGCTTGGTGCCGAAGCGGCCGACGGCCCACGCGGTGACGGGGATGACGGTGCCGAGGACGACGACGAAGGCCATCGCCACGACAGCGTGCCCCCGGCCCGCCGTACGGCCGGCTGGTCACACACACCCTCGGACCTGGTCGACTTGGGGACAAGCGTCCCGGGGCGGGACGCCCCGCCCCGGGACTCCCTGCCCCGTCAGCCCTTGCTGACCGCCGCCAGGATTTCCGGCAGCCGCGCCGCCACCCGGGGCGCGGCGACCCGCATCCCCAGGACCGCGATGCCGATCCCGTACGCCGCCCCCACCGGCAGCAGTACCCACAGCAGGCCGTGCAGGCCCGCCACGTGCAGCCAGATCGTCAGGCCGGCCATCGGGGCCGTGAACACGGCGCTCACCAGCATCCCGCCGAACAGGCTGAACCAGGCGATGGCCCCCTGGCCGGGCGCGATGTTCTTGTTGCCCTCCGAGGGGATCGAGTACGGGAAGAGCGCCGAGGCCAGCGCGCCGGTCGCCACCAGCGAACCGAGCAGCGCCAGTGACAGCCCGTAGACGTCCCAGAACGCCGACCACGGCCCGAGCAGGGCCGCCGCGCCGACCACGACCACCGTCACGAACGGCACCCCGGCCAGCGCCAGGCCCAACGCCCGCCCGCGCAGCTCCAGATAGGCGTCGCGCGGCGTCGAGAGCGTCGAGGCCACCATCCAGAACGCCGAGGTGTCCTGCCCGAACTGGTTGTACATCTGCATGCCCAGCAGGGCCGACGCCGAGAACGACGTGTAGATGCTGCCGCCGCCCTGGACGGCGGAGACGACCGGCACCAGCAGGCCCACGCCGTACGCCATCGCCCAGCCCATCTTGGTCTTCGGGTCGCGCCAGGCGTAGCGCAGCATCCGCAGCATGACCGTGCCGGTACGGTTGTCCGGCAGCAGCCGTTGCAGACCGCCGGCAGTGCTCCGCTTGCGCCCGCTGTCCTTCTCGACGGCCTGGAGGGTGGACGAGTCGGGCGAGGTCATCACCGTCGTCAGCGTGCGCTGCCACCACCACAGCAGCAGGGCGAGCGCCACCGCGGCCAGCACCAGGCCCAGTACGGCGCGTCCGTACGCGCCCTCGCTCGCCGCCTGCACCGCGTCCACGGCCGAAGCGGGCGGAATCCACCGCACCACGTCCGACACGGGCTCCAGGGCGGCCAGTCCGGCCCCCGAACCGAACAGCTTCTGCGAGCCGATGTTGACGACCTGTCCGCCGATCGCGAGGAACAGGCCGCTCAGTACGGCCAGGTCACGGCCCCGGCGGCTGGTCAGCAGCCGTACGTTGGCGGTGGCCACGGCCCGTGCCAGCGCCACGCACACCAGGATGACCAGGACCACGGCGAACACCGCGGCCACCGCGGCCGCCACGCCGTGCGCCAGCATGATCACCGAGCCGACGGCCAGCGCCAGGGTGAAGACCGGGCCGATGCCCACCAGGGACGCCAGCAGCAGCGAGACGATCAGCGGCCGGGGGCGCAGGGGCAGCATGACCAGCCGCGTCGGGTCCAGCGTCTCGTCGCCGGCCGGGAAGAACAGCGGCATCACCGCCCAGCCCAGCGCCAGCAGCGCCGCGAGCAGCACGCCCAGCGCGCCCGCGTGCGCGACGCCCCGCAGGGCGATCAGGCCGACCAGCATGCCCGCCGCGCACAGCAGTGCCACCACCAGCGACGCCACGTACACGGCGGTCCGGCCGGACGACTGGCGCAGCCCGTTGCGCAGCAGGGACAGTTTGAGGCGGACGAAGACCGCGGTGAGCGACGCGGCCGGTGCCGCGGGGGCGGTGCCGGTGGGGGGCGCGGTGGTGGGGGAGGCGGTCATCGGGCGCCCCCGCCGCCCAGCCAGTCCAGGTCCTGCCCGGCGGTCCGGCCGTTGGCACCGACCAGTTCGAGGAACGCGTCCTGGAGGGTCGGCGCGTCACCGCGTACCTCCGCGAGCGGGCCGTCCGACCTGATCCGCCCGCCGGCGATCACCGCCACCCAGTCGCACAGCGACTCCACCAGTTCCATGACGTGGCTGGAGAAGACGACGGTGGCCCCGGAGGAGGTGTAGCGCTCCAGGACGCCGCGGATGGTCTGCGCGGACACCGGGTCCACACCCTCGAACGGCTCGTCCAGGAAGAGGATCTCGGGGTTGTGCAGCAGCGCCGCCGCCAGGCCGATCTTCTTGCGCATACCGGTCGAGTAGTCGACGACCAGCTTGTTCTGGGCGCCGGCCAGGTCCAGTACCTCCAGCAGCTGGTCGGCGCGCTTGTCCACCTCGGCACCGGGCAGCCCCCGCAGCCGCCCGATGTACGCCAGCAGTTCGCGGCCGGACAGCCGCTCGAACAGACGGAGTCCCTCGGGCAGCACGCCGATCCGGGACTTCACCGCGACCGGGTCCTGCCACACGTCGTGGCCGCCGATCTCCACCTGCCCGGCGTCCGGGCGCAGCAGACCGGTCACCATCGAGAGCGTGGTGGTCTTGCCCGCGCCGTTCGGCCCGACCAGGCCGATGAACCGGCCCGCGGGCAGCGTCAGGTCGATCCCCGCGACGGCGACCTGCTCGCCGTACTTCTTCCACAGCCCCTGCACACGGACGGCGGGCGGCGCGGCCCCGTCCCGCCGTGCGGCCGGCCCGGTACCGGCTGCGATTGGCTGGTCGTCGTGCTCCGGTTGGTTGGCCACCGGTCCTGCCCTTCCACGTCCCCGCGGGGGCCGGTCGTGCCCCCGTCCGCCGTCCACGATACGGGCGGGTGTACGACGGGGCCGTGCGGCCGGTTGGACGAGCGGGAGGAGTGCGCAGGGGGCGCGCGGAGCGGACCACAAGCCCGGCGCACACGCCCAGGGCTGGGCGGTCCCACGCCCGGTGCCGGACAGTCCCACGCCCGGGGGCCGAACAGCCCCACGCCCGGGCTCGGGCGGCGCGGGCGACGGCCCGGCGGCCTCACCGCCCCCGTGCCGCCGCGGCCTCCCGCCCGCAGGCGTAGGCGAGCGGACTGATCAGCTCCTCCGCGTCCGGCAGCCACCGGTTGGCGGCGGTGGGCCGGCGCACCCACTGCACCGCTCCGTGCGCCCCCATGCGCGTCGGCGGCGCGGCGACGTAATCGCCGTCCCCGCGCGTGATCAGGTCCAGCGCCGCGGGCGCCCAGCCCAAGTGCCGCACCAGGTCGGGCACCTTGACCGAGGCCCCGGGCAGGACGAAGAAGAGCATCCGGCGGCCAGGGGTGCTGGTGACCGGGCCGAGTTGCAGGCCCATGCGCTCCATCCGGGCCAGCGCCAGGCAGCCGGCCGACTCGGACACGTCGAGTGCTTCGAACGTACGGCCTGTCGGCAGCAGGATCGAGGCGCGGGGGTTCTTGTTCCACAGACGGCGGGCGGCCGTCGCGCTGCCGGTGGCCTGGCCGGCCCAGCCGGGGGCCGTGGGGTGCGCGCCGGGCGCGGCGCAGTCCACCGCGCCGCACGAGCAGCGCGGCACCTCGCCCTCGTCTTCGAGCCATGCGCCGGGCAAGACGTCCCAATGCCGCTCTTCCGCGTAACGCACCGCAGTTTCGATCAACAGCTCGCCACGCTGTTCGGTGACCTGAGAGGCTCCTGTGACTCCGATGGTGTCTTTCACGTGGAGGACAACTTTCCCTGTCACCAAGGGTTACGGCCGACACGTGCACCACCCCGGCGCATCGTTCCCGCACGTGGGGCGCATGGAAGCATGTCCGGGGGCGCGTGCGGGGTGGCGTCCGGAGAACGGGTAGCCACCTGCGTGACGGGCGGAGAGGCCGCCCGGCGGCAAGGCCGCGGCACGGCCGTGACGGTTCCCGGAGCGCACGCCGGGTCCGTCCGGGGCGGCGGCGCCGCGAGCAGAACGCGGGCACCGCACGCCGGGTGCCGGTTCGTCGATTCCCCGGAATCACCGTCCCACCGAAGACCGGAGCAGCAGGAGCCGGGCCCGTACGGCAGGGCCTCGGACCGGAGCAGCAGGGACTGCCGGACACCGCAATCCGGCGGAGCGATCCGCCGGCCGGCCGGTCCGTCCGCTCCGTTCCGGGAATGTCAAGGCTTCGGCGGACATGACGCACATCCGAGATATCCCGGATATCCGGCATATGCGCGGGGAATCGATCAACGGGTACGGCGTTCGCTGGTGAACGCGCAGCAGTAATCAGGGGGTGCAGCATGGCCGCCAGGCCACTCGTCGCGCGGCAGCCGAACGAACGGCTGCAGGCGCTCATCCAGGAAGCCGCCTGTTCCAACGCCGGACTCGCCCGCCGCGTCAACATGTGCGGCGCCGAACACGGCCTGGACCTGCGCTACGACAAGACCTCGGTCGCCCGCTGGCTGCGCGGCCAGCAACCGCGCGGCCGGGCCCCGGCCATCATCGCGGAGGCGCTGGGGCGCAAACTGGGGCGCACGGTCACCATCGACGAGATCGGGATGGCCGACGGCAAGAACCTCGCCTCCGGTGTGGGGCTGCAGTTCTCGCCCACGGTCCTCGGCGCGATCGAGCAGGTCTGTGAGCTGTGGCGCAGCGACGTCGGCCGCCGCGACTTCCTCAGCGGCTCCACCGTGGCCGCGTCCGCGCTGGTCGAACCGAGCCGCGACTGGCTCATCACCAGCGCCGACCCCCAGGTGGCGCGCAACGCCGGTGCCCGGGTGGGCATCTCGGACGTGGAAGCCGTACGGGCCATGACCACGGCCCTGAGCGAACTGGACCACCGCTACGGCAGCGGCCACGTCCGGCCGGTCGTCGTCCACTACCTCAACAGCGTCGTCTCCGGGCTGCTGGCCGGCTCGTACCGGGAGTCGGTCGGCCGCGAACTGTTCGCGGCCGTCGCCCGGCTGACCGAACTGGGCGGCTACATGGCCGTCGACACCGGCCAGCCGGGGCTGGCGCAGCGCTACTACATCCAGGCGCTGCGGCTGGCCCAGGCGGCGGGCGACCGGGGGTACGGCGGTTACGTACTGGCCGCCAGCATGAGCCACCTCGCCGCCTCGCTGGGCAACCCCAGGGAGATCGCGCAGCTCGCCAAGGCCGCGCAGGAAGGCGCGCGCGGGCACGTCACGCCGCGCGCGGAGGCGATGTTCTTCGCCGCGGAAGCGCGCGGGCACGCCCTGATGGGTGACGCGCGGGCCTTCCAGGTCGTGGCGGGCCGGGCCGTGGGCGCGATGGAACGTGCCGGGGGCTCCTCCGGGAGCAGCGACGACCCGGCCTGGATCGCGCACTTCGACGAGGCGTACCTCGCCGATGAACTCGCGCACTGCCACCGTGACTTGGGGCAGGCGAACGCGGCCCGTCAGCGCGCACAGGAAGCGGTGGACGGCCACCCCGAGGGGCGGGCGCGGCGCCGCGCCATCGGGCTGGTGCTGCTGGCCAGCGCGCAGGTGCAGCAGCGCGAGATCGAGCAGGCGTGCCACACGGGCACCCAGGCCGTGGAGTTGCTGAGCGGGCTGCGTTCGAACCGTGGCGCGGAGTACCTGGAGGACTTCCAGCTGCGGCTGGAGCCGTACCGGGACGAGCCGGTGGTGCGGGAGTTCGGTGCCCGGCTGGAATTGCGGGCAGCCGCGTAGCGGACTCGCGGCCCGTCGCAGCCGGGGGAGGGCTCGTCGGCACGCGGGCCGCCTCGTCCTTCCGCGCCGGGCGGGCCACCACGGCCCGCCCGGTGCCGCTCCACGCGTCCGCACCGGCGGTGACCAGGGGACATGGTCGAACGCGACGGCGACCCGGTAGCGTGACCGACGCTTCCGTAAGTCAGCAGATCGTAGGAGTCCCGGTGACGCAGAGCGGACAGGGCAACGACCCGCACAATCCTGCGGGCGAGCCCGCGCGAGAGGGCGTTGTGCTACCCGCTCACGGTGATCCGTGGGTCCCCGGTCAGCAGGCCGCACCGCCCGCGGGCCAGCCGTGGGGGCAGCCATGGGGGCCGGACCAGCAGCCTTCGGGCCAGCAGGTACCGGGGCAGCAGCCCACGGGGCAGCCGATGCCCGGGCAGCAGGTACCGGGGCAGCAGCCCGCTGGCCAGCCGATACCCGGACAGCAGGTACCGGGGCAGCAGCCCACGGGGCAGCCGATGCCCGGGCAGCAATCCACAGGGCAGCCGATTGCGGGACAGCAGCCCACCGGCCGGCCGGTGCCCGGACAGCCGCCGATGCCCGGCCAGTCGATGCCCGGCCCGCAGGCCCCCGCTCAGCCGCCCTACGGCCGGCCGCAGCCGTTCGCACCGGAGCAGCCGCCGTACGGTCAGCAGCCCCCGCACGCCCAGCCTTTCGCCCAGCAGCCGCCCGCACCGCCGGTGCCCCCGGTGGCTCCTGTGGCACAGCAGCCGCAGCCGCAGCCGCCGCTCCGGCAACAGCCCCCGGCTGCCATGCCGCTGCCTCCCCAGGCACAGCCGCCCCTGCCGAACCAGGGCGCGCCGGGCGGCCAGGCGCCGTCCCCGGACATGGAAGCCACCGCGCTGATCCCGCCGTTCGACGCGCAGTCGGGCGGCCCGCTGCCCCCTGAAGGCCGGCCGGCGGCGCACGGTCAGATCGTCCCCGCGACACCGCAGGCCGGTGCGCCGATGCCGCCCGCCGCGGGCGACCCCGAAGCGACGGCGCTGCTGCGCCCGATCGGCGGGCAGTCCGGGCGTACGGGCGGAAACGCGCAGGGCGGCCGGCACGGGCAGCCCGGCCCGATGCCCGGTGCCGCCGGCCCCCGGGCCGCGGGCGCCCGTCCCGAAACGCCCAGCGAGTCCACCCGTACGCTGCGACCGGTCAAGCCGGGCCCGCAGCCCGGTCCGCAGCCCGGCCCGGGGCAGCCAGCCCAGCCCGCTGCGGACTCCGAGGCCACCCAGCTCATACCGCCGGTCGGCGCCGGCACGCCCACCCCGCCCCCGGGCGCCCCCTTCGGCGCACGGCCCGGGGCACCCGGCGCACCCGGCGACCGCGCGACACCGGCCGAGTTCGACGGCCTGTTCCGCTCCGGGCCCGGCGGGGCCGCCCCGGCCGGTGCCGCGGGCGGCGTCCCGGACGCGACCGCGCCGCTGCCGCGCTTCGACGATGCGGAGCAGCCGGGACCGTACGGTCAGCAGCCCTACGGCCAACAGCCGCCCGGCCGGCAGCAGTACGACCAGTACGCACCGCAGCCGGGCCCCGGGCAGGACGGCGGTGGCAAGCGCCGGCGCCTGGCGCCCGCCGCGGTCATCGGCATCGCTGTGGTCGCCCTGGCGGGGGCCGGTCTGGGCGTCGGCTGGGCGCTCAGCGGAGGCGGCGAGGACGGCGCCGCAAACAACAAGCAGGAGAGCGGCGGGACATCCGGCGCGGGCAAGGACGACAAGGCCGGCCAGGGCGACAAGGACGCCCAGGAACAGCCGCCGTCCGCCGACCCGGTGGCCGCACAGGCCAAGGACCTCGACGCGCTCCTGAAGGACAGCAACAACAGCCGCGCCGCGGTGATCGGCGCGGTCAACAGCATCAAGTCGTGCGACAACCTCGACGGCGCGGCCAAGGACCTGCGGGACGCCGCCGCGCAGCGCAACCAGCTGGTGAGCCGGCTGGCCAAGCTCTCCGTCGACAAGCTGCCCGGCAGCGGCGAGCTGACCGCGTCGCTCAACGACGCGTGGAAGTCCTCCGCCGCGGCCGACAACCACTACGCGGCCTGGGCCGGCCAGGTCAAGGGCAAGAACGGCTGCCCCAAGGGCAAGGCGCGCGGCGGCAAGGAGGCCGGCCAGGGCAACGCGGCCAGCGGGCGGGCCACGAAGGCCAAGCAGCAGGCGGCGAAGCTGTGGAACCCGATCGCGCAGAAGTACGGCCTGACCGAACGCCGTCCGGAACAGCTCTGAGGCCCGCGGCGGCGACGGCACCGGCCGCCACCGCTGCCGACCAGTGGCGAGGAACCCGGCGCCCGTCACCCGTCCCCGCGCGGCCGTTCCAGCGTCCGGGTGACGTCCGTGAAGCCCTGTTTCGCCGCCACCAGCCGCCCGTCCCGCACGGCCTGATAGGTGACCAGGCCGTTCACCGTGCGCGGGAAGTCCGGCACCGCGAGCATGCCGTCGGAGCGCCAGCGCAGCTCCGGCGTCAGACCGCCGGTGTCCACGGCCCGGTCGCCGCGGTCCAGCGCCTGCTGCACGGTGTGCGCCGTGATCTCCCCGACGCCCTCCTCGCCGAGCTGCTCGATGACCGCGCGCAGCACCGTGTAGGCGATCCACGTGGTCTGCACGCCCGGGTCGGCCGGGTCGATGCGGTTGTCGCCGAAGGCGTGGTCGTCGATGACCTTGCGCATGGGGTTCCAGCGCGCGTCGCTCGCGACCGGGTACCAGCCGGTCAGGTACGCGCCTTCCAGCGGCCCGGACCGGCCGCCCGTACGGTCCACCAGCGCCTGCCCGACGCTGCCCAGCACCGAGGCGATGCGCACCTTGGAGCCGTCGGGCTGCAGGCGCCGGAAGGAGTCGAAGAACGTGTCGGTGCGCTCGCCCAGGGCGGCGGTCACACAGCCGCCCGCCCCCTTCGCGCCTCCGGGCCCGCCCGACGAGGCGCCGACCGCGTCCAGGGCGCGCCGGGCCGCGGCGTCGTAGTCGGTGCCGTCCTCGGGCGCGCGGATGTCCTGGGCGGCGCCGCGGCTGCCGTCGGCCAGGCCCGCGCTGAGCAGGGCGGGCATCTGGTCGCCCTGGATGGTGTCCGGGCGCACCAGCGCGACCCGGTCGCAGACGCTCGCCAGCTGGCGTCCGTTGCCCGCCAGGAGCGCCGCCTGCCCGCCGTTGACGGGGTACGACAGCATGCTGGCGAACTCCTCGTCGGAGGCGCCGTACCCGCCGATGTAGGGGATGCCGTGAATCTCCAGCGGCGAGATGAACGAGCGGCCGAACTGGCTGTACGAGCCGACGACCGCGACCGCCCCGGCGTCGACCGCGCGCTGCGCGCAGCGCGCGGCGGCCACCGAATCGTTGTGGTCGTTGCAGGTGAGGACCTTCAGCCGGTGGCCGTCGATGCCGCCGTGGGCGTTGACCCAGCGCGCGTACGCCTGCGCCATGGCCGGCATGCCCGGCATGTTGGTCGCCTTGGTGTCCACCGGGGCCCAGGTCATGACCGTGAGCGGCTCCTTCTCCCCGGAGTTCCCGGAGGCGCCGGGGAGGGAGCCGCAGGCCGCGAGCAGTGACGCCAGGACCGCCGTACAGGCCGTGACAGCCGTGACGGCTGCGGAGGCGCGGGGGAAGGGGCGGGGGGAGGGGCGTCGCCGTCCGGTCATGGGCACGGAGCATTCCGGTTCGCCCGGAACGCGTGAGTGACGACAGCGGACCGGAACGTGACGGCGGGGTGAACTCCGGGGGTCCGCGGATGATCAACGGTCGAGAACGTACGATCGAATACTGTGCAAGGTTCGGAGAAGTCTTCCCGTCGCGGCCGCCGCTCGACCACCATGGGCGCCATGCCGCTCAACGACATGCCGTGGTGGCGCTGGCGCAGCAATGTGCGCTCCGCGCTGCACATGCTCTCCGACCCCGGCTTCCAGCAGGAGACCTGGCTGGCCGGCCGCCCGGGGTACGGGGACGTCACCGACGCCGTCTACCGGCTCGTCGAGGACACCTGGCTGGACAACTGGTCCGCCGAGAAGTACGTGGGCACGATCTTCCGCGATTCCCAGGAGGCGTCCCTGGTGGACGTCGCCGTGCTGCGGGTGCTGCGCATCATGCACCAGGTCGGCCCGGACGCCCCGGTGACCGCCTACCTGGAGCACCACGGCTGGGCGGAGGCGGTACGGGCCGCGCGCGACGCGCACGTACGGATGGCGACGGCGGACGGCGATGATCCGGACGCGCCGCCGCACTCGCTGGAAGTGCTGGCGATCATGACGCAGGCGTCGGTCTGAGGCGGGCGCGGGAGCCGGTCCCGGCGGCCGGTGCGAGACGGCGGGACGGAGCACCGCCGGGAATGTGCGACCCTATGAGGTCATGAGCGCCTCGCAGTCCGGTACCCCCGACCAGTACGTCCTCACCCTGTCCTGCCCGGACAAGCAGGGCATCGTGCACGCGGTGTCCAGCTATCTGTTCATGACCGGGTGCAACATCGAGGACAGCCAGCAGTTCGGGGACCACGACACCGGGCTCTTCTTCATGCGCGTCCACTTCACCGCGGACGCGACGGTCAGCCTGGAGAAGCTGCGCGCCAGCTTCGCCGCGGTCGGCGACTCCTTCCAGATGGACTGGCAGATCCACCGTGCCGACGAGAAGATGCGCGTCATCCTCATGGTGTCCAAGTTCGGGCACTGCCTCAACGACCTGCTCTTCCGCTCCCGGATCGGCGCGCTGCCGGTCGAGATCGCGGCCGTGGTCTCCAACCACACGGACTTCGCCGAGCTGGTCGGCTCGTACGACATCCCCTTCCACCACATCCCGGTGACCAAGGACACCAAGGCCGCCGCCGAGGCGCGGCTGCTGGAGCTGGTGCGCGAGGAGAACGTCGAGCTGGTCGTGCTGGCCCGCTACATGCAGGTGCTCTCCGACGACCTCTGCAAGGCGCTGTCCGGGCGGATCATCAACATCCACCACTCCTTCCTGCCGAGCTTCAAGGGCGCCAAGCCCTACCACCAGGCGCACGCCCGCGGCGTCAAGCTGATCGGCGCCACCGCGCACTACGTGACGGCGGACCTCGACGAGGGCCCGATCATCGAGCAGGAGGTCGAGCGCGTCGGCCACGGCGTCACGCCGGACCAGCTCGTGGCCGTCGGCCGGGACGTGGAGTGCCAGGCGCTGGCGCGTGCCGTGAAGTGGCACAGCGAGCGCCGCGTCCTGCTCAACGGCACGCGCACCGTCGTCTTCGCGTAATCCGCCGCGGGCCGGCCGGCCCGCGCTCAGGCGTCCTCACATTCGGGACAGCGAGGCCGTCGCGAACAGCACGTCGCGGATCGCCGCCGGTTCGCCGTGCTGTCCGGCGGCCGCCTCCTGGGGCGGTACGTGCCCGGCCGCCAGCTGGCAGAACTCGATGCTGTCCAGCGCGATGTGCGCGACCGTGCGGTCCGGGGTGCCGAGCGCGGCCGGCGAGTCCAGGGCTATGTACCAGTGACCGCCGCCGGACCCCTCCACTTCCAGATGCAGCGTACGGCCGGGCGCGCCCGCCTCGACCAGGCGCTGCGGCGGCGTCGCCAGCCCGGCCCGGCGCCGGCCGGCCAGCACGGCGGGCAGCAGCCGGGCCGCCAGGTCGACCATCAGGTGCAGATGCCCGGCGGCGGGCGGCTCGTACGGATAGTCCACCGCGTCGGCGATGTCGCCCGCGTGCACCCAGCACTCGAAGGCGCGGTCCAGGAAGGAGTCGCGCAGCGGCAGCCGCACGTCCCCGTACGGCACGGACAGTTCGGCGACCCCGCGGCCCGCGAAGGACACCGTCCGGATCAGGGTGTGGCTCTGGTCACGCCACGGGGCGCGGGTGGCGTGCGGGGCCCGGCCGTCCGCAAGCGCCTGCCAGCAGGCTTCCGTACGGTCGGAGGGCCCGGCCGGTCCGGGCGGGGCCGCGGCGCCCAGCGGGTCGCCCAGCCCCAGCGCGGCGGCCACCAGGCCGTCCACCGCCATCAGATGCCCGATGACCCCGGCGACGGTGGTCCGCCGCTCGGCCGGCCGCTCGTCCTCGAACCAGCGCAGCCGCACCGGTGCCCGCCACTCCGCCTCGCCCATGTCGCTCAGCAGGGCGTCCAGCTTCGCCGTCTCGGCGTCGTACGGCGCCGCCCACTCGGGCACCGGGATACGCGCCGGACGCCGCCCGAGACAGCCCTCCAGCACGCGCGAGCGCAGCAGCGGGTCCAGGTCGAGCGGGTCGGCCGGGTGCAGCAGGCCGACCGCGTCGCGCAGGCGCAGCGCCTCGTCCGCACAGGCCGCGCAGTCCGTGAGGTGTTCCTCGACGGCGGCCGTCTCCTCGGCGGAGCAGGCCGCCAGGGCCCAGGCGCCGAGCAGCGACTTCAGGACCCGGTGCGGGGGAGGCGGGGCCGCGGCGCGGTCCGGGGCGGCGGGGGCCGCGGGCTGGTCCACGGCGTCCGTACGGACGTCCGGCGCCGCGGGCGGTGGCGCGTCGGGCAGCGGTCCGTCGTCCTCCGCGGCGGTGCGCGGGGCCGGTATGCGCGGCCGGTTGCCGGAAGGGGAGGCGCCGCCGGTGCCCGGCCCCTGCGGGCCGCCCGGCTCGCGCGGGCCCTGGCCGTCGTGCGGGTCGTACCGGTCCCACCCCTCCGGGCCGTTCACGGCTGCCGTCCGCATCCGCTGCCGCGCGGCGGGCCGGGCGGCAGCGTCCGGTGGTTGTGCGCGGTGGACAGTAACTGGAGGCCCAGGCGGAGCCGGCGCCGTGCCTCGTCCTCGGTGACGCCCAGGTCGGCGGCGGTCTGGCGGTAGTCACGGCGCTGGAAGTACGCCAGTTCCAGTGCGGCGCGCAGCGGGGCGGGCATGGACGTGACGATGTAGTCGGCGCGGGCGGCGGTGGACGCCTCGCGGATCTGGCGCTCGGTCTCGGCGGGCTCGGGGGCGTCCGCGCCGCGGTCCAGGGCGGCGGCGGTCCCGGCCTGGCGCAGCCGGTGCACGGACTGGCGGTGGGCGAGCTGGGCCACCCAGGAGCGCAGCGAGCCCTGCTTGGGGTCGTAGGAGTCGGGGTTCTCCCAGATGTAGCCGAAGACCTCACGGGTGATGCGGTCGGCGGCGGCTTCGTCCCCCAGCACCCGGCGGGCAAGGCTGTGCACAAGCGAAGCGAAGCGGTCGTACAGCTCACCGAGCGCGGCCGCCTCGCCGCGCGCCAGCCGCTGCTGCATCCGCCTGTCCCAGCGCGGCGGTGCGTCATGTCCCATCCGGCCCCACCCTTCGCCACCGCCGTGCCCTGCCGCGGCACCGCGCTCCACCGTGCCATCGAATGTAGTGCTCCGGTCCGACATTGACGCCCCTTTGCCGCAAACCCGCACTGCGGGCCGCTGACGGATGGTATGGAGACGGTCACGTTAGGTGGTAATGCCCGTTCGTTGGGGATCGAAGCGCGACCGTTCGCTTCTGTATCTGCCGATGTGTTATCCGTGTGTGACCGGTTCCAGGAGAAAGTTCCCCGTTCACTGGGCATAGCCTTGGAGGGGAACAGCCCGTTGCGCAAACAATTCTGAAGAGTTTCAGGGGAGAACGGCCGGGCAGTCGAGGCGGGAAGGGCGCATTCCGGTTGGTTCCGGGGGGTGTCCGTCCGCAAGCGAGCGAAAGGCTTCGAGCGCGTGTCGTTGAAGGTGGCAGAAGGCGAGCAGGGCCGCTGGGCCGTACTGCAGGTCTCCGGCGAGATGGACCTGGTCACATCGCCGGCGGTGCGCCAGCACGTGCACGACGCGGTCGCCGAGGGCCGCCGCAGCCTGGTCCTCGACCTCTCCGAGGTCCGGTTCTGCGACTCCAGCGGCGTCGGCGTGCTGATCGCGGCCCGCCGGCTGATGCGGTCCTGCCAGGGGCGGCTGCGGCTGATCCTCCCGGCACAGGGCGCGGTGGACGGCTCGCACGTCAACCGGGTGCTCGCGGCACTCGGCGTGCGCCGCCTCTTCGAGGTCTACCCGGACCTGAACACGGCCGTCGACGAGGCGGCGGCCCCGCTTTCCGCGTAGCTCCTCACCGGGGCCCGCGCGGGTGGGTCGCGCATTCCCTTCCGCGTTGCAAAGAGTTGCGCGCCGGTCACCTCCTGCCACGTCTCCGGGGCGCACGAGTCACGTAAACCTCATTTGCGGCGAGAGCTGAAGAATCGGCTAGAACTGAAAAAACCGGCATAACGCCATCGTTCTCCCGAATCCCTCACCCCACCTCGCCCGGAAATTCCGCCCGCACCAGGAACCCGCCGTCCGCCGTGTGTCCGGCCTCCAGCAGGCCGCCCAGGCTCTGGGCGCGTTCGCGCAGGCCGACCAGCCCGTGGCCGCCGCCCGGGAGCGCCGGCGCGGGCGCCGAGGCGTCCGGCGGGCCGTTGCGCACCTCCACCCGCAGGCCGCGCGGGGCACCCGGCCCGTCCCCGTCGGCCGCCTGTCCGCCGGTCACCGCCGCGACCCGGACCCGGACCCGCGCTCCCGGCGCGTGCTTGCGTACGTTCGTCAGCGCCTCCTGGACCGTGCGGAACGCCGCCCGTTCCACGGCCTTCGCGCCGCAGGCCCCGTCCGGCACCTCGTGCTCGTACACGACGTCCAGCGCGCTCCGCTCGATCAGCCGCGGCAGTTCGGCGAGGTCCGGCTGCGGCGCCAGTTCCCGGGCGTCCGCGGTGCCGCCGCCGGCCGCCCGCAGGATGCCGACCATGTGCCGCAGCTCGTCCAGCGTCTGCACGGACAGCTCACGGATCGTACGGGCCGACTCGCGCGCGGCCTCCTCCCCGGTGCTGACCTGCACCGCTCCGGCCTGCAGGCTGATCAGGCTGACCTGGTGGGCCACCACGTCGTGCATCTCGCGGGCCAGCCGGGCCCGCTCGGTCGCCAGGACCCGGTCCGCGATCAGCCGGTCCTCGCGGCGCAGGCTGTCGGTCAGGTCGGCGACCCGCGCGGCGAGTTCCCGGCGGGTGCGCACCAGCAGGCCCAGTGCGATGGGCGCGGCCGAGGTGACCGTCGCGTCGATCAGCACCTGCGCGTTCTCGCGGTACGCGCCCGGGTCCAGGTCCGAGAGCGGGTACGGCAGGAAGTGCGCGGCGACCAGCAGGACGGCGCAGACGCCGAGCCGGGCCCGGCCGGCCCGGAGCACGGCGAGCGTGTAGAGGGCGATCATCGGCGCGAACCAGATGTAGCCGATGTACAGGCCGGGGAGCGTGACCAGGAAGACGGTGAGCGGCAGCCGGCGCCGCAGCAGCAGCGCGGCGGCGGCGACCAGCGAGACGCCCAACTCCAGGCCCAGGTCCAGACCGTTGACGAGGAAGGCGTCCACCATGGACAGGAGCAGCGGCACGGCGAGGGACACGGCCCGGCGTATGCCGCCGGGCAGGCCGCCGGACGCCGTCACCGCGGCCCGCCCGAGACCAGCCCCGCACGGTCCGCGAGGATCGCCGCCTGGACGCGGTTGAGCCCGCCCAGCTTGCCCAGCAGCGCCCGTACGTGGTCCTTGACCGTGCTCGGCGCCAGCCCCATCCGCTCGGCGATCCGCGCGTTGCCCAGGCCCTCGCCCAGCAGGGCCAGCACCTCGGACTCGCGCGGGGTCAGCGCCCGTACGGCGCGGACCGCCGCGGCCTGGTCCTCGGCGGTGAGATAGCCGCCGATCACGGCCCGGGTGACGCCCGGGTCCAGCACGCTGCCGCCCCCGGCCAGCGTGCGTACGGCCCGCACGAGTTGCTCGGGGTCGGAGTCCTTGAGCAGGAACCCGGCCGCGCCCTCGCGCAGCGCCGCGGTCAGGTACTCCTGCGCGTCGAACGTGGTCAGCATGGCCACCGCGGGAGGTTCGGGGGCGGCGCGCAGCCGGCGCAGCACGGTCAGCCCGTCCACGTCCGGCATCCGGATGTCGAGCAGGACGACGTCCGCCGCGTTGTCCAGCACCGCGTCCACGGCCTCGGCGCCGCCGCAGTCCGCGACCAGCTCGATGTCCGGGGCGGTGCCCAGGATCATCCGCAGCCCGGATCTGACCAGCCGCTCGTCGTCCACCACCGCGACACGGATCACCGGCCGCCCCTTCCTGGTTCGGGTCCTCGGGCCTGCCCGCCGCCGCCGTGCCACCCCCGCCGGACGGCGGGGGTCGGTGCACGACCTGCGGAGGATGCCGTGAGGTGGCGCCCGCGGGCAGAGTGCCTTTCATGCTGCACCACCGAGGGGGCCACAAGCCGACCACAGCGGCGCAGCTCACAGTGACGGCCGCCGCGACCCCCACACGCGGCGGCCGTCGCCCGTACCGCCGCGGACCCGCGTCCGGGCCCGCGAACGGGCCGGGAACACGCGCCTCCGGAACAACTTCGTCCCCGCCCGTTGCCTCCCGTCACCGCCGCCTCTAGGTTGTGCGCGGTCCGCCGCGCGCCGGTCCGTACGGCGTTCCGCGGTCCACCACCCCCCTCGGAGCACGGCCCTTCGGGGCACGGCCCGGCATCGGTTTCGGAGGCTTCCTCGTGCACAGACCCCGCCGTTCCCCCATACCGTCCGACGCTCCCGAACCCTCCGGCATACGGGCCCGAATACGGACGCGCGGCCGTACCCGGCTGCGCATGACCGCCGCGGCGGCCGGCCTCGCGCTCGCCACCGGTCTCGCCGCCACCGCCCCCACGGCCTCCGCCGCGCCGACGGCCCCCGGCGCCTCCGCGCCCCCGCCCGCGGCCTCCCGCACCCAGCAGGTCGAGTACTTCACCCCGGAGGGCCACCCCCGGCACACCACCGTCCCGGTCGCCACTCCGGAGCGCCTGGTCCGCGGCCACCGCGCCCGCTCCGCCACCGAACTGGCCGCCGACGGCGACGTGACAGCGGTCGTCCGCAACGGCCCCACCGCAAAGAAGGTCGACGTCGTCATCATCGGCGACGGCTACACCCTCGCCCAGCAGAAGGACTTCCACGCCGACGCCAAGGCGAAGTGGGCGCAGATCTCCGCCGTCGAGCCGTACGCCTCGAACCGCAAGCTGTTCAACGTCTGGACGGTGGACGCCGTCTCCAACCAGTCCGGCGTCTCCGGCGACCCGGGCAAGGACGTCGTCCGGGACACCGCGCTGGACTCGCACTTCTGGTGCGACGCCATCGAGCGCCTGCTGTGCGTGGACACCGGCAAGGTCGAGTCGTACGCCGGCAAGGCGCCGGACGCCGACCTCGTCATCGTGCTCGCCAACTCCCGCAAGTACGGCGGCGCGGGCTACAACGACATCACCTCGCCCGTCGGCTACGACGGCATCGCCACCGCCTCCTCCGACCACCCCGACTCCGCCCAGGTGGCGGTCCACGAGACCGGGCACTCCCTCGGCAAGCTGGCGGACGAGTACGTGTACGACACCAACGGCACGTACACGGGCCCGGAACCGGCCGCGCCCAACATCACCAGGATGACCGCAGCGGAGATGAAGGCCAAGAAGGCGAAGTGGTACCGCTATCTGGGACAGCAGTCGCCGGACGGCGGCAAGGTCGGCGCCTTCGAGGGCGGCGGCTACTACCCGCGCGGCCTCTACCGGCCCACCGCCGACTCGATCATGCGCACGCTGGGCCGGGAGTTCAACCTGCCCGGCCGTCAGGCCATGATCGACGGTTTCCACCGGCACACGGGCCGCTGAGCCGCGTCTCGTAGGACCCGTACGCACTGAACGACCGGCCGGTCGCCAGGACCACCACCGAGGTCGTGGCGGCCAGCTCGTACGCCGTCATCACCAGCGACAGCGTGCTCTCACCGGTGACGAACGGGCCGCCGAAGAAGCCGGTGACGGTCAGCAGCACCACCGTCCGCACGGTCAGGTACAGCTCCACGGCGGCGAACACCAGGAGCGCGCCGCGCACGTCCCGGTTGCTGCGGACCGCGAGCACCCCCAGCACCAGCAGGACCACCACCGACGACAGCGTGGTGAACTCGGTGGAGTGGGACAGCTGTACGGAGCTGCCGGTCGAGCCGTCCACCGCGCTGCGCAGGTACGCGGCCACGTCGATGGGCTCCTGGAACATGATCCAGACCGTCCAGGCGAGCCGCAGCGCGGCCATCACCAGGAACAGCACCCCGCAGATACGGGAGAGGCGGCGGCGCCACCAGGAGTCGGCGTCGGCGCATGACCGTTTTGGCACGGCGGGCGGCAGGCCGTCGCGCGCCCCGCCGCGCGCGGCCTCCGCGCCCCCGGCCGCGCCCGCCCGCTCCACGGCGGGCAGCAGCACCACGACCACGACCAGCGCGGCCACCAGCCCCAGGGCCCGGGTTGTCAGCACCCAGCCGCCGAGCGGCTCGGTGGCGTACACCTGCCGGTACCCGGCGTGGCACAGACCGACGATCTCCCGCCCGGACTGGGCCAGGATCACCCAGCCGAGCAGCAGCGCGCCCGTACGCGCCACCCGCCGCAGCGCCAACGCCCCGGCCGCGACCGCCAGCAGCGCGACGACCAGCGCCCATTCGCCCGGCCCGAGCGTCCACATGAAGAAGGAGGCGCGCGGGTTGAAGAGCCCCTCGAAGAAGTCCCATACGCCGCCGTCGCCCTGGACGATCCCGTAGACCGTCCAGGCGGTCAGCGCGCCGCCGTACACGGCGAGGGCGGCCCCCGCCGTGCGGTACGCGCGCGCATGCCCGGCCGCCGCCCGGCCGGGGTCGGGGCCGGGCCGGACGTCCGCCGCACCGCCGTCCTGCATCACCATGTCCGACCCCCGATCCGCCGCGCCGTGCATCACCCACGCCGGCCGTGTGCCGCCGGCTGCCCACTGCTCACTACCCGGTTACCGCTGCATGTGCTGCTGCCGCCTCACTGTGCCAAGGACGGCGACGGAGGCGGCGGAGGTTCCCTCCCGTGTGTCGTGGGGCACTGTCCGTACAGAGGCCCGCCGCGTCGCGCCGGGCCCTCCACCCCTCTGCCCACAGGCGCGCGCCGCAATCGTGCGCAGCCGCCCCGTGTACCCCGCGTGCACCGCACGTTGCCACCGGCACCGGCTCCGGACCACGGCCGTTGGGGCAAGATGACCCCATGGGAGGCTGTCGGGACGAGGGCCGGCTGCTCGCCGGCCGCTACCGCCTGGGCGAACGGCTCGGCCGCGGCGGCATGGGAACGGTCTGGCGCGCCACCGACGAACTGCTCAGGCGTCAGGTCGCGGTGAAGGTCCTGCACTTGGACGACGGCCCGGACGGCCCGGAAGGCAGTGGCACCGGCGCCGGGGCCCAGCGGGAGCGGGCGATGCGCGAGGCCCGGACCGTCGCCCGGATCAAGCACCCGAACGTGATCGTCCTGCATGACATCGTCGAGCAGGACGGCCGGGCCTGGATCGTCATGGAACTGGTCGACGGCCGGTCCCTCGACGACCGGCTGACCGGCGGCGGACCGCTCGCACCCCGCGAAGCGGCCCGCATCGGCCTCGCCCTGCTGGGCGCGCTGCGCGCCTCGCACACCCTCGGCGTCCTGCACCGCGACATCAAACCCGCCAACGTCCTGCTGGAAGAAGGCACCGGCCGGGTCGTCCTCACCGACTTCGGCGTGGCCAAGGTCCCCGGCAGTACGACGCTGACCGAGGCCGGCGGCTTCGTCGGCTCGCCCGAGTACACCGCGCCCGAGCGGATGGCGGGCCGGCACGCCGGGCCGGCCGCGGACCTGTGGTCGGTCGGTGTCCTGCTGTGCGCGGCGCTCAGCGGGCAGTCGCCGTTCCGCCGTGACTCGCTCGGCGGGGTGCTGAACGCGGTGGTGCACGACGAGATCGAACTGCCCGAACCGGCCCGCCCCCTCCTGGCCGTCGTCCGCGGCCTTCTGGAACGCGACCCGGGCCGGCGCCTCGACATCACCGTCACCGAACGCCTGCTGCGCGGCTACCTCCAGTCGGGCCGCGTCCCCGAGACACCACCGCCCCCGTCGTCCGCCTCCGGGCGGCCGGTGCCCGCACCCGAACCGGGCCGCACCCACGGTGTCCCGATACCGGACGCGCTGGCGGACCGCGCGCTGGCCGCCGCGGCCCGCCCGCGCACCGGCCGCGCGCGCACCGCGCTCGTCGCGGGCCTGGCCGTGTGCCTGCTGGCGGGCGCGGGCCTGGGGATCGCGGCGCTGATCCTCAAGGGCGGGGACACGGACGGGAAGAACGGCGATCCCGGGAGCACGCGTTCCGGCCCGTCGCAGGAACGTTCGGGCTCTTCTCGTACGTCCAGTCCCTCGTCTCGGCCGACCGCACCCACCGCACCCACCTCAGCCACCACATCCCCCTCGTCCTCCCCACCGCGCCTTTCACCCGACGGCGGCCCGCACCGCACCCGCCAGGCACTCCCCAGGGCGGTCTCCCAGAACGGATCCCCAGAACAACTCCCCAGGACAACCCCCTTGCGGCCAGCAAACACTGGCGCGTTTGTGCCCACCGCGTGAAAACTCATTACCGGTGGGTACCCAAAGCGTCCGGCGCCGCATACGCTCGCCCGCATGACGGACTCGCAGGACACCGGTATACGCCCCTCCGCCACCGGCGACGCCCCGCAGGACGCACCGGCCGACGGCAACCCCGTCGTCCGCGCCGTCGCCGGTACCCGTACCGCCGCCGACGTGGTCACCCCGCACCTGGTCGCCCGTCTCACCCGCGGGGTGACCGGCAGCGGCCGGACCGCCGGCCACACGCCCTTCACCGGCGAGAAGCTGGCGGACCTGCCCGAGTCCACCCCGGAGGACGTCGCGACCGCCTTCGAGCGGGCCCGCGCCGCCCAGCGCGCCTGGGCCGAGGTCCCGGTACGGCAGCGCGCGGCCGTCCTGCTGCGCTTCCACGACCTGGTCCTGCGCCGCCAGGACGAGGTGCTGGACCTGATCCAGCTGGAGACCGGCAAGGCCCGGCTGCACGCCCACGAGGAGGTCCAGGCCGTCGCCGTCGCCGCCCGCCACTACGGGCGCAAGGCCCCCGCCTACCTGCGGCCCCGGCGCCACACCGGCGTCGTGCCGGCCCTCACCAAGGTCACCGAGCTGCGCCACCCGCGCGGCGTCATAGGGCAGATCGCCCCCTGGAACTACCCCTTCGAGCTGTCCGTCGGTGACGCGCTGCCCGCCTTCGCCGCCGGCAACGCCGTCGTGATGAAGCCCGACACGGAGACCGCGCTGACCGCCCTGTGGGCCCGCGAACAGCTCATCGAGGCCGGGCTGCCGCCGGAGGTCTGGCAGGTCGTCCTCGGCGACGGACCGGTCGTCGGCCCGGAGGTCGTCGAGCACGCCGACTACGTGTCCTTCACCGGCTCCACGCGCACCGGCCGCGAGGTCGCCCAGGGCGCCGCCGCCCGCCTGGTCGGCGTCTCCCTCGAACTCGGCGGCAAGAACGCCATGCTCGTGCTGCGCGACGCCGACGTGGACAAGGCCGCGGCCGGCGCGGTGCGCGGCTGCTTCTCCTCCGCCGGCCAGCTGTGCATCTCCATAGAGCGGCTGTACGTCCACGAGTCCGTGGCCGACGCCTTCCTCGAACGCTTCGCCGCCCGTACGAAGGCCCTGCGCCTGGGCAACGCCCTGGCCTACGGCGCCGACATGGGCTCGCTGGTCGGCGAGCGGCAGCTGGAAACCGTCCAACGGCACGTGGACGAGGCGGTCGCCAAGGGCGCCCGGCTCGTCACCGGCGGCCGCGCCCGCCCCGACATCGGCCCGCTTTTCTACGAGCCCACCATCCTCGACGGCGTCGAGCCCCCGATGGCCGTGTGCGAGGAGGAGACCTTCGGCCCGGTCGTCTCGGTCTACCGCTTCCGCGACGAGGAGGAGGCCATCGCCCGCGCCAACGCCACGCCGTACGGCCTGAACTCCAGCGTCTGGACCAGGGACGGGCGCCGCGGCCGGGCCGTCGCCGCGCGGCTGCGCACCGGCACGGTCAACGTCAACGAGGCGTACGCCGCGGGGTACGGCAGCGTCCAGTCCCCGATGGGCGGCATGGGCGACTCCGGCCTCGGCCGCCGGCACGGCTCGGAGGGCATCCTGAAGTACACCGAGGCGCAGACCGTCGCCCACCAGCGCCTGATGCCGCTGGCCCCGTCGTTCGGCATGGACGACGAGCGGTACGCGGCGTTCATGACCCGCAGTCTGCGCGCGATGAAGGCGTTCCGCCTCCGCTGAGACACCGGCCGGACCCGGGCCGCCGGGCCCGCCGAGATTCGAGGGAGTGCCAGTGCCCCAGGACAACCATGCCCAGAACCGGTCCGTGCCGGCCGGGGACGGCTACGACTACGACGTACTCGTCATCGGCTCCGGCTTCGGCGGCTCCGTCGCCGCGCTCCGCCTGACCGAGAAGGGCTACCGCGTCGGCGTCCTGGAGGCCGGGCGCCGCTTCACCCGCGCCACCCTGCCCAAGAACTCCTGGGACCTGAGGAACTACCTCTGGGCGCCCGCCCTCGGCTGCTACGGCATCCAGCGCGTGCACCTGCTCGGCAACGTCATGGTCCTGGCCGGTGCCGGGGTCGGCGGCGGCTCGCTCAACTACGCCAACACCCTCTACATACCGCCGAAACCGTTCTTCGAGGACCGCCAGTGGGGGCACATCACCGACTGGCAGGACGAGCTGAAGCCGTACTACGACCAGGCGCAGCGCATGCTCGGTGTCCGCCTGAACCCGACCATGACCCCCTCGGACGTCCACCTGAAGGCCGCCGCCGAGAAGATGGGCGTCGGCGACACCTTCCACCTGGCACCGGTCGGCGTCTTCTTCGGGGACGGCGAGGACACCGACGGTACGGCGAAGGCGGCGCCCGGCACCGAGGTCCCCGACCCGTACTTCGGCGGCGCCGGACCCGCCCGCCGGGCCTGCACCGAATGCGGCGAGTGCATGACCGGCTGCCGGCACGGCGCCAAGAACACCCTCACCGAGAACTACCTCCACCTCGCCGAGCGGGCGGGCGCCGTCGTCCACCCGATGACGTCCGTCGTCACCGTCACCGAGGACTCCCGCGGCGGCTTCGCGGTCGGCACGCTGCCCACCGACGACCGGCGCAAGGGCCGGGGCCGCACCTTCACCGCCCGGCGGGTGGTCGTCGCCGCCGGTACGTACGGCACCCAGACCCTGCTGCACAAGATGAAGGACAGCGGCCTGCTGCCGCACATCTCGGCCCGGCTCGGCGAGCTGACCCGCACCAACTCCGAGGCCCTGGTCGGCGCGCAGACCGACGACCGGCGCTACCGCAAGGCCCACGGCGTGCCGAGGGCCGACTTCACCCGCGGCGTCGCCATCACCTCGTCCGTGCACCCGAACGCCGACACCCACATCGAGCCGGTGCGGTACGGCAAGGGCTCCAACGCGATGGGCAGCCTGTCCATCCTCCAGGTCCCGATCGCCACCCGGGCGCCCCGGGCCCTCGCCTGGGCGGCCAACTGCACCCGCCACCCGCTCCTGCTGCTGCGCTCGCTGTCCAACCGCCGCTGGTCGGAGCGGACCATCATCGGCCTGGTCATGCAGTCCCTGGACAACTCGCTGACCACGTACCGCAAGCCGGGCGGCCTGGGAAAGGGCCTGCTCACCGCGCGCCAGGGCCACGGCGCGCCCAACCCGCAGCAGATACCGGAGGCCACCGAGGCGGCCACGCTGCTCGCCCAGGAGATCAACGGCTTCGCGGGCAGCAACATCGGCGAACTGATGGGCACCCCGCTGACCGCGCACTTCCTGGGCGGCTGCCCGATCGGCGCGGACGCGGACCACGGAGTGATCGACCCGTACCACCGCCTGTACGGCCACCCCGGCATCTCGGTCGTGGACGGCTCGGCGGTCTCCGCCAACCTCGGCGTCAACCCGTCGCTGACCATCACCGCCCAGGCCGAACGCGCCATGTCCTTCTGGCCGAACAAGGGGGAGGCGGACCCCCGCCCCGCGCCCGGCCGCCCGTACCGGCGGCTGTCCGCGGTGGCGCCGCGGCACCCGGCCGTTCCCGGGTCCGCGTTCGCGGCGCTGCGGCTGCCCCTGCTGCCGGTACCGGCCGTACCGCCGAAGGCCGTGACCTCGACGGACAGCTGACCGTGGACCGTACGGGCCGCACCGCTGCCGGTGCGGCCCGTACCGTTCTCGCCGCTCAGCCCGCGTCGGCGCCCTTGCGGCGGCGTACGGCGAACACCGCGCCCGCGCCGACGGCGACCGCCGCCCCGCCCGCCAGCGCCAGCGTCGGCAGCCCGGACGACGCGCCGGTCTCGGCCAGCTTGCCGGTGACCGGCAGCTGCACCTGCTGCTTCGTACCGCCCTGCGGTGCCGGCCGGTGGGGCCGCTGGCCGGGCTTGCCCTGGGCGTCCGGTACGCGCGGGCCCGGCTTCCCGCTGCCCGCGGGGAGGATGGCGAAGTCGTAGTCCATGGCCTTCGAGTAGCCGCACTCGTGGTTCGCGTTCACGTACCAGCCCACGCTGACCGCGCCGCCGTAACTGGCGGGCGTCGTCGCGTCGGCCTTCAGCCGCAGCCGGGCCTCCGCGTACTCGCCGGGGGCCAGGCCGTCGCGGCCACCGAGGGAGGCGAAGAACCCGTCGTTCTCCTCGGCCCCGGGCACCCGCTTCCACGCACCCGTCCTGGCGTCGAACCACTGGAGGGTCAGGTGGTCCGACACGTCGTCGGTGGTCGGGATCTTCAGCGCGGAGACCAGCGCGAAGGCGTCCACGGACTTGATGTGTCCACGGGAGGTGTTGGTGGCGCGGAAGGTGAAGTCCACCCAGCCGGAACCGGCCACGATCTTGCTGGGCAGGCCGCGGAGTTCGGTGCGGACCGCCCGTTCGCTGGAGTAGTCGGAGCACTCCGGTTCGTCGGAGGGCGTGGGCGTGGCGGTCGGCGTGCCCGTCCCGGTCTTCCCGGCGGGCGGCGTCTTCTCGGCCGCCGGGGCCGGTACGGCGCCCTTGCCGCCTTCGGCCTGCGGCGGCGGGCTGCTCTGACCGGGCCTCGGAAGGGGCGGGAGCGGGCTGCTCTCGCCGGGCGTCGGGGAGTGCGTGGGCGGGTTCGTGCCGTTCGTCGGCGTGCCGGTGGGCGCGCCGCTCGCACTGGCCGCCGGGGTCCGGTCCGGCGTTTCGGCGGCGTACGCGGCGGGGGCCGCCAGCAGGGCGGCGGGGGCCAGGGCGGCCGTCGCGGTGACGGCGGCCAGGACGTGGCGGAACTGCATCGTGAAGACCTCTCGGGACCGAAGTGCCGGACTGGCGGCACGCGTTCGTGACAGGCCGTCGCGGTGGGGCGCGGGATGGCCGGGCGATCGCAGATACTGACCGGCCATGGCGGGAAAA
Organism: Streptomyces sp. NPDC018019; assembly: GCF_044327805.1. Lineage (NCBI taxonomy): Bacteria > Bacillati > Actinomycetota > Actinomycetes > Kitasatosporales > Streptomycetaceae > Streptomyces > Streptomyces sp. NPDC018019. The sequence continues at coordinate 26,991 of NZ_JBIRGD010000005.1, read as the reverse complement.
GGTTGCACCATGCGCCGCGCCGAAGTCGCACCGGTCACCGCGGGCCACGGAAGTGGCGCCGCCACCGGGCTGCGGAACATGACGAAGGGCCCCGGGCGCCGTCCGCGCGGGGGTGCGGGCGGCTGCGGGGCCCTCGGCTGCCGGCGCCGGCGTCAGGGCAGCGCCGTCACCCGCTCTGTGCACGCTGATGGACTCTTCGAGCATGGTGCTCGGCACGCCACCACGGGCGTGGCCGACGCGACCGGATGCGGTCGGCCCCAGGCGTCCCCGGGACCGACCGCCCCATCGGATGTGACCGGGCTGCTGTCCCCTGCTGACCGGTCACAACACCGCAGCGAGGTCCCACGACGCGGACCGCTCCAAGTCGGCCGGCGTCTCATCGCTCCGGCGGATCCGCCCACGGGCGGCGTCTACGCGTAGTCCTGCAGACCGCACCTGGCTGGCGTGGCACCCGGAACAACGAAGCCCGGCGGCGGCCGGTCACGGCGCCGTACGGGTGAGTCGCCCGCACGGCTCCCGGACCCGGCCGCGGCCCGCCCTCAGATCCGGCCGCGGCACAGCTCCAGCAGGGTCATCGCCAGCGCGGTGCCGGGCCGGCCGAGCTGCCCCCGGTAGTGCTCCAGGATCTGCATCTCACGGGAGAGGTTCACCCGGCGTCCGCCGGAGCCGATGCGCTCGCGCTGGATGACGGCCGAGACCGCCATGCGTTCCTGTACGAGGCCGATGATCCGGCCGTCGAGATCGTCGATCCGCGCCCGGGCGTCGGTGATCACACCGGCCGCCGCCTCGGTGCGGGCGCCCGTGTCGGGTGGCACGGCGCCCGTCGTGGTGGCCGTCACAGGGGTGCTCGCCGGGTCGGTCACTGCCTGGATACCGCTCATGTCCGTCACTCCTACGGATCATGACCCCGCAGCCGCCGTCCGTACCGTTCCGGCCCCGCCGCCCCCGCATACAACAGAGCGCCCCGGGCCTTGTCGGCCCGGGGCGCCTGGGAAGTCGCTCGTCAGTTGATCAAGCAGCACGACCATGGCAGCCGGACGGGCCGGTGCCATAGGTAAAGACGAAGGTCAGCTGCTTGTACATGGCGCCCAGTATGAGCCCGTTAGAATCGAAAGTCCAACCCCTTGCACCACCACCGCCGGAAGGCCGCCGAAGTGCCATCAGCGTCACCTGCTGCCGCCCCCGACGTCGTCCTGGTAGTCGACTTCGGCGCGCAGTACGCCCAGCTCATCGCCCGCCGCGTACGTGAAGCCCGGGTCTACAGCGAGATCGTCCCGTCCACCATGCCGGTGGCCGAAATGCTCGCCAAGAACCCCAAGGCGATCATCCTCTCCGGCGGCCCGTCGTCGGTCTACGCCGAGAACGCGCCCAGCCTGGACCGCTCCCTGTTCGAGTCCGGCGTCCCGGTCTTCGGCATGTGCTACGGCTTCCAGCTCATGGCCACCACCCTCGGCGGCACGGTCGACAACACCGGCGCCCGCGAGTACGGCCGTACCGGCCTGCACGTCTCCCGGACCGGCTCGACGCTCTTCGAGGGCACCCCGGCCGAGCAGCCCGTGTGGATGTCGCACGGCGACGCCTGCTCCGCCGCGCCCGAGGGCTTCACCGTGACCGCGTCCACCGACATGGTCCCGGTCGCCGCCTTCGAGAACGACGAGAAGAAGCTGTACGGCGTCCAGTACCACCCCGAGGTGATGCACTCGACGTACGGCCAGCAGGTCCTGGAGCACTTCCTGTACCGCGGCGCGGGCATCGAGCCCGTCTGGACGACGAGCAACGTCGTCGAGGACCAGATCGCGGCCATCCGCGAGCAGGTCGGCAGCGCGCGGGCGATCTGCGGCCTGTCCGGCGGCGTGGACTCGGCGGTCGCCGCCGCCCTCGTCCAGAAGGCCATCGGCGACCAGCTGACCTGCGTGTACGTCGACCACGGCCTGATGCGCAAGGGCGAGACCGAGCAGGTCGAGAAGGACTTCGTGGCCGCCACCGGCGTCCAGCTGAAGGTCGTGGACGCCTCCGAGCGCTTCCTGAAGGCGCTGGCCGGCGTCTCCGACCCGGAGGAGAAGCGGAAGATCATCGGCCGCGAGTTCATCCGGGTCTTCGAGCAGGCCCAGGCGGAGATCGTCGCCGAGTCCGGCGCGGCGGGCGAGCCCGTGAAGTTCCTGGTCCAGGGCACGCTCTACCCGGACATCGTGGAGTCCGGCGGCGGCACCGGCACCGCGAACATCAAGTCCCACCACAACGTCGGCGGCCTCCCCGAGGACCTGGAGTTCGAGCTCATCGAGCCGCTGCGCCAGCTCTTCAAGGACGAGGTCCGCCGGGTCGGCACCGAGCTGGGCCTGCCGGACGAGATCGTCCAGCGCCAGCCCTTCCCCGGCCCCGGCCTGGGCATCCGCATCGTCGGCGAGGTCACCCAGGAGCGCCTGGACCTGCTGCGCGAGGCCGACGCGATCGCCCGCGAGGAGCTGTCCGCGGCCGGTCTGGACCGCGAGATCTGGCAGTGCCCGGTGGTCCTGCTCGCGGACGTCCGCTCCGTCGGCGTCCAGGGCGACGGCCGCTCCTACGGCCACCCGGTCGTGCTGCGCCCGGTCTCCTCCGAGGACGCGATGACCGCGGACTGGACCCGCATGCCGTACGACGTCCTGGCCCGCATCTCCACCCGCATCACCAACGAGGTCGCCGAGGTCAACCGCGTCGTCCTCGACGTCACCAGCAAGCCCCCGGGCACCATCGAGTGGGAGTGACCCCCTCGTAGGTCCCCCCAGGTCAACGCCGCAGCCGTCGCTCATCAGTTTGAGCGGCGGCTGCGGCGTTGTGGGTGGGTACGCTGGCCGTACGGCCCAGAATCCCGTCCATGGGAGGACTTATGACCCCTGAGATCGCGCACCACTGGCCCGTGCCCCCGCTGGACGGTTACACCGTGGACGACCTGCTGACCCTGCCCGACCTCCCGCCGCACACGGAGTTGCTCGACGGGAGTCTGGTTTTTGTGAGTCCGCAGAGGGATTTTCACAGCGTCGTGATCGATCTGCTGATGAGTGGGCTGCGCCGCACTGCGCCGCCCGAGTTGAAGGTGCGGCGCGAGATGACTGTGGTCATCGACAAGCGCAACGGTCCGGAGCCGGACATCTCGGTGGTGCGGGCCACGGCGGTGCGCAGCCGGACGCAGTCGTACTTCCAGGTACGGGACGTGCTGCTCGCCGTCGAAGTGGTGTCCCCGGAGTCCGAGGCCCGGGACCACGACACCAAGCCGCACAAGTACGCCAACGCGGGTATCCCGTATTTCTGGCGGGTCGAAATGGCCGGCGCTGACGATCATCCGGTGGTGCACGCCTTCGAGCTGGACCTTGAGACCCGCGCCTACCGTCCCGTCGACACCTTCCGGGAGCAGGTGAAGCTTGGTGCGCCCTTCGATATCGACATCGACCTCACCGCGGTCGAAACCCTGTGAGCGTTGACGTGGGCCGGTGAGGCTCCCATGATGAGTTCCGTATGGCGGTGACGAGAGTCCGTCATGCGGAACTCGAAGGGGAGCCTCACGCAATGAGCACGATCGGTTTCATCGGCCTCGGCATCATGGGCAGCCCGATGGCGGTCAACCTCGCCGCGGCCGGGCATGCGGTGACCGGCTGGAACCGCAGTCCCGGGCGGGCGGAGGCGCTGGTGGCGGCCGGCGGTACGGAGGCGGCGACGATCGCCGAGGCGGTGCGCGACGCCGATGTCGTCATCACCATGGTTCCGGCGTCACCGCAGGTCGAGGCCGTCGCGTACGGGCCCGACGGCATCCTGGAGAACGTCCGCCCGGGCACCTTGCTGATCGACATGTCCTCGATCACCCCGCAGACCTCCGTCGAGCTGGCCGCCGCCGCGGCCGAGAAGGGCGTCCGGGTGCTGGACGCCCCCGTCTCCGGCGGCGAGGCGGGCGCCGTCGAGGGCGTGCTGTCGATCATGGTGGGCGGGGAGCAGGCGGACTTCGACGCCGCCCGGCCGGTCTTCGAGGCGCTCGGTACGACCGTCGTGCGCTGCGGACCGCACGGCGCCGGCCAGACCGTCAAGGCCGCCAACCAGCTGATCGTCGCCGTCAACCTCCAGGCGTGCGCCGAGGCCGTCGTCTTCCTGGAGAAGTCCGGGGTCGATCTCACCGCCGCCCTGGACGTCCTGAACGGCGGGCTGGCCGGTTCGACCGTACTGACCCGTAAGAAGGACAACTTCCTCGCCCAGGACTTCGAGCCGGGCTTCAAGCTGGAGTTGCACCACAAGGACATGGGCATCGTCACCGACGCCGCCCGCGCGGTCGGCGCCACGATCCCGGTCGGCGCCACCGCGGCCCAGCTGGTCGCCTCGGCGGTGGCCCGCGGCGACGGCGGGCTGGACCACTCGGCCCTGCTGCGCGGCGTGCAGCGGCTGAGTGGGTACGGACCCGGGGAAGGCGACGGTGCCGCACCTCTGGTCACGCCCACTACCGACAGGTAGCTTCCGGGGCGGGCCGTTGTGCAAGGCCGCCCCACACGGCCGTCGCGCAACGCCGTCACAGCAAGGCCGCCGCGCAGGGAGGAAGCCGCCATGTCCGAGTCCACGCCGCCCGCTCCGGTGCCCGCCGATCAGCTGCACTTCGCGCTGCCGCCGCGGCACGCGACCGTCGAGGAGGAGCGGCGGTACCGCAAGGAGCGTCTCGCGGCGGCGCTGCGGCTGTTCGGGCGGTTCGGGTTCGAAGAGGGGGTGGCGGGGCACATCACCGCCCGGGACCCGGAGTTCACCGACTGCTTCTGGGTGAATCCGTTCGGGATGTCGTTCAAGCACGTCACGGTCGGCGACCTGATCCTCGTCAATCAGGAGGGGAAGGTCGTCGAGGGGCGCCACCACGTCAACCAGGCGGCGTTCGCCATCCACGCGCAGGTGCACCGCGCCCGGCCGGACGTGGTCGCCGCCGCGCACAGCCATTCCGTGTACGGCCGCGCCCTCTCCGCCCTCGGCGAGCTGCTCGACCCGATCACTCAGGACGTCTGTGCCTTCTACGAGGATCACGCCCTCTTCGACGACTACACGGGGGTGGTCGTGGACGAGGAGGAAGGGCGGCGGATCGCGGTCGCGCTGGGGCCGCACAAGGCCGTGATCCTGCGCAACCACGGCCTGTTGACGGTCGGCGACTCGGTGGACGCCGCGGCCTGGTGGTTCATCACGATGGAGCGCTCCTGCCAGGTGCAGCTGACCGCGCGGGCCGCCGGCAAGCCCGTGCTGATCGACCACGAGAACGCCGTGCACACGCGGGAGCAGCTGGGCAACGACCTGGTCGCGTGGATCAACTACCAGCCGCTGTACCAGCAGATCGCGCGCAGCGAACCGGAGTTGTTCGACTGATACCCGGCCGCCCCGGACGGACGGCGTCAACACGGCGGACCGGCCGTCACCGCCCGTAACGCTTGCCGCCCGGCTCTCCGCCCTCGCCGCGTACGGCACAATTCCCTCTCAGTACGGTGAAGTTGACGACGACTGGTGGGTCGGGGCGGAGCGGACGTGTCGGTGGAGACGGCGGGCGGGGCGGCGGGGGCGTCCGGAACGCCCGGAGGGGGATCGCGGTCCGGAGGGGCCGAAGGGTTCCGGGCGACGGGAGGGCCGGGCGCCGGGGAGCCCGGGGGCAGCGGTGAGTGCACGTGCGGGAGGTGTCCGCGCGGCGCGCGCGAGGGGCATCGCCGGGCGGTCGCCGCGTTCGTGGCGCTGCGCGAGGAGTACGCCGCCGGCCGGGGCGTCCCGTCCGCGCTCGCGCACTCGGCGGGAGCGGCCCGGCAGTGGGTCTCGGACGAACTGGCCCTGTCGGCGCGTACGGTCGCCGAGCGCGCCGTCGCCGAAGGCACGGCCTGGCTGGACTCCGTGTGGCGGCGCACGCTGCTGGTGATGTGGGGCGGCCTCGGTGTGCTCGTCCTGGTCCAGGCCCTGACCGCGATCGGCACCGGCTGGACGGTGCAGCGTACGGCGGGGCTGGCCGCGGCGGCGCTCCTGGCGGTCGCGCTGACGGGCGCGGCCTGGCGGCACCGTGCCCGCGGCGGCCTGCTGGCCCCGCTGATCGGCGAGGACAACCGCCTCTCGACCTCCCGGACGGTGGCCGCGGGCTGGCTGCTGCTGGTGGCGTACGCGGTCCTCGTGCAGGCCGTCCAGCTGGCCGTGGTGACGGACGCGGACGACCGTGGCGCACTCGTGGACGGGCTCGAACTCCCGCACGGCGCGGGGCTGCTGACCGTACTGGCGGTCACCTGCGCGGTGGCGGTCCTTGTCCGCCGCGTCGTCGTCGTACGCATCCAGGGGCGCCGCCTCCAGAAGGTGCGCGCGGAACGGCCGCGCGCGGGCGACCTGCTCACGGACGACGCGGGGCGCGCGAGCCTCACCGACACCCAGTACCTGCTGCTGAACGTGGCGGCCGTGTCCTTCGCCCTGGTCCGGCTGGCCCGCGACCCGTCCCGGCTGCCGGACCTGCCGTGGGCGTTCGGCGTCATCGTGGTCATCGGGGCGCTCATGTACCTGGCCGGCAAGTACGCGGAGGGCGGCCGTCCGGTCGTGCTGTCCGTCGTACGGGCCCGCGAGCCCGGCGACCTGGCCGCGCCGATCCGTACCGGCGACGACATCGAGATCCGCGGCACCGGTTTCGTGCCGCCGGGCGCGCAGGACCCGGACCTGCTGGCCCGCACGGTCGTACGGATCGGCGCGGTGCACGTGCACGTACCGCTGGTGCCCGTCGCCGGCGGCTTCGGGAATCCGACGGACGGCGTGCTGACCGTGCCGGTGCCGGTGGACGTGGAGCCGGGCCGGGTGGAGGTCCGGGTCGTCACGGCGGCGGGCGTGGAGACGAACAGCTACCCGATCGACGTCCAGGATTGACCGGGGGCGGCCTGCCCACCCTGGTCGGTCCGGTCCGGTGCGGCCCGGGCCCGCGGGCCGGGCTGAACATCGCGTACGCCGGGCTGAACATCGCGTACGAAGGCGCCCGTATCCCTTGTGGAACACGTGGGCGCGGGCACAATCGTCTGCGTCCGGCGGTGACGGAGAGGCGGATGCCATGGCTCACGCGGATCGTGCGGTCGGGGCCGGCCTGGGCGGGCCGGGGGCGGGCCGGGGCGGCGGGCCGCGCGGCGCGATGGCGCGCCACGCGCTGCTGCCGCTGCGCATCTTCCTCGGCGTCACCTTCGTCTACGCGGGCCTGGACAAGCTGACCGATCCGGCGTTCTTCGCGGCGAGCGGTACGGGGTCGGTCGGCGAACTGATGCGGCAGGTACGCGGCACCTCGGCCGTGCCGCAGCTGGTGGACCTGGCGCTCAAGAACCCGGCGGGCTTCGGTTACGCCATCGCGGCCGGGGAGCTGGCGGTCGGCATCGGCACGCTCGCCGGACTGTTCGCGCGGGTCGCCGCGCTCGGCGGCGCGCTGATCTCGCTGAGCCTGTGGCTCACCGTGAGCTGGTCGGCCGAGCCGTACTACTACGGCAACGACCTGGCGTACCTGATGGCGTGGCTGCCGCTGGTGCTGGCCGGGGCGCCGGTGCTGTCCCTCGACGCGGTACTGGCGGCGCGGCGCAGTCGGCAGGGGATGCAGCTGTTCGGGTGAGGTGAGGAGCGAGCCGAGGGGGGAAGGTGAGGTGAGGAGCGAGCCGAGGGGGAAGGTGAGGTGAGCGGTACGTGGGGCCGGGCGCGCGGTGCTGCGGGCCCGTACGCGCAGCCCCTCAGTCCCGCGTGGCGGACGACGCCGCACGGTGCCGCCGGACCACACTCCAGACGGCCGCCGTGGCGCCGGACAGGCACAGACCCGCCGGCACGGCCAGTACCGGCAGCGCGCCCGGCAGGTCCACCACTCCGGCCGCCTCGCACACGTAGGCGCCGCCCACGCCGAGCGCGGTCAGGCCGGTGATGAGCCGGGCGGGCTCGAACTCGTGACGCTTCACTGCTGCTCTCCCGGGGATGTGGCGGCGGAGGACGGCGAGGGCGGTGACGGCGTGGACGACGGCGACGGGGTGGCCGCCGTCGGCGCGGCCCGCTCGACCGACACCTGGCCCGCGCCCACCTTGAGGTCCAGGTCCAGGATGCCGCGCGGCTGCTCGCCCGCCTTCAGGCCGGTGGCGGGCAGGGTGACGGTCTGGTTCTGGCCGGCCGCGAGGTGGAAGTCCTCGGACGTCTCGCCCGGCAGCCGTACGTCGCCCAGGCCCACGTCGATGGTCAGCCGCGCCGTGACGCCGTCGGGCACGGTCACCTGGAGCTGTCCGGCGCCGACCGAGGCCTCGGTCCGTACCGTCTGGCCGTTCTTGAACGGGATGTTGGTCAGGTCCAGTTCCCCGCGCCCGGCCCCGATGTCGTAACTCGTCTGTACGGAGGCGGCGTCCATCGGCACCCACACCCGGTTGTGCCAGTCGGTGGCGACGTTCGGGGGCAGCACCGCGACGCCCGCCAGCAGCAGGGACGTCAGGATCACCAGGAACACCGTGCCGCCGCCGGTCCGCCCGAACCAGGCGCTGACGACCAGCCCGAGGCCGAAGACGACCAGCGCGGCGGCGAGGCCGGCGATGAGGACGGCGGACAGCCGGTGGTCCTCCGCCATCGCGCCGCCCGCTGCCAGGGCCGCGACCACCGCCAGCAGGAACGTCCAGCCGCCGATCGGCCGGCCCGTCCGCCGGCGCCGGGCGGGCGCGGCGGTACCCGGCGAGCCAGGGCCGGCCCACGCGGTCGCGCCGGAGCCCCGGCCCGCCGCCCCGGCCGTTCCGTGCGCGCCGTACGCCTGCCCGTACCCGTACGGGGTGTCGTCGGGGCCCCACAGATATCCCCCGCCGGCCGTCCCTTCCTTGGAGAGCGGGTCCCGCCACCAGGACGGGCCGTTGCGGGTGGGGGGCGCCATCGTCTCGGGCGGCGCGTCCGCGACCGTCTTGGCGGTCGCCGGGTCCGCGGCCCCCGGCCCGTCCGTCCCGGCCGTACGGCGCTGCCGCGACCAGTACGCCGAACCGCCCACCGCCAGCGCGAGCATGACGGTGAAGGTCAGCAGGCCGCGGTTGGCGAGGGAGGTCAGGAAGATGCCGCAGCCGACCAGCGCGAACAGCAGCGCGGTCAGCGCCGTGCCCTCGACCCGGCCGGACAGCAGCCGGCGCCCCTCGTTCTCGTCCTCGCCGTCCTGCGGGATCAGCAGCCAGGCGAAGCCGTAGACGATCAGGCCGATGCCGCCGGAGGCCGCCAGGACGGCCAGCACGATCCGGAAGATCACCGGGTCCAGGTCCCAGCGCCGTCCCAGGCCCCCGCACACCCCGGCGATCACCTTGTGCCGCCGGCTGCGGCGCAGCTGGGGCTGCGGCGCCTGGCGGGCGGTCGCGTCGGGGTCCGGCGGGACGCCCGCGGGGCCGGACGCGCCCCCGGCGGGGCCCGGCGTCTCGTCGGCGGGGGCAGCATCGTTCATGCGCCCATGGTGGCAAGCGGCGCGGGCGGGCGGCATCCGTGGGAACCCTGGTTGGTCCCTGAGATCAGGCCGGTGGGCCCTGGTCCCGGCACGCGCGGGGGCCGGACGTGCCGCCCGCCGCCTCCGCGTACCGCCGGGCCAGCCGCGCAACGCGTCCTTCAGCTCGGCCGGACCGACGACCTCGACGGCGGCGTCGAACCGGCCGATGTCCGCGGCCAGTGCGGGCCACGACCACGAGCCCAGGACCAGCTGGCAGCGGTCCGGCCCCAGCTCCTCCACGACCCCGTCGCGGGAGTACCGGGACACGGCGGCGGCCGGCAGCCCGAGGATCACCTCGCCCCGGCAGGGCCGGCCGCCCGTGCCGTCGGAGCCCCGGAACCGGCTCGCGACGAAGGCGGCGACCTTTCCGCCGGGCAGCTCGCGCGGGGTGAAGCGGGGACCCGTGGGGGTACGCGGCGGGGCGGCGGGGCCGTGCCGGTAGCCGGAGTCGCCCGTACTGGAAGCGGAGCCGTCCGTACCGACAGCGGAGTCGCCCGTACCGGCCACGGGAACGTAGTCGAAGCGCAGCACCTCGCGGGCGTGCACCGCGGCGCTGAGTGCCATCAGCACACCGCTGTCCACCTGCGGCTGCGGTCGGTTCGTGGGTCGCTCGACGGCAGTGACCTGGAGGGTGTCGATCCGGTGGCGCAGCCGTGCGGGCATGACCTGACGGACGGTGTGCAACGCGCGCGCCGCGGCGTCCTCGACACCGACACCGGTGGTGGTGGCGTTCCGGAGGGCGACCGCGAGGGCGACGGCCTGCTCGTCGTCGAACAGCAGCGGGGGCAGCTCCGACCCGGCATCGAGCCGGTAACCGCCGTCGGGGCCCTTGGCCGACGCGATGGGGTAGCCGAGTTCGTGCAGGCGGTCGACGTCCCGGCGTACGGTCCGCGAGCTGATGCCCAGCCGCTCGGCCGGCAGCGCCCCCGGCCAGTCCCGGCGCGCCTGGAGCAGCGAGAGCAGGGCCGGCAGCCGCGCTGATGTTTTCTGCATGGCGCCCATGCTGCCCGGGATAGCGGACACAACCTGTCCGCTGCTTCCGGCAATCTTGGGTCCGCAGCCCCGGCCACGAGCACGGCCAGGAGCCGGACGAGAAGACGGCCCGGAATGCGGCCAGGAATCCGGGCCGGGAATCCGGCCGGGAGGCCAAGAAGACGGCCAAGAAGACGGCCAAGAAGACGGCCAAGAAGACGGCCAAGAAGACGGGCCGGAACGTGGGCCCACGACGTACAAGAAGGCAAGGACGCAGATGACCGTTCTCGGCACCCGGGCCCTCAATCGGGCGACGCTAGCCCGGCAGTTGCTCCTCGACCGCTCCGCCCTGCCGGTCCTCGACGCCGTCGGGCACCTCTGTGGCCTCCAGGCGCAGGAGCCGCAGGCACCGTTCACCGGCCTCTGGTCGCGGCTGCACGCGTTCGACCCGTCGGTGCTCTCGGACCTGCTGACCGGGCGGCGAGTGGTCCGGACCCACCTCATGCGCCGCACCGTCCACCTCGTCACCGCCGACGACGTACTGGCCTGGCGCGCCCGCCACGACGCCATGCTGCGCCAACGGGTGCTCGGCGCCTACCGCCGCGAACTCGCGGGGGTGGACCTCGACGAACTCGCCGCGGCGGGCCGCGCGGTGATGGCCGACGGCGAGCCCCGCTCGATGCCCGGGCTCGCGCGGGCGGTCGCCGGGCGCTGGCCCGAACCGGGGCCGCGGGCGCTGGGGGAGATGCTGGTCGCCGCCCTCATCCCGATGGTGCAGCTGCCGCCGCGCGGCCTCTGGCGTACGAAGGGGGGTGTACGTTACGTCCCGCTCGCCTCCTGGCTCGGCCGCGAGACCGCCGCACCGGCCACCGCACCGGCCGCCGACGGCACCACCACGCCCGGCACCACGACCGACGCCGCCCCTACCGCTCCCGCCGCTCCCGCCACCCCCGACCCCGCGGGCGAAGCCCTCGTACGGCGCTACCTGGCCGCCTTCGGCCCCGCCGCCTCGGCCGACCTGCGCGCCTGGTGCGGCCTCGCCGGGCTGCCGGGCGCGGTCGCCGCCGTACGCGAGGAGCTGGTCGCCTTCCGCGACGAGCGCGGCCGGGAACTGCTGGACCTCCCCGACGCGCCGCGCCCCGACCCCGATACGCCCGCCCCGGTGCGGTTCCTGCCGGCGTTCGACAACGCGATCCTCGGTTACCAGGACCGCAGCCGGATCATCGACGACGCCCACCGCGGTCTCTCGGTCGCCGGTGCCCGTGTCGTCCTGGTGGACGGCCGGGTGGCCGCCACCTGGACCATCCGGGACGGCATGGTGACGGCCACTCCGCTGCGCCGCTTCTCCCGGTCCGAGCGCACCGCCGTGGCCGAGGAGGGCCGGGCGCTGGCGGCGTTCCTCTCCGACGGGGACAGCGACCGCGCGCAGGTCGCCGCGTCTCCGGAATGAGCCCCGGACCCTGGCGGTACGGAGCGATCCGCATCGTGGCAGTGGCCGGTGCGTGATCCCGGGAAGGGGCCGGGGCGTGCCCCGGCGTCCGCGCCCCGGGCCTCCGGCGGCGCCGCTCGGACGACTATCGTTGCGTCGGACACCTGTACGGGGGGAACCGAAGGGGCGCGGCGCGGTGACGGAGGCGGCGGTGGACGACGGGCGACTGGTCGCCGGGCGGTACCGCCTGGTCGAGGAGATAGGCCGGGGCGGCATGGGGACCGTCTGGCGGGCCCACGACGAACTGCTCGGCCGGCAGGTCGCGGTCAAGCGGCTGCACGTCTCCCCGGAACTGGACGCCGACGAGCTGGCCCGCCGCAACGAGCGCACCCGCCGCGAGGCCCAGGCCGCCGCCCGCATCAACCACCCCAACGTGGTCAGCGTCCACGATGTCGTGGACGACCACGGGCTGCCGTGCATCGTGATGGAGTACGTGCCATCGGTGACCCTCGGCGACGTGATCAAAGAGGCCACGCTCTCGGACAGTGCGGTGCCGCCGGGCGAGGCGGCCCGGATCGGCCGCGGCATGGTCGCCGCGCTGCGGGCGGCGCACTCCGCCGGGGTCCTGCACCGTGACGTGAAGCCCGGCAACGTGCTGCTCGGCGAGGACGGCCGGGTCGTCCTGACGGATTTCGGCATCGCGGTCGCCACCGGCACCTCCACCCTCACCAAGACCGGCGAGCTGGTCGGCTCCATCGACTACCTCGCCCCCGAGCGGGTCAGGGGCGGCACCCCCGGTCCGGCCTCCGACCTGTGGGCGCTGGGCGCCACGCTCTACCAAGCGCTGGAGGGGCGGCCTCCGTTCCGCAAGCTCACGGCGGTCGAGACGGCGTACTCCATCGCCGTGGACCCGCTGGACCCGCCGCGCAACGCCGGTCCGCTGACCGCGCTGATCGAAGCCCTGCTGGCCAAGGAGCCCGCGGACCGCCCCTCGGTCCAGGACGTGGAGAAGGCCCTGCGCGCACCCACCGCGTACACGGACACCGCGTGGCTGGGCACTCCGGGCGTCGCCGGTACTCCGGGTGCTGCCGGTACTCCGGGTGCCGCTGGCACTCCGGGCATGCCGGGTGCTTCGAGTGTGCCGGGCGCTTCGGGCGCTTCGGGCGTGCTGGGCGTTCCGGGTGCACCGGGCGTGCCGGGCGCTTCGGGCACGGTCGGCGGGCAGCGGCCCGCGGATGACGGCAACGCCACCGGCTCGTACCACCTGGCGCCTCCGGCCGCGGACGGTACGGCCGTCACGGGCCACACGGCCGCGGTGGGCGGCAGACCCGCCACGGACGGTACGGCCGTCACCGGCGGCATGGCCGTCACCGGCGGCGGAGCCGTCACGGGCGCCGGAGCCGTTGCCGACGGCCGAGCCGTCACCGGCGGCGGGGCCGCGGCGGTCCCCGACGACGGGCCCACCTCGCCCGTCCACCGCACGTCGACGGACCCGACCGCCCCCACCACCACCTCCGCCCAGTCCGGTACGAAGCGAGGCAAGCGCGGCCGGACGATCCTGCTGAGCGCCGTCGCCGTGGTCGCCGCCCTGGCCCTCGCGGGCGGCACCCTCTACGCCCTCGGCTTCCGGCCGGGCGGCGACGGCAGCGCGCAGGCGTCCGACGGCGGCGCACCGCGGACCGAGCAGCCGTCGCCCTCCCCGTCGAAGCCCAGCGCGAAGCCCACCCCCCGGCCGGTCCCCGCCGGGTACCACCGGGTCGAGGACCCGGCGGCCGGCGTCGCCTTCCCGCTGCCGGACGGCTGGACCCGCCAGAGACAGACGAACGGCAACGGCTCCACCTACCTCAACCCGAACCAGCTGGTCGGCCTGCGCATCGAGGTGCTCGACTTCGCGAGTGTGGACCCGCTCCGGCACTGGAAGGACAACGAGCGCGCCTCCCTCAACGAGGGCAAGTTCCCCGGGTACCAGCAGCTGCGGATGCAGGGCACGGTCTTCCGCGGGCGGCCCGCGGCGCTGTGGGAGTGGAGGTGGTCGGGGAGCAGACGGGACTTCCGCGCCATCGACCTGGGGTTCGGCCGGCCCGGCGAGAAGGAGTACGCGGTCTACCTCTCCGCGCCGTCCGCCGAGTGGGACCGGTACAAGAAGGTCTTCGACGACGTCCTCGCCGGCCTCCAGCTGCCCGAGGACCTCAAGCGGTAGCGGGACGCCGAGGGGGCACGCCGGGTACCGGAGACCCTGGTACCGCCTCCGCGCGGCAGCGGCACCGGTACCGGCAGCTGTACCGGCATCGGGCCAGGCCGCGGACCTGGTTCGGGCTTGGCATCGGGCGGCATCGGGCTCAGCACCGGGCTCGGCACCGGGCCCGGCATCGGCCTAGGGGTCCCCTCAGGGACCACCCTGATGCCCCGGGCCCGCCCGCCGTGTGACGATCGGTGTCATGACCACCGCGCCGCCCCGGCCCGAGGCGGGTTACGCCCCGGCGCCCGACCCCGACGATCCGCCCCTGCGCAGGCTCTACCGCAGCGCCGACGGGCGGATGCTCGGCGGTGTGGCGCGCGGGCTGGCCGGGCATCTCGGGCTGCCGGTCTCGTGGGTGCGGGTCGTGTTCGTCGCGCTGTTCATGGCCGAGGGCATGGGCGCGCTGCTCTACGCGGCGTTCTGGTTCATCGTGCCGCTCGGTGTCGGCGGTGTGGACGCCGCGCGCGCGAACGCGTCCGCTCCCGGGCACAGTCCGGGCCGTCCGTGGAGCCGCAAGGGCCAGGGCCGGGCCGGGCGGAAGGCCGACAAGGGCCAGATCCTCGCCCTGCTCACGCTGCTCGCCGGTGCCGCCGTCGTCGCCTCGAAGTTCCAGCTGGGCCGGGCCAACGCGTACGTATGGCCGATCCTGCTGATCGGCGCGGGCGTCGCGCTGGTGTGGCGGCAGGCGGACAACGCGCGCCGCGCGCAGTGGCGGGAGATGGGCCGCCGCAAGGGCCTGCTGCCGGTCGTGCGCGGCGCGGCCGGCGTGGTCCTGGTCGGGGCCGGGGTGACCGGCATCGTCGTCCTGCAGAGTTCGGTCCGCCATCTCGGCTCGGTGCTCCAGGCCGCCCTCGCCGTACTGGTCGGCATCGCGCTGCTCGCGGGCCCCTACCTGGTGCGTATGACGCAGGACCTGTCCGAGGAGCGTCTGATGCGCATCCGCGCGCAGGAACGCGCCGAAGTCGCCGCGCACGTCCACGACTCCGTCCTGCACACCCTCACCCTGATCCAGCGCAACGCGGAGGACCCGCGCGAGGTGGCCCGCCTCGCCCGCGCCCAGGAACGCGAACTGCGCGCCTGGCTCTACAAGCCGGAGGGCCGCGGCAAGGACGAGGAGCAGGAGCCGGACACCCTCGCCGAGGCGGTACGCAAGGCCGCGGCCGAGGTCGAGGACCACCACGGCGTGCCGATCGAGGTCGTGGTCGTCGGCGACTGCCCGCTGGACGAACGGCTCGGCGCGCAGATGCAGGCCGCGCGCGAGGCGATGGTCAACGCGGCCAAGTACGGTGGCGAGGGCGGCGCCGTACAGGTCTACGCCGAGGTCGAGGGCCGCTCGGTCTTCGTCTCCGTACGCGACCGCGGCCCCGGTTTCGACCTGGACGCGGTCCCCGGCGACCGGATGGGCGTACGGGAATCCATCATCGGCCGGATGCAGCGCAACGGCGGTACGGCACGGCTGCGTTCCGCGCCGGACGGCGGCACCGTGGTCGAGCTGGAGACGGAGCGCCTGCCGGATGACAGATGACGGACAACAGACGACGGCTGACGGGGGCCGGGCGCCGGATGCCGCCTGACGGGTGCCGCCTGACAGGTGTCGTCTGACGGGTGCCGCCTGACGGCTGACGGATGCCACCCGACGAATGACGGATGATGAGGATGTGGCGGGACACCTGCCCGCCGCGCGCGGGGACCGCCGACGGAAGTGACGCCGACGAGGGACGGACGGACGAGATGAGCAGCGACGCCGCACAGGGTGGGCAGACCGGCGGCACGGCCGGTGGCCAGGGCAGCGACCGGCCCGGTGACCAGGGCAGCGACCGGCCCGGTGCCCCGGCCCGCACGGTCCGGGTCGTCCTCGTCGACGACCACCGGATGTTCCGTACGGGCGTCCAGGCCGAGATCGGCCGGACCGACGAGACGGGCGTGGAGGTCGTCGGGGAGGCCGCGGACGTGGACCAGGCCGTCACGGTCATCACCGCGACCCGCCCGGAGGTCGTCCTGCTGGACGTGCACCTGCCGGGCGGCGGCGGAGTGGAGGTGCTGCGCCGCTCCGCCGCGATGATGGCCGACGCCGAACGCCCCGTGCGCTTCCTCGCGCTGTCGGTGTCCGACGCCGCCGAGGACGTCATCGGTGTCATCCGCGGCGGCGCCCGTGGCTACGTCACCAAGACGATCACCGGTGCGGACCTGGTCGACGCGATCTTCCGGGTCTCCGACGGCGACGCGGTCTTCTCCCCGCGGCTGGCCGGCTTCGTCCTGGACGCCTTCGCCTCCACGGACGCCCCGCCGGTCGACGAGGACCTGGACCGCCTCACCCAGCGCGAGCGCGAGGTGCTGCGCCTGATCGCCCGCGGCTACGCGTACAAGGAGATCGCCAAGCAGCTCTTCATCTCGGTCAAGACGGTCGAGTCGCACGTCTCGGCGGTGCTGCGCAAGCTCCAGCTCTCCAACCGGCACGAGCTGACCCGGTGGGCTACGGCCCGGCGGTTGGTGTGACGCAGGGCTCGCCGGCCGGTGTGCCGCGGGGCCCGGCGGTCGGCGCGACGTAGGGCCCGGCGGCCGGCGTGGCGCGGGCGGTGGGCGCGGCTGCGGGGGCCGGCGCACTCGTAGAAGCACCGTTTCCGCCCGCGACGACGGGGCCCGTGCGGCGCCGCTTCCGCCGCCCGAGCTCCGGTACGAGCGAGACGATCCCGAGCGCCGCCAGCCCGGCCCCCAGCCAGATCGTCGCCCGCAGCCCGTACGCGCTGATGGCCATGCCGCCGACCAGCGACCCCACGATCACGCCGAGCGTGATGAACGACGAGTGCACGGTGTTCACCAGCGGCCGGGCGTTCCCGGCCCGCTGCACGCGGGTCACCATCGCCGGGTTCATCGTGACCCCGACCAGCCCGATCCCCATCATGAACACCACGGCGGGGACCGGCCGCTGCGCGAGCAGCGCGAACCCGACGAGGAACCCCAGGTTCAGGACCAGCCCGCAGCACAGGACGGCGACCGTGTGCCGGTCGGCGAGGCGGCCGACCACCGTGTTCCCGACGACGGTCGCGGCCCCGTACGCGACGAGCAGCACCGGTACGGTCCCGGTACCGAACCCGGTGACCTCGGTGAGGATCGGGTTGAAGTAGCTGAAGACGGCGAAGGTCGCCCCGATGATCAGCGTGCTGGTGGACAGCGCCATCCACAGCCGGGGGTTGCGGAACGCGCCCAGCTCCTCCCGTACGCTGCCGCCCGCGTCCGCCCGCTCCAGCCGCGGTACCCCGACGGCCGTGCACGCCGCGGCGCCCACCGTCAGTGCGGCCACGGCCCAGAACGCGGCCCGCCAGCCCAGGTGTTCACCGACCAGCGTGGACAGCGGCAGGCCGAGCAGTGTGCCGAGCATCAGCCCGTTCATCGCCACCGCGACGGCCCGGCCGCGCGCCTCCGGGCGCGTCAGCTGGGCGCAGACGGACAGCGCCACGCCGAAGAACGCCTGCGACGCGACGCCGGTGACGATCCGCGCGATCGTCATCGTCCCGTAGCCCGGCGCGACGGCGGCCAGCACGTTGCCTACCAGGAACACCCCGAACAGCACTGCCAGCGCCCGCTTTTGCGGCAGCCGCATGACGCCGACCGTCAGGAACGGCCCGCCGACGGCCATGGCCACCGCGAAGGCGGTGATCAGGTAACCGATCTGCGGCACGGTGGCGCCCAGCCCGTCCGCCATCTGCGGCATCAGCCCGGCGACGGCGAACTCGCTGGTCACCATGGCGAAGATGCCCAGGGCCAGGACGTACACGGCGCGTGGTACGCGCATGATCCCCCTCTTTTCCTAACCGATCGTTCCAGTAATTGCCCGAGAAGAAACCCCCGCCGTGGCGGGGGTGGTGCGTGAATGGGGCGTCAGCGCAGGACCGTCATCGCCTGCTCCACGGCGTCATTGATCCGCCGCTCGTCACCCGTCTTGCCGATGACGCGCAGGCCCTGGATGAAGGTGACCAGGAACCGGGCCTGCGCCCGCACGTCCGCCCCTTCCGCCATCTCGCCCTGCGCCTTCGCCCTGATGAGGGCGCCCGCGATGGCCGACTCCACCTCGTGGAAGGCCGTCTCCACGCGCCGCTGCGCCTTCGCGTCCTCCGGCAGCAGCTCCACGGCGGTGTTCGTGACCAGGCACCCCTTGCGGTCCGCGTCCGCCAGCGCCTCGTTGGCGAACGCGCGCAGGAACGCCCGTACGGCGGGCAGCGCCGGCCCCGGCTGGTTCAGCCACTCCAGCGCCGCCACCCCTTCGTTCTCGCAGTACCGGTCGAGCGCACGCAGGTACAGCTCGTGCTTGCTGCCGTACGTCGCGTAGATGCTGCCCCGGTTGATGCCGAGGTGATCGACCAGGTCCTGCATCGACGTGGCTTCGTACCCCTTGCGCCAGAACAGCTCCAGGGCAGCCTGGAGCGCGGCACTCGGGTCGAACTCCTTGGTTCTGCCCATGCGAGCACCCTACGCGTTACTTAACCGCTCGTTCAAGAAAACGCGGCCCTGTGCCGTGACCGGACGGCAGCTTCAACTCGAACCACACCACCTTCCCGATGCCGTACGGGCGCGGATACGTGCCCCAGTCGTCCGCCAGTGCGGCGACCAGCGCCAGCCCCCGCCCGCCCTCGTCGTCCACGTCCGCCACCCGGAGCTCGGGCATCAGGTCGCTCGCGTCGGCCACCTCGACCCGCAGCCGCCCGGCGAACAGCAGGCACCGCGTCCGCACATGCCGCCCACGCGGAACCCGCGCGTGCACACAGGCGTTGGCCGTCAGCTCACTGAGCATCAGCACGGCCGCCTCCGCCACCTCGTCCGGCAGCCGCCACACGTCGGCCAGGACCCACAGGTACGCACGGGCCCGCCGTGCACTCCGAGGGTGGCGCGGCAGCCACCATTCGTTCTTGAGGGGGGAATTTCCGTCGTTCACGCCCATGAGCATGTCGACGCGGGCGTACCGTCGGCAGCCGCGACAAAGGTACGCACCGGGCTGTACCGGTCGCGCCGACAAAGGGGGGAACGGTGCCGAAAGGGCCAACCCAACCGCCGATGACGTGGCGCTACTGCGGCGATCAACTGAGGCTGTGGCGCACCCATGCGGGCCTCACCCGCGAAGAACTCGCCAAGGAAGCGGATTACGACGCCGAGTACCTCAAGTCCATGGAACAAGGGCGCCGTAGGCCGACGTTGCGGATGCTCCGGATTGCCGATCAGGTGTGCCGGGCACATGGAATCTTGGAGTCCTCGAACGAATTCCTGAAGCCGGAGCGTTGCCATCAGCGAAGCAGCGAGTTCATGGCGCTCGAAGCAGATGCGATCGCTTTGCACTGGTACGAGAACCTTCTGGTCCCAGGCTTGCTGCAGACCGAGGAGTACGCGCGTGAGTTGATGGGCAATTCGTTCCCGCCAGTGGACGACGAGACGGTCGAAACGCGCGTCGAGTTTCGACTTCAGCGTCAGGAAAGGCTTGAGGTCGAGCCGACCGTACTGTTCAGCTTCGTCGTGTACGAGGCCGCGCTGCGCACGGGGGTGGGAGGTGCCGAATTGATGCGGCGGCAACTCGACCGACTGCTTGAGTGCCAGAGGCTGCGTAACGTGTCGATCCAGATCCTGCCGTTCGGCCGGGCTCCCTACCAGGCGCTCAGCGGGCCGGTTGTGCTGCTCGAAACCGCCGAGCACGATACGTACGCGTACTCGGCGGCGCAGGGTGCCAGCACGTTGCAATCAGAGGCGAGCGACGTGAGTCAACTGGCCCACCTGTACGGCATGATCCGCATGCAAGCGCTGGGAGTCGAGGACAGCGACGCGTACATCAGGAAGGTGGCAAAGGATCTGTGAGCACCGCGGCCGTGTGGAGAAAGTCCAGCTACAGCGGCTCTGATGCCGACTCATGCGTGGAGATAGCCGTCTGCCCCGGCGCCGTCCGCATCCGGGATTCCAAGAACACGGGCGGTCCCCAACTCGCCGTTTCCCCCCGTGCCTGGGCGGCCTTCATACCCTTCGTCGCGGCCGGGGCGTGAGCCCCAAGCTCCGGGCGGCGGGCGTCGAGCCCCTTATGCAAGGAACGGGTGGGTTGGCACAACCCACCCGCCCTCCCAAGCCACGCGCGTACCAGCGCACATGACGTTCCGCTACCGGCTTGCAGCAGCCCGTCGCCACCCTCTAGCGTTCGCGGCAGCAAGCAGCTCTTGCGCAACAAACAACCCCGGCAGGTGCGCCAACACCAACCGGGGTCTGACCTCCAAGATCGACAGGACCGATCTCGTGGCTGACGCCCAACTTACTACGGCGCCCTGCGCGCCCACCGCCTCCCACCCTCTCGCCGCCCCCGGCTACGGCAAACGCTCCGCGCCGGACCAAACGCGCCGCCGACCAGGGGACTTCGCCCACCTCCCGGAACGGGAAGCCTTCCTCGCCGCGTTCATCGACCGGCTCCCCGACGGCGCCGCCATGGACGTCAAAACCCTCGCCGCCGCCCAGCCCCGCTACGGCCAGCAAGCCGTGCGCTCGGCCCTCACCCGCCTCTCCGCCGCAGGCCACCTGCGCCGCTTACAGGAAACCGTCGGCAACGGCCGCTCCCAGTGGGTCTACCGCACCTACTTCACCCGCACCGCCCGCGACGACGCTTGGTGGCACCACTTCCTGACCGGCAACCCACCCCCACAATTCCAGCCGGACGAGCGACCACCGGACCCGCCCGAACCACCGGACCTGCCCGAACCACAGGCCCCCACCGTGCCGCAGGTCCGCCCGGACCGCAGCCCCCCACCGGGCCGCAGGCCCCTGCCGAACCCCCGTATCCCGAGGCCACCACTCCCGCCGCCCCGCCGCGCTCCGTACCGAGCCGCCGTACGGAAGTGGCCGCCGACCCCCACCCGGCCCCACCGGCCCGCTCGGCCGCCTACGCGGCCTTGGCCGCGCTCGGTACCGCCGACCCCCCGCATGATCCTCTCCGCCGCCGAATGCACCGCCCTCGAAGACCTCGCCGCCCAGTGGCTGGCCCGCGGCGTGACCAGCGCCCACCTCATCACGGCCCTCACCGCCGGCCTACCGCCCGAAGTCCACTCCCCAGGCGCCCTGGCCCGCACCCGCCTCACCGGCAAACTCCCACCCCCACCGCCCCCCACCCCGGAACGCACCCCCACCCGCATCATGGAATGCACCGAGTGCGGCGTCCCGGGCCGCCCCGAAGCCCTCCCCGGCGGCCTCTGCCGCCCCTGCCGAGGCGACTCCCCACCCCCCGACCCAACAGCCGAACACCTCCAAGCCCAACGAACCCACCACTACGCAAACCTCTGCCGCACCCAGACCCGCCCCCGCGCGTAAACACAAGGCCGGCGATACGCGCGGCCGCGAACGTGGGATCACCGACTCGCGGCGGGTCAGGTGCACCCGCAGATGGGGGGCTGGCCCCCTCGTGCCGGGCGGCGCCGGGGAGGAGAGTCAAGGAGGAGAGCCGAGAGCGAGGTGGCCGGGGACTACCGACCGGGCCGCCGCTCAGTGACTCCCACCCGAACCCGACACCCAACGGAGGAACCCATGAAGGCCGTGCTCTGGCTGCTGCTCACCGTCTGCCTGCTGGCCAACATCTACGTCAGTGCGGTCGTCGGCAGCGGTCCGCAGCAGATCCTGCTGAGTGTCGTGAGCGGTGCCGGAGTGCTCGGTGCAGGCGCCGGGCTGTGGCTCACGCGGGAGCGTCGGTCGTGACCTCCTTTTGTCGGTAGTGGTGTTGTCGTCGGGGCTTATCGGGCCGGGACGGGGGCGTTCAGGGAGTCCGGGGGCGGGGTCTGGTGGGTCTCCTTCGTTCCCTGGGCGGCGGTGCCGCACAGGGCCTGGTCCATGTGGGCCACCCTGGCGAAGTCGATCGGGCTCGGCTTCGGGTATCCGTCCTCACCGATCTCGTTGTAGCGCGTCAGGGTCGTGCCGTACGACAGCTGCCGTTTGCCGTCCTCGCTGGAGAGGGACATGGTCTCGGCGCCCCAGACGAGGCCGTTGTGGCCCCAGAACCGCCCGCACGGCCGGTCCAGCGACATCAGGCCCAGGCCGTAACGCAGGGCCGGCGTGTCCGTCGGCACCGTCGTCTTCATCTGGCGCAGCTCGGCCGGGCCGAGGAGCTTTCCGGTCAGCAGGGCCCGCATGAACTGGTTCAGGTCGCCCATCGTCGATATCAGCGAACCGGCCGTACCGGCCCAGGACATGTTGTGCACGGTGAAGTCGCGCGGCGGGTCGAACAGGCCGTACATCCCCTCGTAGATCTCGGCGTGCGGGCCGGTCACCTGGGCCGAGCGCGGGAAGTACGTGTTCCGCAGCCCGGCCTTCCGTATGACGTGGTCGGTGATGTACTTCTCCGGAGCCTTACCGGTGACCTTGTGGAGCAGCAACCCGGCTATCACGTAATTGGTGTTGGCGTAGTGATACGCCTCGCCGGGCTTGCCCTCCGGGGGAGCTTCCAGGCCGATCCGGACCAGCTCACGCGGATCCCACTGGTGGAAGCGCAGCCGCTCCACGTCGTCCGGCGTCTTCCAGATCAGTGTGTCGTAGTCGGCTATGCCGCTGGTGTGGTTGAGCAGCATCCGGACCGTGACCGCCTGGCCGCGCTCGCCGGGGAAGAGATCGGGCAGGTAGCGGCCGATCGGTGCGTCGAGTCCGATGCGGCCCTTGCCGACCTGCTGGAGCACCGCGACCGAGGTGAAGGTCTTGGTGATGCTTCCTATGCGGTGCCGAAGCCAGGGAGTCGTGGGGCGGCCGGTCTTGATGTCGGCGACACCGGAGGCGCCCTGCCAGGACGCGTCGCCGTCCCGCACGGCCGAGTAGGCGCCGTACATGCCTGCCTTGTGCATGTCCTGGAGCGTCCGGTCCAGCGCCTTGCGGTCGAGGGCGGTCCGGTGCGCCGCGGTGGTGGCTGCGGCCGGTGCGGCCGGCGGCTCGGCGGCCGAGGCCGGGAGGGCCGGGGCGAGCAGGGCCAGTAAGACGGCGGTGGCGGTGGCGGCGAGCCGGGCGCGGCGGCGGCCCGGGGGAGGCAGGGACATGGTGCGTGTCTCCGTCGGATTCACGACCGGCGGCTCCCGCGGAGCCGGCGGTGGGCGGATGGTGTCCGGCGATCTCTGTCGCTCGACTGCGATTTTGCTGGCCACGCCGCTCGCGGACATCAACCTCTGGTACGGGATCGTGCACATGTTCGCGTGACGGATGTCAGGTTTAGTCGGTGGTTCGGGCGCTATCCGGGGGCTCATCGGGAGCAGGGGGCGGCGGGGGCGTTGGAGGGCATCGGTGAGAGGGCCGTCGTCCCTCCCGGCGGCTCCGTGTCCGGCCGTGCACGGCCGCGCCCGGCCCGGTCTGCGGGCCTGTGACCCGTACCACAAGTCCCGCCCTTCCCGAAGGACCTGCGGAAAGAAGGCTCTACAGGGCGCAACCGCGGCGTGTCGGATCACCATCTAATCTTGCGGAGAGGCTCGCTGCCGTCGGCAGGGCCAGAACCATGCCCACCGCTGCACCATGCCCTGGAAGCGAGATCCCCGATGAGTCTGACGGGCACGCCCTTCTTTCTGACCGCGATCGCGCTGCTGGTCATCGCGGTCGTGCTGCCGTTCGCGCTGTGGAGCCGGATCCGCGGCCCGCAGGTGGTGCGGGCGCTGGCGCGGCTGGGCATGCTGCTGTTCGCGCAGGTCACCGCGATCACGCTGGTGTTCGTCGTGGTCAACAACGCCAACAGCCTCTACGACAACTGGGACGACCTGCTCGGCACGGCCGACCACGTCGAAGCCGCCAAGGACCTCGGGCCGGACGGCATGGGCGGCCTCAAGATGAAGAACGAGCCCAAGCAGCTGGTGCAGTTCGGGCCGCCGAAGGACTCGGTGGTCGGACCGGGCGTCCAGGAAGGCGAGTTCAAGGGGCGGATCTCGGGCGTGAGCGGCGAGGTGTACGTGTGGCTCCCGCCCCAGTACGACGACCCCGCCTACAAGGACAAGAAGTTCCCCGTCGTACAGCTGCTGCCCGGGTTCCCCGGCTCGGCCAAGTCCTGGATGGGCACGCTCAAGGCGGCCGAGCAGCTGAAGCCGCTGATGCAGCAGGGCAAGGTCAAGCCCTTCATCCTGGTCGCGCCGCGCACCACCCTCCTGGGGAAGGTGGACACCGGCTGCGTCAACGTCCCGGGCAAGGTCAACGCCGACAGCTGGCTGAGCGTCGACGTACGCCAGATGGTGATCGACAACTTCCGGGCCGAGGACAAGGCCGCCTCCTGGGCGGTGGCGGGCTACTCGGCGGGCGCGCACTGCGCCACCAAGCTGGCGCTCGCCCACCCGGACCGCTACCGCGCCGCCGTCAGCCTCTCCGGCTTCAACGACCCGAAGATGGAGCCCGCCTCACTCGCCGGGCAGGACCCCAAGCTGCGCGTCGAGAGCAACCCGGTCACCATCCTCAAGACCGCCAACAAGGCGGGCAAGCCGCCGCGCAGCGCGCTCTACGTCTCCGGGGCCTCGGGGGACGGCTACGAGGCCGGGCTTGCCCTCAAGCAGCTGGCCAAGAACCCGACGACGGTCAAGGTGAAGCTGATCCCGCCGGGCGCAGGCGGTCACGGCACGGCCGTATGGAAGAACCAGATCCCGGAGGTCTTCCGGTGGCTGAGCGGCGTGATCGGGCACTGAGCGGCGTGATCGGGCGCTGAGGGGCGTGTTCGGGCGCTGAGGGGCGCGCATCGGCGGGCGGGCGCTGAGGGGGCCATGTCCCCACGTATGGGCGTATCCGCCGGTCGTGGTGAGTGCGGGTGCCGGGCACCCTACGGGTACGGGGCCCTCAGTGCGCGGTCAGTCCGC
The DNA here is from genome assembly GCF_044327805.1 of Streptomyces sp. NPDC018019. NCBI lineage: Bacteria > Bacillati > Actinomycetota > Actinomycetes > Kitasatosporales > Streptomycetaceae > Streptomyces > Streptomyces sp. NPDC018019. Next base: position 2,086 of record NZ_JBIRGD010000005.1, on the reverse strand, counting down.
CGTCGACCACCAGCTCCGAGCCGGTCACGAACGAGGAGTCGTCGCAGGCCAGGAAGAGGATCGCGGACGCAACCTCGTCGGCGCGGCCGGCCCGGCGCATCGGGGTACGCCGGATGTCCGGCTGCTCGTCGCCCTGCTCGTCCAGGATGTCCTGGATCATCGGCGTGGTGATCACCCCGGGGTGCACGGAGTTGACCCGTACGCCCCGCTGCGCGTACTCGACCGCGGCGGTCTTGCTCAGCAGGCGCACCGCGCCCTTGGACGCCTGGTAGGCCGCCGCCGCGCCGCTTCCCACCAGCCCGAGCACCGACGACGTGTTGATCACCGACGCGTTGCCGCTCGCGCGCAGCAGCGGCATCGCCGCCTTCATGCCGAGCCACGTGCCCTTCTGGTTCACCGCGATCACGCGGTCCCAGGCCTCCTCCCGCGTGTCCTCGACACCCGGCCAGTCCACGATGCCGGCCAGGTTCACGAGCACGTCCAGCGCTGCGAACCGGTCGCGTACGGCGGTGATCACCTCGTCCCAGTCCCGCGCCGAGGAGACGTCGAGGCGGGCGGCGACGACCTCCGCGCCGCGTGCCTCGATCCGGTGCGCCAGGGCCCGCAGGGGCTCCTCGGCGACATCGGTGATCACCAACCGGGCGCCTTCGCGGGCGAAGAGTTCGGCGGTGGCCGTACCGATGCCACCGGTCGCGCCGGTGATCAGCGCGGTCCTGCCGTCGAGACGGAGTCGTGTCATGGGAACGCTCGCTCCTTGCTGCTCGGGATGCCGCCCGCTGGGCCGGGCGACCTGTTCCACCGAGTCTGTGCAGGTCAGCACCCCTCCGCCAGGGCGTGGAGTGCCTGGGTGCAGCACACCCAGGCTCCGCGCCGGACCACCGCCTAGCCTGACGCCATGGACGACACCCACCTCGGCGGCAATCACCTGGGCGGCAACCACCTGGGCGAGTTCCTGCGCGCCCGCCGCGCCGGCCTGCGACCCGACGACGTCGGCATGGCGAGTTACGGGGCCCGCAGGGTCGCCGGACTGCGCCGCGAGGAAGTCGCCGTTCTGGCCGGGGTGAGCGCCGATTACTACACGCGCCTGGAGCAGGGCCGCGAACGTAATCCCTCGGCGCAGGTGCTCGACGCCCTCAGCCGCGCGCTGCGCCTCGAAGCAGACGCCCGTGCGCACCTGTACCGGCTGGCCGGGACCGTGCTGGACGACCAGTCCGCCTCGCGCGCTGCCGAACAGGTCGGTCCAGCGCTGCGCCAGCTGATGGACGGCTACCCGAACACCCCGGCGTTCGTCCTCAGCCGGGCCCTGGACGTCCTCGCCACCAACGCCCTGGCCGACGCCCTCTTCACCCCCTTCGAGACCGTGGACAACCTGGCCCGCATGACCTTCGCCGACCCCGCGGGCCGGGAGTTCTACACGGACTGGGAACGGGCCGCCCAGGCCACCGTCGCCAACCTGCGCCAGGCAGTCGGCTTCGACCCGGACCACCCGCGGCTGCGCGCACTCGTGCGCACCCTCTCCGAACACAGCGCGGACTTCGCCCATCTCTGGAACGCCCACACCGTGCGCGGCAAGACCCGGGACGCCAAGCACCTCCTCCACCCGGACGTCGGCCCGCTCACGCTCACGTACCAGGCGTTCGACGTACGTGACGCCCCCGGCCAGCAGCTCGTCATCTACCACGCCGAACCGGGCAGCCCCAGCGCCCAGGCCCTCGAACTCCTCGGCTCCCTCCACGCCACCCGGCGCCGGTCCGAAGCTCGTCGCACGCGTTACTGACTTTGTCTGCGTGGTGTCGTTAGGGAAAGTCCGGTCGCGGTGAGGCAGCTGTCGATGATGTCGCTGCGGTATTGAATCTGGCGGAGCCGTCGGCGGAGGGCTGCGAGGAGGTGGTCGGGGTCGGTGAAGGCGGTGTTGGCCTGGCAGCGCCTGCGCAGGAGTGACCAGATGCCTTCGACGGGGTTGAGGTCGGGTGCGTAGGGCGGCAGGTAGTGGGTGGTGATCCAGTCGTGGCTGTCGACGAAGGCACGCAGCCGGGCGTCCTTGTGCACATTGAGGTTGTCCCAGATGAGAACGATCGGGGCGCCG